>PMUN01000151.1 GCA_003166875.1 Bryobacterales bacterium | reverse complement strand
CCAGCAGCGGAAAGAGCAGATCCTCTTTCCTGCATCTCTTGATCAGCTCGGGAACGAAGTCAGGAAGGCTGAATATCTCGAATTGGCGCCCAGTTGCCTGGGTAATTAATCCGGTAATATCCAGCATGTTCGCGTAATCGTCCCGCGTCACGTGGTAGGTCTGATTGGCCGTTCCGGGAGTGGTGGAAATCGCGACGATATTGTTAGCCACGATATCCGCAGGAACGAAACTTACCTGGTTCATGGCATCCACACCAATGCCATGGTTCACCATGAATGCAACTAAGCGAACGGCGATATCGAAGTTGTTGCCTCCGCCTGAAACGGAAGGACTCACCAGGGCAGGGCGGAAAATCCGCGTCGCCAGACCGTGACGGCGCGCGTCCATCACCACCTGCTCCGCTACCCACTTGGACTGGCTGTATCCAAAATCGAGAAGCTCCATGTTCTCGTTCAGGTTGGTCTCATACAGCACTTTCTTAACCGCCCAGCCAAACACGAAAGTAGTGGAGACGTAGTTGAAGCTTTTGGGACGTCCTTCAAACGCGAGCCTTAAGACCTCGTTCGTTCCGAGCACGTTCGCGTCACGCATCCGATCGTAGTTGAACAGGTAGTTTACAGTTGCGCCGTTATGGAACACTGTGTCCATTTCATTTGCAAGGCGATCCCAGACTTCCGGCGTCAGGCCCAGCTTTGGCTGGCCTAGATCTCCGCAAACGGGAATCACGCGAGATTCGAACATCTGCATCAGAGAGGCCGCGCAAGGCCCCATCGATTCCATCGCCGCCCGCAGTCTTTGCCGGCCCTGATGCTCGTCGGAAGCCCTTACGAGAACATGGATTTTCGCACGCGTCTGTTCCAGGAGACTCTTCACCAGGAACGGTCCGATGAAGCCGGTGCCACCGGTGAGCAGCACACGATCCAGGATGGGGACACCTTGCAATAACCCAGGCAATAACGCCGGCGCGGGAGGCTCGAAGATGAGCTTCCTGTCGTCACTCATCATCTGTTTTTCCGCCGAGTGCTGTTCTTCACGGAATGCCGTAAGCGAATGCCGCAGCAGAACGAGTGCGTCTTCGGGCGCGCTCTCCAACTGTTCGGCCAGTCGAAACAGCTCGGCTACGCTGACACGCTGAATCAGCCCGATATCCACCTGCCTCGCCAGCATCTCGGCGCCTTTGTCCTTCAAAAGCTCCTTGATCTCGTGCATGAACACAACCAGGTCGAGGGAATCCAGTCCGGCTTCCACCAGGTTGTACGATTCCGTACCAGTCAAGTTGTACCGGGCTTTCAATACGTCGAAAGGCGACTGGCCTTCAGAACCGGATGCCGCGGAACCGTCTTTTTCCCGCGAAAACTCCGAGAGCACCCTGAACTTACCCTCCAGCCACATCTGCTTGGTTTTGTGGCGCATGATCTTGCCCGAACTGGTTCTCGGTATTGCACGGGGCGCTATGAAGGAAATCAGCGCCACTTCCACGTTGAGGTAATTCCGGATGGCGGCGGCAATCTTCAGCGCCTCCGGAAGCGCTTTAGGATTTTTCACTTCGGCAACCACCGCCAGTGCCGGCTCGCTGTCTTCGTGAATCTGGAAAGCGGCCACGCAATTGGTCCGGATCAGGCCGGATGCCTTCTCCACCACTTCCTCGATATCCTGCGGATAATAGTTTTGCCCTCGGACGATAATCATGTCCTTGATACGGCCGCAGACGAAGAGTTCGCCGGCCTGCAAGAACCCCATGTCGCCGGTCCGAAGGTAGCCATCGTCATAAGGGCTGTCGTCCACCAGGCGAGCATGGAACATCTTAAGCCCCAGTTCCGGATTATTCCAATAACCTTGGCACTTGCTGGCTCCAGCGACCCAAATCTCGCCGATATGACCTGGCCCCAGAGCGACGTGCTTCTCCGGATCCACGATCTTCACGGTGAGGCCCGGCAGTGGAGTTCCGCAACTGACAATCTGGGTGGCCGCGCCGACCTCGGAAACCTCGGTGGTCATGCGGGCCTTGCCCAGCGTGATGGCGTTCTTGTTGACTGAAATGATATTGCGGCCACCGTGCGAAACCGCTAGCGTATTCTCGGCCAGTCCGTACGCGACAAAAAAGCTCTCCGACTTAAGTCCATAGGGCTGAAACGCCTGCAGAAACCGTGTGTACGTACCAGGTTTGACGGGTTCCGCGGCAGCCAACAGCAACCTGAGAGAGCTGAGATCGCAATTTTCGAGGCTCTCCTTGGAAAGCCGCCCAGCGCGAAGGCAATAGTCGTACGCGAAGTTGGGCGCCGCCGAGGCGCTAGCCCCGTAAGTTTTAATGGTGTCGAACCACAGCGCCGGGCGCTGAATGAAATCTGTGGCAGCGAAGCCGTAAGTGGTGCCGCCTTTTAGCGCCGGATAAAGGTAGCACCCGATCAGCCCCATATCGTGATACTGCGGAAGCCAGGATACAACCACCGGTGCGTGATGGTCGATCACCAGCGGACAGTTATGCAGTATGTTTTCGTGCGTCACCATCACGCCTTTGGGATCTCTGGTCGACCCCGATGTGTATTGGAGAAACAGAAGCTTCGAGTCTCCATTTTTCGAGGCGCCGTTGAAAGTTTCGTACGAAATCAGATCGACGAAGTCTTCGGTTACGATCCACGGAAGAGCGGAAATGTAGTCGACGTCCACTCCGGATGCCGCCACTCCGCTTCTGGCGAGATTTGTCTTCAGGGATCCGTGGTAGTCTCTGCTGGTTAAAATGCCGGCCGCCTGACAATCTTTTGCGATGTGGACCATTTTGTACAAGGCGCCCTGGAAGCCGTGAGAACTGGGCGGATAGACGGGAACGGGGATCAATCCCGCGCGCACACAACCATAAAACGCGCAAATCATCTCGAGGCCGGGCGGGTAGGCCAGCAGAAGCCGGTCGTGCGCCGCGAAACGATGCTCTTTCCGCAAATGTCCGGCGATGACTTTCGTCCGGTGGAGAAACGACTCGTAGGAGTAGCCTTCGATCGGATTGCCGTTCAGGTCAATGTACGAATAGAGAAGTTTGTGCGGATGCTCATCCCCGAGCCTATCCAGCTTGCTTAGAATCGACGCAATCATATATCAGCTTTTGTACTTATGGCGGTAGGACCGCCATTCGCTACCTCCACGGTAGAAAAAATCTTGCTGCTCTGTGCATGGGGGGGTGGTACTGGCCAGGAAAACGGCGGTGCCAGCATCTATACTGGGCAGATCACCAGGGTAACTGGAGTTGGCGCTTGCTATCCGCGACAATTTGTCCGCCGATTTCACTACAACCTGCGCCGCCACGCGTGAAACCGATTTCAGCGCGTCTCTCCTCGTATCGTCCATAGCGGACGCAAAAAGTCTGTCACCTGATCGCCCGATTTGAAACGTCTTCGTTCCATACAACCTATCGATGCATGTTAGCAGAGTTCTCGGAACCTCGGAAGTAATACTATCTATTATCACATCCGAAGAACATGCGCCGCTCGCCCGGATCCACCAGGTTCCTTGATCTTGCTTAGATTTCAAGCTACCATGGGTTGCTGAAGCTACCAATGGTGCCGTCCCGGCAACACAATCCGCTGCTGGCCATCAAAGCGGAGGCGCGTGTAATGTCCCAGACAGAGGCGGTTGTCAATCTGAAGCCGGACATCGAAGATCTCGTGCCATCTGAGGCGTCGGCGCGGCACTCCGCTGGCGACCCTGCCAATGCGTCTTCATTCCCGAAAGTTTTACGAAGCCGCCTGGAAAATTTCTTTTCCGACGGGCACATCTCTCCCAAAGCTGACCGCTCGATGTGGCGCAAAATAGCCTTGGGGCTCGCAGTGCTCGCAGGCAGCTGGATTGCTCTTTACGTGTTCAATCCGGATTCGTGGAAGTTTGTCGCCGTTTACCTCTTGGGTGGCCTCGCCCAGACCTTCCTGATGCTGAACATCGCGCACGACAGCAACCACAATGCCATCTCGTCGAGGCGCTCTGTAAACCAAGCCCTGAACTATGTTTTCGATGTTTGTGGAATCAACTCATACATGTGGCGTATCCTCCATCATCGGGGCCACCACTCCTGCATCAATCTCCACGGTGAAGATGACGCGCTTACGGGACGCCGCATCTTTCGGTTTACACCTCACGAACCCCGTGCACCCTGGCAACGCTTCCAGCACATCTACGCACTGTTCTTCTACGCTCTATTTTCTCTCGATTATGTTTTCCTGAGGGACTTTGAGAGCTTTTTCTTCCCGTCCCACGGATATCTGAAACGCACCAAACATCCGGTGCGGGAATACGCCATCCTCTTTGCGGGTAAGGGATTCTACTTCACCTACATGCTCATTTTGCCGGTGCTGTTGCTGGGAAAATCGCTCCTGCTGGTGGCTTTGGCATTCGTGCTGACCCATATAATCGTCGGTTTGACGGTATCGCTCGTGTTCCAGACCACTCACACGGTGGACAGCACTTACTTTCCCTCAAGCCGTAGCGACTTCGACAACGGCGTCTTTCACATCTTCGCGACCACAGCCGACTATGCCACCAGTAACCCGCTCGTAGCTTGGCTTGTGGGTGGACTCAATCATCATATAGTCCATCACCTGTGCCCTTTTGTGTGCCACACACACTATGGTTCGCTGACCCGTATTGTGAAGCAGACCGCCGAAGAGTATGGCGTTCCCTATCGGCAAAATCCCACCATGACTCGGGCGATTGTACATCATCTGATACTTTTGAAGCGGCTGGGCAGCGAGGCGTAGCACTTGCTTCAAACCGTGCCCCAAACCGTGCCCGTCGTTTCCCGATTCCGATCATTCAAGGATTCGCGCGCGATGGCTCACAATCCCGTCCGGGTTCTCTCGAAGTACACCGAACTCTTCGGCGACACATTCCGGTTCTATTTCGGCGGTGTCAGAGAGGCAATAGTAACCACGAATCCCGCCGTCATTCAGCACGTGCTGAAGACCAATGCGGAAAATTACCACAAGTCCGAAATTCAGGTGAAGCGGATGGGTCACTTCCTGGGCAAGGGTCTTCTCACCAGCCACGGGGAAGTCTGGCGCACGCAACGGCGCCTCATCCAGAAAGGTTTCGATCGAAAGCAACTGGAGGTTCTGTCGTCGATTATGCAGGACTCGCTCGCCGACTCGCTGCGGGATTTCGACAGTCAAGCCCGTATCGGCCCCGTCGATATCTGCCCCCAATTGATGAAGATTACCTTCAGGATGGTCGCCAAGTCCCTGTTTGGCGCCCAACTGAAAGACGAAGACATCGACCTCATCAGCCGGACCATCTCGACCATCCAGGAGTTTATGGTTCGTCAAACCATTCAGCCCTACCTGAATCCCTGGTTTTCCGTCTCCGGCGAACTGCGCAGACACGAGGAAATGCGAGCCCGCGCCGACGGCATTCTGCTCCACTACATCCGGAGGCGACGCCAGGAGGCGCCCGGCCACGATTTGTTGCAGATCTTAATGGATGCTCGTTATAGTGACGGCGAAGGTATGAGCGATGAGCTGGTGCTGAGCGAGAGCATGCAGTTGCTGGTGGCCGGCCACGAAACATCGTCGAATGCTTTATCGTGGCTTCTCTATTCGCTAAGCTCGCGTCCGGATTGTCTCGAAAGGTTACGCCAGGAGTTCGATTCTGTGCTGGGTGACGCGCCTCTGAGTTACTCCGACGTCCCGAAGTTCGAGTTTGCTGCTCAAGTCATACAAGAGGCGCTGCGTCTTTACCCACCGTTTTGGATGGTCGACCGGATGGCTCTTTCGGACGACCGTGCAGGGGATGTCGACATACCCAGAGGATCAACGGTCGTCGTGTTTGTTTACGGCGCGCACCATTCGCCTCGGTACTGGGAGAATCCGGAGAGTTTCGACCCGGAGCGCTTCAGCAAAGCGAATGAAAAGCTTCACACGCCCTTTGCCTATCTGCCATTCGGAGCTGGGCCGCGAGGCTGTATCGGCGGTAACTACGCCACGCTGCAGATCCTCATGATTCTGAGTGTTCTGCTCAGAAAATACGACTTCCGGCTGGTTCCGGGCCAGACCATCGAAGCACGCCCGATGGTCATCCTGCGGCCCAAGCACGGAATCCGCATGACGTTCACCGAGGCAATCACACGCGACGTCAGCAGACTGTCCGACTGTTTACCCTAATTAAAGCTCGAAGCCCAGACCTCATCACAATGCGGTTGCGCGCGATGCACGGCTTCTTACGATCTTCATGGGTCGCGGCCTAACCGCTGGCGTCTCTAATCCCGAGTAAGCGCGCGGCGTTCTGGTAGTACACCTTATGCAAAATCGGCTGGGGCAACTGGATTCCGTAAATGCGCCATCTCCCCTGGGGCGGCACGCGCGCAGGCGCGTAGTCAAAGTATTCGTCGTCCGTTTCAAGGAACCGGAAATAGATCTCGTACAACTTCTCGTTGAAGACCTGCTGAGGAAATTCGTCTCCGTGCGGCACCGCATCGGTTCCGAAAAGAATTCGATCCTGGTAACGTTCGAAGAACTTGCGCGCGGCGCGGGGCTGGCGGCCCAACTCACCGATGCGCGCCCCAATCTCCACGCTCATGTTCGGAAACCGGTCCAGATTCCCGGAGACGTTCTCCAGATCCTCAGCGAAATTGCCGACGTGCAGCACCAGGAACTGGGTTTTCGGATGCCGCGCAATGACTCTGTTCCGGGCCTCCAGGATTTCAGCGTTGCTGGGAAAATCCTTGCCGTAGAAGGACCAGTCGGGATGGTTGTTCAATTCCTCATAGCGCTCGTTGAACCGATCGGTAGGCGTGAAGAAGGCCACGGGATCGGAAACGTGAATCGCCACTGGCATATTCAGCCGTCCGCAAGCGTCCCACATGGGATCGAAGCGGGGATCGTCCACCGTCACCAGTTTTCCCGATGTGATGTTCTCTCTGAGATACAGGCCCAAAGTTTTCAGGATCTTTAAACCCTTAGCTCCGGCCCGATGTGCTTCCTCGATTGCGCCGGCCTGGAAATTCGGATAGTCCGGCTCCTTAAAGCGGCTGTACCAAGGCTCGGTGAAAGTAAAGAAGCGGTCCGGAAAAGCTTTGTCGTAGCGGGCGATGGCGTCCTCCAACCCCTTGCCATAGCCGCCCGTGAGGTTCACCATGGCGGCGAGATTTTTCCGGTCCATCACCTGGAGCAGTTCTTGCGGAGTACCCAGGTAATTGCGCTCATCGGACATCTGGACGCCGTTCGTGGCTACTTTGGAGAACGAGAGATGCGTGTGAATGTCGATCACTGGAAATCGGGCACGCTCCACTCGCGTTTCCTTCACGCGCAGCATGCTCTTCGGCTCGTATTCGGAAATGTCCAGCGGTTTGCGCGTGGCCTGCTGGGCCGCGGCGGAACCGGACGACAAATTCGCGGCTGCAAAACCCAAGCCGGCTGACGACAGGAACTTTCGGCGACGTATTCCGCTCATATCCGTTCTCCGATCGGTTGGGCCCTCCGCGCAGCGGAGCCAGCCAGAAAATGTTCGGCCAAGAAGCTACGTGCCTCCTGCTCAGTCGGCTGTGCACTTGTTCCTCCCGATGAGAGTGTCGATAGTGCGCCGCACGCAGCGGCAAACGTCATGGCATCGCGAAGAGGCGCGCCACGGAGCCAAGCGTGCAAGAACCCCGCGTTGAAGGAATCGCCCGCACCAGTAGTATCGACGGGTTTCACCAGGAACGCGGGGATTGTCACGACATTTCCAGACTCCAATGTCATGCAACCATCGGTGCCCAGTTTGGCAATCGTAAGAGTCCGGCCGTTCGTAACGCTTCGCAATGCTTCCTCGCGATCCCGCAAACCCGTCACGCCTTCCAGCTCAATTTCGTTCGGGAAAAAAACGTCTACTTCACTCAGCGCTTCCAGCAAGTCGCGCCCCCATTTCTCATCCGGATCGTAGCCCGGATCGAGCGATGTTGTCAGTCCGCATTCGCTGGCTAAACCCAGGAGCTGTTTGATACCCGGCCGAAGCCCCTGCTGGATGAAAAACGAAGAGACGTGCAAGTGCTGGAACCCGCGAAAGCTCTCACGTTCGAAATCCGAGGCCTGCAGCGCGGTACTCGCCCCCGGATAAGTGACCAGTGCGCGATCGGTCGGCGACGTGATGGAAACCGTGATTCCAGTCTTGAGCGCGGGATCCACTATGACCCTGGAAATATCCACGCCGCACGATGCGAGTTTACTCTTGCACAGATCGCCCCAGGCGTCCGATCCTACTTTGCCGGCGAAAGCAACCGCATTCCCGAGCTTCGCCAGACCGCACGCGCAAATCGCGGAGGCGCTGCCCATTGTGAGAGTGACGTCGTCCACCAGCACCTCGCGTCCCAGTGCCGGAAAGCTGCGATAGTTCTGCAGAATCAAGTCGAGATTCAGCTCACCGGCAATCAGGATGTTCAAGGCGTCGTCTCCGTGCGATGCAAAGCGAAACCCTGAACCACCCGCTGGATCACGCCATCGCTCGAGGGCGAATCCGGCTGGAAACCCTCTTTGCGGCACCGGAAAAACGCCAGAACCTGGCCCACGATAACGTCCAGAACCGGCCAGTCCTCATCGGACAACGAGGCACCGCCTGCGCACTCCACCAGGACGTCCGCGGCGCCCGCCAGATCCTTTGGTATGCGCTCGCCGAAAATCAACTTGCCCAACCCGAGTTGTTTGCGGCTCAGCTCGCGGATCAAGTCGGACTCGTAGGCCCGAATCTGAGGATCGGAGGATAGGAAACAAACCACCAACGTATCGGAATGAACCAAACTCATCGGACCGTGCCGCAATCCCAGGTATGTCTCGCTCATCGCGATCACGCGGCCGGCCGTCATCTCCAGCATCTTGAGGGCTGACTCGCGCGCCGCGCCGAAGCGGGACCCGCTTCCGAGGAACAGAACCCGGTTGAAGTCTGTCGCCGCCACACGCGCCAGAACGGGAAAACCGGCTGGGAGCAGCCGCTGGGCTCTCTCGCTCAAATCCCGGCAGAGCGCTCGATAACGATCCGGAAACTGCAACAGACCCAGTGCACGCGCCGCCAGCACAATGTTGGTGAAACTGCTGGTCATCACCAGGCTGCGGTCGTTGGTGCGCTCATCCAGAGCAATCACCCGCACCCGAGGATCGTTCCGGTAGGTGGTAGCGAGCCGCCCTTGCTGGTTGCAGGTTATCACCAAATGCCGCATCCGCGGCTCCGTATCCAGCATCAACGAAACGGCGCCCACGCTTTCCGGGCTGTCGCCGGATCGAGCCAACGAGATCATCAATCCGGGCCGTTCCGGCGGAATTGCCCTCGCGCCGTGGGTTAACAATGCGCCACCTCCCACAGTTTGTGTGGCAACGCCGATCGCATTCTGAAGAACCAGCCGAACACATGCACCGGCGTACTCGGAACTTCCCGAACCCGTTAACACCAGCGACCGAATCCCTTGCACGAGCGGTGACAATTCCGATGTTTTGTCGAGCATCCGCTCGGCGCTGTCCAGCCACGTGGAAGGCTGCTGGAGAATTTCCCGCAGGGTATGGAAGTACCCGTAGCGTTCCTGCTCTTCCCGGCTTTCGCTCAGCAAATCGGCGAGATCGAAGGGCGCTTCACCGGTAGCTCCTGGTCCGGTGGTAGTAGCTTCGGGCAATTTTCATCCTTTCCGAAAAAACGAAATCAAAAGATGATTCTAGCAAGAGATCGAAAGAAATGGTACGGTAGAATCGCGGGACGAGAGGTAACCAACAGGCTTGAACACGGACCGGTCATGAAAGTTCGAGGAAATGCGCTGGTTGCGCACGGTGGCGGGCCAACCACCGTTCTGAACTCCAGTCTGGCGGGAATCGTGGAAGAATGCCGAAGCGCTGGGATCGAGAAGCTATTTGGCGCGCTGGGCGGCGCAACCGGCATTCTGGAGGAAACGTTCGCTGACTTGTTGGCCGAGCCGGAGTCGTTTTGGGAGCAGGTCGCACTCTCGCCGGGATCGCTGCTCGGCTCTTCACGGGCGAAAATCGCGGAGCAGGACTTCGAGACCATGCTGGACGTTCTGCGCCGGCATGACATCCGTTACATCTTCCTCAACGGTGGAAACGGCACCATGGAACTGTCCCTCCGGCTTTCGCAAGCGATCGCCAACTCGTCCTATGAAGCGTTCGTAGTCGGAGTGCCCAAAACCATCGACAACGATCTGGCGATCACGGACCACAGTCCCGGTTATGCGTCGGCGGCACGTTTCTTCGCATATGCCGTACGCGACATCGGCGCGGACAATCGCGCGCTGCCAGGTATCACGGTAATCGAAATCCTGGGCCGCAATGCAGGTTGGCTCGCGGCCGCCACTATTCAAGCGCGGCGCCATCCCGATGACGCGCCGCACCTGATATACATGCCGGAGCGTCCGCTCCCGTTCGAGCGGCTGGCGGAGGATGTGGAACGCTGCTACCTCCGATTAGGCCGGGCGGTAATTGCCGTTTGCGAGGGCCAACTCGACGCAAAGGGCGAGCCCTTCGGCGCGGACACCCGCGTATCCAGCCGCGCGCCGCTGGCGCTAAATCTCGCCCATGTACTTTCGCAACGGCTGTCCAAGACATTGAAAGTCAGCGCGCGCAGCGAGAAGCCCGGACTATTGGGCCGCTCTTGCTCGGCGCTGGTATCCGAGGTGGATCGCGCGGAGGCTTTCGAGTGTGGCCGCGCAGCGGTCCGCGCCGGATTAGCCGGTATCGCCGGAAAGATGATCACGCTGGAACGCAAGCCGGGCCCCGCGTATAAGTGCACTACCGGATTAGCCGAACTCGCGGATGTGGCCGCGCAAGAGCGATTATTTCCGCGTGCCTGGCTACCCGAGGAACCGACCGATGATATGCCGGCGTTTCGGGCTTGGCTCGAGCCCCTAACCGGGCCAATCCCCCCGCTGCCACTGCTCGGCGGCGGAATTTCTTCATCCGGCTGTCTTACACTGAGAGACTGAATGTCTGGTAAACGCTCCAATCTGCTGGCGGGAGAAAGACGCCGCGAAATCGTACGGCTTCTCAAGAACGATGGACGGGTTTCGGTGGGCGATCTGGTGCGCCGCTTTGGCGTTTCCGCGGTGACTCTGCGCGGCGACCTGGAACAATTGGCCGAGAAGGGTATTCTAGTGCGATCGTACGGCGGCGCCATGCTGCCGCAAGAGCCGCATCAGGATTTTCCGCTCAATATCAAGAAGACCATCTACCATGCCGAAAAGACTCGCATCGGAAGGGCAGCGGCCAAGCTGGTGCTTCCGCATCAGACCGTGATTCTGGATTCCGGCACCACCACGGTGGAAGTGGCGCGCGCGCTCAAGCGAACCAACATTGAATCTCTCACCGTGATCACTCACGCGCTAAACATCGCGGACGAATTCGTGGACGCCTCCAACATTTCAGTGATCATGATTGGAGGAGTGATGCGCCACGTGTCCGGATCGTTCGTAGGCCCGCAGGCGGAACGGTTCCTGTCGGAATTGCACGCCGATCACTTTTTCCTGGGCGTGGATGGATTGGATCCCGAAATCGGACTCTCTACCCCGGATCTGCTGGAAGCGCTGCTCAACACGCACATGATGCGCATTTCGCACGAGGTTACGGTGGTGGCGGATGCCAGCAAGTTCGGACGCAGGAGCCTGTCTGTGATCGGCGCTATTAACAGCGTGCGCCGGATCATAACTGACGACAGGGCGCGTCCCGAAACTCTGGAGGCTATCCGCAATAAAGGCGTAGAAGTAATCGTGGCGTAGCACGCAGTGTTACCGAACCGCGACCGTAAGGGAGTCGGTGATTTGTGTTACGACATCAAAACTGCGACAAGGCGGCCATATCCCACGCGACTTGCTCCCGAACTTCGGTGTTGGAACCTGAGTAAGCTCGCTGCGCTTCTAACACTGGAACAGGCTGCCCGGCGCCATCCAGAATACCCGCGAGAGTGATCTTGCGAGGAGCTAGGGCAGCCGCAATTTCTGGCAGATCAGTAGACCGAAGAACATTGGGAACAAAGTTAGCGAACGGATGCCGACAGATCTCCGTCTCCACCAGGCTCCGCCAACTGATCAGGTGTTCCGTCAAATAAAGTCCGGCAATCTGTGGCGCAAGAAACGCCGCACAGAGCGCAGGAATGGTCAATTGTCCCCGAGCCGCCAGCAGTGGCGTTCCTCCCCACTCACCCGCTGAGAGAGCTTCGATCACCGCTAAGAGATCCGTCACGCGCTGCGCTAGCAAACTCCGTCCCAGCATCAGCGATGCCCACGCATAATTCTCTTCGTTCTCGCGCGGACCCACGTAGTCAGGTGCGCCAGCGCTGTATTCCGGACGCAGATCGCCAATGCCTCGCACATCGGGCGCGCACACCACCGTCCCTTGCGCTGCCAATCGTTGATAGAGACCACCCTCCATCCACTGCGAGTTGCGGCCTCCCGGCTCGACGACGATCAATAGACGCCGCACGGTTTGCTTCGGCACGAAAACCCAGGCCGGCGCCCAAACCCGCTCGGCAGTCGGAATTTCAACCGCAAGAATGTCGCAATCGCGCGATGGCACGCGGCTCAGCTCGCGCAAACGCGGATGGCTCGGCATCGGTCCCATCCCGAGCAGACTCGGCAAATCTACAGGCCTGGATGGCGTTTTTATGCTGCGGGCTGTCTCCCGCGATCGTTGGAATGGCGTCTTGCTCCCCAGATCCCGAGCTACGCTTCCCGATTCCGTCGCCCACAGATTGCGATCCGGTTCAGGCGCTACCGGAGGTTCCTGATCGATTCTCCGGCCGTCCTTCAGCCAGCGCGTGAGCCAGCGATAAATCTCCAGCCTCAGTACGTAGGAGAGCCCGTGCGGGAGAGGCGACTCGAACCGCGCGAGATGATCCGGCTTCTGCAGCAATCGATACGCGGCTTCCAGCCGGCCGTATTCCTTCAGGCCGTCGTCTTCGTAGTTCGGCGAATAGGTGCCGAAGAAATCCTTCGCACTGGTGAGAATCAAGAGAGGCTTGGGAGCGATCGGCCACAACAGATCCCAACGGTCGAACCCGAGAGGTCCGGATCCGATTAAATTCTGCTCCGCATCGTCAGTGGATCCGGGAGGGTGAAAATTTGCGCATGCGAAGTTCTCTGTGTTACCCGAGGAGACCGCCGCGCAGGACAGCCGATCGTCCACGGCCGCCAGCATCATGGTAACGGTGGCGCCGCCGGATTGCCCGGTGGACGCCAGACGTTTTGAATCCACCAGCGGATGCGATGCCAGAACATCCAGACTTCGCACAGCATCCCAGGTTTGCATGCCGGTCGCCGTTTCGCCGATCAACAGCATTTGCTTTCCGGCTAGCGTGTGCTCTTGGTCGGCAGAAGGTAGGCGCGACTCGCCGTCCGGCCCTGGATAATTGATGCGCTCACCCTGGCCCATCGGATCGAAGGCGAGCACCAGAAATCCGAGTTGCACCAGCCCCTGGCAGCAGCGCTGATACGTATCCGCGGCTTTGCCGTTGCTCGCGTGACCCATGTGGAACAGAACGCCGGGAAATGGCGCAGCGCCGGTCTTCGGGATATAGAGATTGGCTGAAATCCATTCATCCGGGCGGCTTTGGTAGACCAGCTTCTCCACGCGATATTTTTCCCGTTCGAATCCACCCGTCGTGCGAGTATTCAAAGGCGTGCGATCGGGCATTCCGCCGGCAATTCTCCAGAAGGTCTCACGCGCCCACTGCTGGCGTTCGCGAATTGCGGCGGCGCTGGTCAGTTTCCGGATCTGCGCGGTTCGGCGGTCATAAGCCTCAGCAGCCAGCATTCGAATGGCATCCGGCAAACACCGCGCGTATTCGCGATAGCCGATGATGTTTGGCTTCGCCGCGTGCTGGCCACGAACTGGTATGGCCGTCGTTCCAGCGCCGGCGGCCAGCGTCCTGAGCAAATCACGCCTGGTCATTTCCCGTTCATTATCGCGCATTGCCGCCTGTCCCAAATTTGACTCTTTCGTTTTCTTTCGATATGCTTCTGTTGTTTACTTTTCCCGGACGCGCTATCGATGAAACGACGAGATTTGCTCAAGGCTGCTGCGGCGATCCCCGTAATTGGCGCGCGGGCCGACGTTCCGCCGCATCTCTGGCAAGGTTTCGACTTTGGCTCCGGCCCAGCGGTGCGGGAGCGGCTTAACCAGGGTCCGTTCGATGTCGATCAGGATGAAGGCTGGCAGACCATCCTGTTCACCACAGCTTCCGAAAAGCCTCTGCGAAATCCCGGGCTGGGACTGGTGGGCTACACATGGGAGGAAGGCGGTCCATCGTTGGCCGCCCGCGCTGGGCGCGAAACTCTGGAACAACATGTCCAGAAAATGGCCAGCCTTCCGTTCGTCGATGTCCTTTATATACGGTGCGACTGGCGCAATGTCCAAAAACGCCCCGGCCGGCTGGAACTGGATCCCGTCTGGGCGCTCACGCTCGCCGCCGCCAAACAGCATGGACTGCGCGTAGCATTTCGAATCCAGCTCTCGAATCAATCTTTTCAGCCGGAGCAGTTGGCGCTTCCGGAATTCCTGCGTTCCCGTATCCCGCTAGTGAAAATCGGGAAGATACCAGGGCAGAACGCAGGCGAATACGTCGAGCCACGCTACGATCACCCGGAGTTCCAGAAAGCATTCGCCGAGTTGAACGACCTGCTGGCCGCTCAATTTGAGGGCGACCCGTTGATTGAGTGGATGGATCTGATGCAGTACGGCTTTTGGGGCGAAGGGCACACCAGCGATTACCCAAATCCGTTTCCCGATTACCGAACCGCCGAACGCACTTTTGTGAGCCTGACCGCGCGGCAACTGGAAACCTGGAAGCGAACGCCACTGGCGGTAAACACGCAGCCTGACATCAGTGCCGTGGGGAATCGGCAGGTGCTCGACAATGCTGTGCGGGCTGGCGCGTGGCTTCGCTCCGACAGCATCATCGTGGAAGAGCCGATTCAGATTGAGGAACTGGCCAATCGTCCGCCCTGGCTTGCCTCGATCTTGGAGGACGGTTATTTTCGGGAGTCCGACTCATCGAAACTCTCGCTCGACGCCGCGCGGGTCAACACTCTCGAAAACTACATGTTGCACGTCCTGGACATAAAAACCAACTATTGGGCTATGTGGACCGAAGCAGACAATCTCGCCGCCTACAACGAAAAGTTCCCGCGTGGTTTCGAGCGGCTGCGCGCGAATCTCGGATATCGGCTGCGTCCCGCGTGGGTGTGGCAGCGCAAGCGATATGGCGCGCCGGAGCTGATCGTGGCTGTCGCGAACCGCGGCGTCGCATCAGTTCCGGGAGTGCTCTGGCTGCATCTGGAAAGTCCCGACGGAAAACTGAAGCTACGTGGGGCTTTGGATGCCGGCCATCCTTATGGCGGAGGCATCCGGCAAGGCTCGTTCACTCTTCCATCCGGCTACGTTGGCAAAATTCATCTCTCCGCGCAGATCGAGATGCGGCCGGGTGTATTGAAGCCGGTGGCGTGGGCTTCGGAACAGCCAGTGAATGCTGACGGATCCATTACGCTTGATTTAAAGAGCAATGCGGACCCTGGCTGGCGTAAGGGTGTTTGAAAGAGCGGCTTTTCCGGCATGATAAATTCACCGACTCCCTTACGGTCGCGGTTCGGTTACATGCTGATTGCCGCTCTACTGGCGTCGGGCGTTCTCGCGATGGCGGCCACCGAACGTGATGTAGCCGAGTGGGTGATTCGGCAGGGCGGCCGCGTGGTGCTAGAAGGAAGCCGGGCGCCGTTGCACGATCTTTCCGAGCTGCCCTCTGGCGACGTGCACATTACCGGTGTAGATCTTACTAACACTCTCATAGAACCCCAGAAACTCGAAAAACTCAGCGGCCTGACGGGCCTGCGCGAGCTGTATCTGCCGGCTTCTATGTGGACGCCCTTCTCGGACAGTCCGCTCGACGACAATGACGATCTGAAATATCTTGCAGGCTTGAAAAACATCGAGCGGCTCTACTTCAGCCTGCATTTCCTGCCCACTTACAACCTCCAGGATAAGGGCCTGGCTCACTTGACCGGACTAACGCATCTCAAGGAGCTTCGGCTGGCACAGAGCCAGGTGGTGAAACCGGATCTTACTAAGTTCGTACATTTGCAGTCGCTCGATTTGAATGACTCGACGTTCACTGACGAGGGCATGAAAGGGCTCGAAGGACTCAAGGAACTGCGCCGGCTTTACTTGCGCAATACCGCGGTTACGGATGAGGGGCTAAAACACCTAAGGGGCCTCACTCAACTCGAGGAATTAGATCTGTATGGCGTGAAGGTCACCGATAGCGGACTCGCTTCTCTGCGGAACCTGACGGCCATGCGGAAGTTGAATCTGCTGGGAGCGGAGATCGACGATAGCGGCATAGAGACCGTGTCCGGCATGATCCATCTGCGGGAGCTAAATCTTTATCGCAGCCACATCACCAATGCGGGCCTGGCGAAGCTTGCGGCGTTGAAGGAACTGGTTGCGCTCGACGTGCGCTACAGCCGTGTAACAGCAGGCGGAGTTGAAGCGATCCGTGCGGCGCTACCGGGCTGCGCGGTGGAGTTCGTGGGTGGCGCGGGGCCAACTGCTGGCGCTGCCGCCGTGCGCCCAGCCGGCACGAGTGAGAAAGCGGTTGCCGAATGGATCAAGGCTCTGGGTGGGAAGGCGGAATTCAAAGATGGTGAACTCCGCTCCGTGTTGTTCGCGTCCACGCACGTGAGCGATGCACAGCTCGATTATCTGAGCGGACTCGGAAATCTCGAAACTCTAGATCTCACGGCGACTGAAACAGGCGACCTTGGCCTCAGGGCGGTGAAATCGTTGACTGGTTTGAAGGAGCTCATACTCAGCAATACCTCAGTGTCTGACAGTGGATTGGCAAACTTGAGCGGCCTGCGGAAGCTTCAGACGCTTCGGCTGGAGGGCACGCTGGTACAAGGTCCGGGTCTGGCGCACCTGAAGGCTTTGACCTCCCTCATCGAACTGGATCTCACCAGTTCTCCTGTTACTGATGAGGGGCTGCAGCAGATTGGCGAAATGACCAACCTCGAGCGGCTGCGGCTGAGTTACTCCGACATTACCGATGACGGGCTGGCGTATATCGAAAAGCTCAGTCAGCTAAAGGTGCTTGAGCTGGACGGCACGGATATTGGCGACAAGGGCTTGCGCCATGTGGCGATGCTGAAGAACCTGCGTGTGCTGGCGCTCAATAGTTGCCGGTTCACAGACAAGGGCTTCGAAAACCTGCGCGGTTTGGAAAACCTGGAGCGTCTGGAATTAGTGCGTACGGCCACCAACGACGAAGCCGTAGCCGTGCTCGCGAATCTCAAGAACCTGACGGTGTTGAATCTGGACTATACGGCGGTGGACGATAAGGCGCTGGATACTCTGAAAACACTGCCGCGGTTGCGAGAGCTCCGGCTCAACATGGCCAAAGTAACCGATGCCGGCGTGGAGAACCTGAACTCGATGTCCGGCCTGAAGGTCCTGAACTTGTACCATACGCTAATCACTGAGAAGGGCCTGACCCAACTCAAAGCCGGGCTTCCCGGTTGCTTAATCATCTTCGATCGCGATTCAGCGCTGCCGGCGCGCCGCGGGAGGGGTTGATTCCGATGCGCCTGGTGTTGATTGCCATTGCCGCCGCAGCTAGCCTCGGGGCTGCGGATCCGGCGTCTTGGATCACCGATGCGGGCGGCGCCGTCACGCGCGATCGAACCGGACAGATTGTGGCCGTGGACCTGCGCGCGAGCTGGATTACCGACTCCGACATGCCGGAGCTGGCCCGTTTGCCGAACCTCGCGCATCTTGACCTGTCGCTTACACGCATCAGCGATCACGGCCTCGAGCAGTTGAAGAACGCGCCTGCCATTACCGATCTGAACCTCTATTTCGATGAACTAATCACCGACGCCGGCCTTTCCGCACTGAAGGGCTGGAAGCATCTGAAGCGGCTGAGCGTGCGGGGAACAAAGATTACCGACACCACCTTGCAGCATTTGTCCGGCGTCACCTCGCTTGAATCTCTCGATGCCGGCTACGCGCAGATCACCGATGTGGGACTGGAACTGCTGACACCACTTACTAGTCTGAAGGAGCTGGCAATTGGTGGTAACAAGCTCACGGACGCCGGGTTGCAATCGTTGCGGCAATTGCCGGGATTAATCTATCTCGACTTGAGCGGCGCCGAGCGGACTGATTCTGGGTTATGGTCAGTAAGCTTGACCGAGCCAGGCTTGGATGCCATCGCAACACTTGGAAATCTGCGCCACTTACGCCTCAATGGGACTCTAGTTTCTTCGCGCGGCCTGCAAAAGCTGGCAGGACTTACTAAGATCGAGTGGCTGGACCTGGAAGGCTGCCAGCGCATTGGCGACGATGTGGTGCCTTTGCTCGCCTCGTTTCGCAATCTCCAGCGCGTGGACCTGGCTGGAACTCAAGTAACTCAAAAGGGCGTAGAAGAACTAAGACGCGCTAAGCCGAACTGCAAGATTCTGGCTGGCAGCTTGGACGCGGCATCAAAAGCTGAGGAACCGGAGCACTAAGTCAGCACTTCAGTAAGGTTGCGATTGTAAGTGGGAAACGTTCCGATGCCGGCGTGCATGACTTCGTCCGCGAGAGTGACATACAGGTCGCCGACTGTGCCGGTGTATTCCGTGTGCATACCGGTGGCCAGCCGTCCGGCGTGTCCGGCTACTATCAGACCCAGCCCGTTGTTCTTGTGCGGGTTGGCTTCCGCATGTTCGTGTACATAAACCAGGCAGCAGTGATCCAGCAGCGTCCCGTCGCCTTCCGGTGTGGACTTCAGACGGCCTAGCAAGTATGCAAACTCTTCGCAATGCCACTTGCAAATATCGCGCAGAATGCGCTGCCCTGCCTCGCCGTCGGCGCCCGGCGCTCTACCGTCGGCATGCGTGTAATCGTGATGCCGCGCCGCGGTGTAACCGAGCCATGGGAAGCGGCAGATGCTCTGGCACTTGGTCAGCATGTACGACGCCACCCGCGTCTGACGCGTGATCAGGGCCTGCGCTAATAGATCGCTCTGGAGCTTGGCGATCCTCGGCCAATCCTTCATGTCCTCGTATTCTGGCGGATCGATGCGGCGGTACTCGGGAGGAAGGCTGGTGATGGAGCGCTCCACATCGCGCACCGAAGCCAAGTGCTCTTCGACGCGTGCCTGATCATCCTTGGGCAGGTTCTTTTTCAATGCCGCGGCGTCTTCCAGCACCACGTCCAGAATGCTGCGCTTGCGGTTGATCCAACCTTCTTCGCGGCGGCCGAACAGGCGATCGAAGAGCCGGTCCGGGAGCATTTCTGGCGGCAGCGCACGATCCATGGCCGTCCAGCTCATGTTGCGCTGGATGCTTTCGCCGAAGGATTCCTGCGCGACGCCGAGTTGCAAGGAACGGAAGCGGGATTCGCCGCCGATCTTTCGGGCGATAACCTGATCGATGGAAGCGCCGCCCGCGCCGCGGCTGGTGAACGGCGTGCAAGTCATCAGGCCGCTCATCGAATTGTGATGGCCGTTGCCTGGTCCGGGCAGACCCGCGGCGTAGTTGTCGAGCCCGCTAATTACGTGGATATCGTCGCGAAAAGGCGCGAGTGGAGCAAGGCAAGGCGTTAGGCGAAAGCCGGAACCGGTCTCGGCTGGAATCCAGTAACGCTCTGGAATTCCGTTGCCGTTGAACCACAGCACGAAACGGTTTTCGATGGGCGCTTCCGCCACTTTTCCGGTAGCTGCGCGCTCTGCCGCATAGGCAGTGCCGGTGGAATTGAACATCGATACCAGCGGCGGCAAACCGATCCAGGCGCCACCCGTCAGCGTGAAACCCTTGAGTAACTTTCGGCGCGAGACAGTAGCGCGCTTAGTTATTACGTGCGACATGCACGATCCCTTCCTCGTCCGGAAATTCCCGGCCGCGTGCTATAGCAATTATAAGTTCTTGGAAGCGGAATTGCGAATTCCGAAATTGTTCGAGAGCCCGCTGGATGACGGGATAGTCGATTGGCGTCTCCATGCGCCCGGCCGTATACCGGAAGTATTGCTTCACCATGCACTCCTGGCACTGCGGCGTCTTAGCCAGCACCGCACCTAGCTCGCGCGGCGATGAAAAGTGTGAGTCGGGTATGCCCGCCACAAAGCCATTGGTGTCCATCGCCAGATTTACGCTCTTAGGTGGCTGACGTCTGCCGCCAGCTTCGTGACCGCCGTAAAAGCGGAGCTCGTATTTATCCCGCCGCGCGCCAACCGCGTCAAACTTCTCGAAGCCGAATCCGATGGGATCGATTAAATTGTGGCAAGTGGCGCAGACCGGGTTCGACTCATGCTCGCTCATACGATCGCGATTGGTCTGGGGATGTGCTTCCGTGGATGGCGCAAGATTCGTATTCACACTCGCTGGAGGAGGAGGCACATGCTGGCAGAGGAACTGCTCACGCACGAAAAGGCCACGGCCGGTCAGCGAGGTGTCATCCGGTTTGGCCGAGAGCGCGAGGAAAAGGGCCTGCCCCAGCAAGCCGGCCCGCTCGGATTCCACCGGGAAATCGGTGCGCACAAATTCTTGAGCCGGCGCGGGCACACCGTAGATCGAAGCCAGATCCGCGTTGACAAACCCGTAGTTCGCCGTGAAAGCTTCCATGAAATTGCGGTTGCTCCACACCAAGTCTGCGACGAATTGCCGAGCTTCTTCGGTCATGGCCACCGCCGTCTCGCGGCTGAACTTGGGATAGCGCCGGCGATCGCGGCTACTGGTAAGGATTCGGTCAAAGCGCAGCCACTCGGAAGTGAACTCATCCAGAGCTTGGCGCGCACGCGGGTCCTGAAGCATGCGGCGAGATATTTTTTCGATGCCGGATGGCGTTGAGAGTTCACCGTTAGCTGCCGCGTCCATCAACGCCGCGTCCGGCATGCTATCCCAAAGCATGTACGACAACCGGCTGGCGGCTGCATAAGGTTTCCACTTGGGGTTGGAGGTTGCGTCCAGCCGAAAGAGAAAATCCGGCGACTGCAGCATCGCTTCCACTACCAGCTGCGCACCTTTCATAAAATCGGTTTCGCTCGCGAACAGCCGCGTGTAGCGCTTCACCTCGCCGGTATCCAGCGGCCTGCGGAAGGCACGTAGCCCGAAGCTCCGAATGAACTTGACGCGGCACTCCTCAGATGGCTTGCAAGAGATCAAACCGTGCGGGTCGCCGTTGCGGAAGGCATTGCGCGCTGCATTTTGGGCGAGCTTCTCCGCAGCCGTGCTGTAAGCTTCCGCGAGCAATGGAGACAGGTTCTGCGCATTGTACTGATCTTTGAATCCATCCACGAAATCTTCGGANNTATACTTCATGGCTTTCGCCAACGCATCGCCCGAGAGCGATGCCAGCGTCTGAATCCACGCTTTGAGGACGGCTTCTTCGGGACTGCCTGGCTTGATCCGCAGACCACCGGTGTGCGGGACGCGCAGTGTTGGCTTCTTCAGCAGTAACGACTCATCGGGATGATCGCGGTCCACTAGCCTGACCAGCGAATTGCCGAATGCTTCTATGCGATCCGGAGGCGCATCAGCATCCGGGAAATGCAGCCTGGTTGCCGAAGCGACGCCGTTGCTATTGTGACAAGCAGCGCAGCCTGCATCCTTGAGGATCGGGTAGAGCTTGTTGGAAAACGATCCGGTCTGGCCGAACGCGGCCGATGCCAGACATGTCCAACAGAGCAGGTACCTCACCATCCCAGTTTAGCCCACGTGTGCAGTTCACGACGGCGGTGAGCATTGGCGATTCGGAGGCCGCACCTGCCAGTGTACGGATGGGAAAGCGGTTGCCGTTGGGACTCGGCACGTAGCGCCAGTTTTGCGTAGCTGGATTTGTTCCGGCGTGAATTCAAATTGCGTTCGCCGTCAGGTGAAGATCTGGTTCGATAGGAGCCTCGAGGGGCGGGATGTCCGAGAACCGTTTGAGAAACGATCGAGCTACGATCGGATCGTGCGCTTCGATGTATTGGGTTCGTTTTGCAATTTCGTTTGCGGAGGAGAGCGGCGGGACGTTCTTGCGGAGCGGAGCGGGAAGGCTCGATTGAATAACGGCGTTCGTTTGCAGGGTCTTGAGCTCCTTGAGGCAGCGGTGGAAGGATCGCTCGATGCGAGTGTGGTGGCAGGCTAGACGGTCGAGCTGGTTTTGGAGGTCGTGGTTGGCGAGAAGATCCTGGTAGGACGACTCGGCGCAGAGCTCGGCTTCCATGCGGCCGATGCGGCGAAGATTCCAGGCGGCGGCTACCAGTTGATTGAACAGAGTTTGCTGGATGGCGCCTTGGGGTTTGACGTCGGCTTGGTAATTGGCGAGTAGATCGTCGAACTCTGGTTGTTCGCCGGCGGCGATGATGACTTCACGTGCCGTTAGGCCATGTTTCGAGGCATTCTGCGAGGACCGGGTTTTTCCTTCGGGGGTGCGGGGTCCGGTGGAATGTTGCGCGTTGGCGGTGTTGGCCGCGAGTTGAGCGAGGGAAGTGGACATGGTTGATCTCCGGTGTTTATGGTAGGGGCGTGTTGGGCCGCCGGATGGGGATGGCGCGAATAAGTTGCGGTGGAGGTGGGAGATTGGGTTGGGGGTGGGTGGTGATTGAGTGGCGCCGCATCCGCAGTATGGGCGTTAGACGTCTGCCACTAGCGAACTGCCTGCCACTAGCCAACTGCTCAAAGTTGCGCGGGGGGTCCTGTTCCAATAGTGATAGTTGACGAATCTCTCGCGGGGCATCCCTCAGCGGATCTGCCACCGAAAACGCTCAGGAGCATTCTGCGGCAGGCGGGCTTGGAAAACTAGGTAGTGCGCTAAATGTGAAAGGTAGTCCGCTAAATGTTGATTGATGCTACTTTGGGTCGGTCGTTAATGGCGGAAGCTCAGGGGCAACGGAAGTTACCTCCTCAATTTTCGCGCCATGAAGTTCTGGCTCGATAATCTTCTCCATCTCTGTGAGCATCTTCATATGGGTTGACGACTGCAAACCGGCCGAAGAGTAAAATAGGTTGTTTTCGAAGTTTTCATCTATTCTACGCTCAAACGTGAATCTAGCATGATTGCCGGTACCGGACCCTCCTAAGACAATGGCGCTCAGTTCCTGGGGAAATCCCAATAGATTGGACAAGGTTGCTGCCAATCCATCAAGCGCGCCGCAAAGTCCTGCCAAGCCTCGCTGAGCGTAGACGAGAATCTCGCTACGATACATCTTCTTTTTGATTCTGGGCCTGTTAGCCACTTGCATTTCACTGGCGATCCAGTTGAGCATGTCGTAAATGAACAAGTCGCAAAGGTCTGTAGAATGCCTGGAGTCCGCAACAATGCCATCATTGTGGAATTCCACTGCGATCTCGAACAACTGCCCCTCTAGCGTGAAAGTTCCACCCGACCACTTATAGGTATTTTTGGCCATTTCTTCAGGGGTCGGAAGATTCTTGAAGCGATATCTTTCAGCAAACTCCGTGCTCAGAGTAGGCAAAACGTTGACGCCGTGTGGGTTCAGTTCTTGGACATCAAACAACCAAATGGATCGCGCAAGCTGTACTTTAGCGAGCTGCACGATGTTGCGCTCCCGCTGCTGCCGACAGTTCTTGTCCGGGACCAATCCTGGGCGGTTGGTCGTATTGCCGACTCCCAGAACCAACGGAACCAAGCCCCGCAGTCGCTGTGATCGCATACTGGGATGTGTCATATGCGGAACCCCCCGCAGTGTCGGCTTCGCTGGTCTCAAATTCATCAGTGAAGCTCGGAACGTAGAAGTATTCCGGGCCTTGGTTTGGAAGTGTGTCCAGTGTTCGCGAGAACGGTCGGAATTTAATTTCCAAATCCGAGTCAAACGCAACGGCAAGGCGAAGGAGAGTCTCCACCGTCATCTTCCCGTATTCCGGATTCTCTAATTTAGAGACCCAAGTTTGTGCCATGCCGATTGCGGCTCCCAGCTCGGCCTGCGTCATGTTGTTACGCTGTTTTCTCAAGGATCGGATCTGAAGCGCTACCGAAGAATGGACTCTCTCTCGAACGAATTCATGACGGTATTCAGCATCTCTTAGGCTCGCAAGCAACTGCTGCCTAACTGAAATCGTGCCTTCGGACTCTTGTTGGATCAGCGATAACAATCTTTCTCCGCTCATCTGCTACCTCCAATAGCCGAACTGGAATTTTGCCTTTTTCAATGCCGCCAACGAGTAGCGAGAAGTCTTTACGGCCAGGTCCATAAAAACCGAAGGGCCGGTATGCGACGTTTGCAAACACAATTCTAAGCTCGTACAGATCATCCCAGGTTTTGTAGGCGCTGAAGTATTGCTCTGGGAAAATCGGGAAACCCTGCAACGCAATGATTCGAGCGTTGATCTTCGCCTTGGCCTTGATTGGCAACGAATTCAGCCATACAAGTATCTCGTTCTCCCCGCGCCGACTGCAGTAGTCGAAAAATGCCCACGAAGCCATCGTATAAGAAAAAACTTCTATTTGCAAGCGGTATCCGCTTGACTAAATACATGGAAAACCATATACTGCTCACATGATGTTGAAAGAAAAAGACCAAGTCGGAACCAAGTTGTCAAACCTGAACCCCTGGGCCTTTGCTAATTCCGCCGACGTAGGGAACCGGTCAAACCCATCCCCCTTGCACGGGGGCGCTCCTGAGCTTCATGGGTTCGAATCCCACCGTCGGCTCCAATTAAAAACCCCGGTTGAGGTTGCACCCTCTTCCAGGGCTGTAATCCGCACAGCCGAAGCCGCACGAATCCGCAGTTCAAGTATCCGGCTTTTAGCTGTGGAACTCAATAGGAGATTTCACAGTGACCTGCCACAATTGTCGGACAAAATGCAGCAAGTTCGATCAATACAGGAAAGTTGTGCCAAAAAAACAAAGGAGTTAGTCATGAACCCAATTTGCAGAAAACACAATGTTACGGCGCTGCTTGTGCTGGCTGGTATTTCGTCCTGCTCGACAGCGCTTACTCAAGAAATCCCGACCGAAACCCTTCGGCCCGGCAAGACGGTCACCTATACGATTGCTGGTGAGGGAGATGTGGACAAGGTGACGGGAGTTGAAATTCTGTTCGACTCAAAACGCAGTGCCCCGCCCCCCGACCAGCAGGGTTATCAGACGAGTTTTGATAACGGACGGCTCACTCCGAAGCCGGGTGGTCGCGAATCACTCGAAGTCACGGTAACAATTCCCGATTCGGTCGCTTCTGGCGAATACTCGATGACAACGATAATAGTCTATACGGCCAACGGAGCCACTTATGGCTTCGGGGTTCCGAAAGACTTCACTGCTCCGCCATCGCTTCGCATCGAAAACCCTGGACGCTTTAAGGTGAGCATAAAAACCGTCAACGAGAAACATTAGCACTAACGGGATTCCGGCAATCGGCAGATACGGCTATGCCGTTTTTTGTCTCTGGGTAAATTGTAAGCACGAAGCCCTTCCCGATCCGGTCAAGGACGTACTGGCCCATTTCAGTAGGCGTGAGGTTTGTACGTCCGCCGATTTCGAGATAGCCAAGCACCGAGCTCTTGCATGTGCTCGGGTGGATCGGGTCACCGCCAGGGCCAACCGTTACCGTGATCCTGTTTTTATTTGGTTGTTGGGCAATCAGTAAGCCGCTGATTGTTACAAGGGCGAGAAACTTAATTTGCATCTGGGCATGGTTCTCCGTTATTTTGAAGTGGCGCCCAGAATTTTACGGCTCCGATTCGCACTCGGGGCCGTTCTGCTCTTAACCCTAACGATAACACAGTGGCTGTGATATGCTTTCGCAATGAATTACCGCGTGGCTTTTGTGATGCTTTGCGGTCTGGCGCTTACCTTGATCGCCGCTGATTACTACAAACTCCCAAACACCAAACGAATCGACAAAGACCTCTATCGATCTGGCAAGATCCTGATTGAGACTCGGTATTGCTACCACTACACATACGGAGAGGACGCCGTCCTCAAATACGAAGGCCCAGGAGCATACAGCGGAAGCAAGATCATATGGGACGACGAAACTCCGTGCGAAGTGAAAAGGGTCATAACAGATTGAAGGGATGAAAATCACACCCACACAGATTTAGCGCACCACCGGCGAAGCAACGATTGAGTTGATCGGGGACAAGAAATAAAATCAACCAACTTTTAGCGCACTGCCCCGAGAACAATCGCTGCTCTCGGTGTTGTAATAGCAGTAGGTGGAATATCTCATCATCTACGAAAAGGGACCTACGTCCTGGGGTGCTTATGTGCCCGATCTGCCAGGGTGTGTTGCAGCCGGGGAAACCCAGGAGGAAGTTCGCGAGCTTATCGAGGGCGCGATCGATCTTCACCTTCGTGGAATGCGCGAGGACGGTGAACCTATCCCTGAACCTGCGGCAGTTGCGGCTGGCTTCGTGGATACCACGAGGCGCTCTGGACGAGCCGGGTGAAGGCAGCGCATGGCGCTGCCCCACATGGCCGAGAAATGTAGAAACTCCAGGACCTAGCAGAGCCAGGTGAACATCCGCAACACGCTCCCTGCCCGTCAAAAATGCAGCTTCAGCGCAAACTGGATTTCTCTCTGCGGCAAAACCGTGGAGGTGATTACGCCCGTGGCTCCGGGACCGTCCGTGATATAGTTGTCGGGCTGTGCGAAAACCGCGTGGTTGAAGGCGTTGAAAAGCTCCGCCCGGAATTCCAACGCCTGATGCTCCGTGATAGCGAAGAGCTTGCGCAGCGCGAAATCGCCGCTCACACCTCCAGGACCGATGAGGACATTCTTTCCAGAGTCTCCAAATGCGTAAGTGGTCGGCAAGGGAAAACAGCTCGCATCAAACCAGTTGTTGATTGAGCGCTGCCCGGAAGGTAAATTGCCGTTGCACACGCGGTCGGTCCGGGTTAAGCCGATCGAACCCGTGTTCGAAGGGTCATAGCCCATCAAGGGTGAAAAATAGAAGCCGCTGTGCACGGTGAAGATTCCGCCTAGGTGCCATCCACCCAGGATCAGGTCCTCCGCGCGGCTGGAGTTGAGGAAACGCTGGCCCTTTCCCACAGGCAACTGATAATCGAAGCTGGAAACCCAGCGGAATTTCTGATCGAAATCCGATGGACCCCGTTCGGCCGCCACGTTATAGGAGTTCTGGGGCCAGGGCCCGTTGCAACAGATTTCCGGTTGGTCGTTCATCGATTTGCTGTAGGTGAAGGAACTGAGAAACATCAATCCGTTCGAGAGACGTTTCTCGGCCTTGATCTCGAGCGCCGAGTAATTTGAGTTCCCGCGATCCACGATGTCGGTGAAAGGTCCGTACTGCGGATAAGGCCGCCGCGATTGAATGTCGCCTGGGCCGGGCACCGGATCCTGGTTCGGATCGAGCAGTGTCTGCAGGTGAGTGGACTTCGAACCAACGTAGGCAACTTCGAATAGAATTTTGGCAGGCAGTTGCTGCTGGATGTTGAAATTCCACTCATCCAGAACCGGCGCGTGCAGATGCGAACCGGCGCCGGAGCCGGAAGCCGTGACGCCCGCATCGATCGCCTGGCTTGGATTCAGCGACGGAAATCCTTTCGAGACCGTCAGGATTGGTGTAACGCCGTCACTGACGAAAGTGGGCTGATAAAAGAAAGGCAGGTTGTAGGCGAGTTGCAGCGGATCGCCCGTGCGGATCTCCTGATAGCTGAAGAACCGCCCGTAACCCGAACGGATGACGGTGTTCTTGAAGGGATTCCAGGCGAAGCCGACGCGCGGGGCGAAATCGGTCTTGTCGGTGGTTACCAGACCCGCGGAAGCGCCGTTCTGCCCGGCTACGATTATCTGTCCGGTGGAGAAATCAAAATTGCTTTGCTGATTGTGCGCCTCGGTGATGGGAGTGGTGTAGTCGTAGCGAACGCCCAGGTTCAACGTCAGGTGGCTAGAGACCTGGTAGTCGTCCTGAATGAAGCCTCCATACGTTTGCTGGCGGTTTCCGAAATACGTCAGCGTAGAGATCGTGGAGCTGGTGGGAAGACCGAGCAGCATGTCGGCCAGCCCGTTGCCGCTGCCGTCTCCGGAGCTGGGCGAGTCGGCGGTAAACTCCCCGGTGAATCCGAAAGCGCCACGTGGTTGGCCGATCTGGAACAGATTGAACTGGCTCCAGTGCAGTTGCGGCCCCATTTTCAGGGAGTGCTTTCCATGCACGATGCTGAGCGTGTCGCCGTATTGGAACTCCTGGCTGGTGCTGGTGGTTGGCGTATAGCCCGGCTCGCCCAGCGTGTGATAGGCATTAGGCTGGAATAGCGTCAGGCCGTTCACCGTGGCATTATCCGGAACGCCGGGAACCGCGAGATCGCCGGGCGGATATTTTTGTCCATAGGCCGGAGTGTTGTCGACGTAGTGCGAACGGTTGAATCCTATACGCACCTCGTTGACCATAGTCGGGCTGATGGAGAACGTATACCCGATCGCGGCGCCACGAGTATCTTCGATGTAATTGCCGGTGCTGTAGCTGCCACCGTCGGCCAGGCCTGGTAATGGGGGCTGCTGAAAACGAGTTATCTGGCTCCAGGAAAACCGGGCGAAGATCTGCTGCCGGGCGGAGAAGTTGTGATCCAAGCGGCCATCCCCCTGGTCGATCTGTTCAGTACCCGGAGCATTCACGACGTAATTATTGGCCAGTGCTCCGGGCACATTCGGCGCCGGATACAACTGCGCCACGGCAGAGCTGATTGGATCGAGCCGCGACGCCGGAATGATGTTTCCAGCAAAAGGAGTGCGAACCACATTGCCGTTGACCATCGTCGTGCTTTGCGGATCGAAGATCTGACCGACGGGCGCGCCGGACAAAACAGCGCTGAAGTTACCGCCGATCTCGGCTGGGGTCGGAACCGTGGAAATGTCGGTCTGGGAAGTTCCGATGCGCGTTCCTTGATAATCCACGAAGAAAAACGTTTTGTTTTTCCGGACAGGACCTCCGAGCGTTCCTCCGAACTGATTCTGACGGAAAGGCGGCTTGGGTTGATCCGCGGGCGCGAAGAACCCGCGTGCGTCGAGGTCCGAATTTCGCAGGAACTCAAACGCCGTTCCGTGAAAACCGTTGGTTCCGGATTTGATAGTGGCGTTGATCACCGCACCGCCGCTGCGCCCGAACTCCGCCGAGTAGCCGCTGGTCTGAACCTTAAACTCCTGGATGGCATCCACGTTCGTCGATAGAATGTTGCCCGCGTTGTCGTTGGAGTTATTATCGATGCCGTCCAGCATGAAGTTATTCAGGTTCCCCCGCGTGCCGTTGACCGCGAATGCGCCGCCAGCGTTGCCGTTGGTAGCAGTGGTGGACCCGTTGATACCTCCGCCGTTTTCAGTGATCTTGATAACGCCGGTGGTCAGAGTGGCCAACTGAGTGTAATCGCGGCCGTTCAAGGGCATATCCGTGATCTGCTGGCTTGCAACCACGTCGCCGAGCGCGGAGGTTTCCGTCTCTATCACCGGAACGGATTCTTGCACGTTCACTGCTTCGTTCACCGAACCTACCTGCATGGTGAAGTCTACGCGCAACCGGTCCTGAACCTGGAGCACGATGCCGGAGTGCGTCTCCGTCTTGAAGCCCGGCGCCTCCACGGCAACCGTATAATTTCCGATCCGCAGAGGCGTCACTACAAAGTTGCCCGCGGAATCCGTTCGCGCAACAGTCTTGGTATCGGTGTCGGTCTCGGTGACCGTTACCGTTCCACCCGGAATCACGGCGCCGCTCGAATCATGCACGGTACCGACGATGGTCGCCGTGTCCGCCTGACCATAAGCTAGCGTCCCCAAAAGCAACGCTGTGACGACCAAATAAATTGCAGAGTGATTGCAGTTTCGCACGGTGTACCCTGAGCTCCTCGTCCGTAGGCAGAGACTTTCACCTACTTACCACGTTTGGCCAATGTTACAAGAAAACGAAAGGGCTGTCAATCTAAATTACAGTCTCCCGCAAGCAATAGAAAGTAATCGCAACCAACCCTAGTTGTCGGCTAGAATGGGACCACGATGATCCAGCGACGTTTTCTACTGATCGGTGCGATGGCAGTGGCGGCCCAGCTGGGCAGCGCTCAGGAGGCCGTACGGGTAGCAGGCAAAAACATACGCATCGAGTTTGACCGCATGATGCACAGCCGCGTGGTGGCACTCTTCGATGGCCGGGAAGAAGTGATCGGCGACTTTACGCCATCGGAAACAATTCAGGTGGCGGGCGTGGACGTGAAGGATTTCACGATGCAGGGATCGAAGAACGACGCGGGGGGAAGTCACCAAATTTGGGGCACGGCAGGGTCGCTGAGAAAAGAGGTGCGGATAGGCGTTGAGCAAGATTTTCCGCGAGTCGCTTTTTTCACAACGAGCTACACGAATACGGGAACCACCGACCTGCAGATAACCGGCTGGACCAATCAGCATTATGCGATCGCGGCGGCTGGTTCGGAGCAGCCTGCATTCTGGTCCTACCAAAGCGGATCATACGAGAAGCGGCCGGATTGGGTGCTGCCGTTGAAGCCTGGTTTCAAGCAAGAGAACTACATGGGGATGAACCAGCCCGATTACGGCGGCGGAACACCGGTTGTGGATGTGTGGCGTCGCGGCGTGGGTATCGCTGTGGGGCACATGGAAAGAGCGCCGAAGCTGGTTTCGCTGCCCGTGACGATGCCGGATTCAGAGCATGCAACGGTAGCGGTGGAGTTCAAGCACAATTTCGTGCTGAAGCCGGGCGAAACGCTCAAGACCTTCCCGACGTTCGTGGCGGTTCACAAGGGCGATTATTTTCAGGCTCTGCGCGACTATCGCGACAAGATGATCGGACTGGGGGTGCGCTTCAACGCGGCGCCTGAAAGCGCATTTGATCCTATCTGGTGCGCGTGGGGCTATGGACGGAAGATGACGACGAGCCAACTTTACGGCGCGTTGCCGATGGTCAAGAAGCTGGGCTTCACCTGGGTGACATTGGATGACGGATGGCAGACCGCGCAAGGCGATTGGTTCTTGAATCCGCGCAAATATCCGAACGGCGATGCCGACATGCGCGCGTTGGTAGACAAAATCCATGCCGAAGGTTTCAAAGCTCAACTGTGGTGGGCGCCTTTGGCCGCCGATCCTGGCACGGAGCTGCTGAATAAGCATCCGGAAATGCTGTTGCTCAACGCGGACGGAAGTAAGCAGAAGATTTCTTATTGGAACTCCTTTTATCTATGCCCGGCGGATCCGGCCGTGGTGGAATATCACAAAGCGATTGTGGTGAAAGCCATGCGGGACTGGGGATTCGACGGCTTGAAGCTGGATGGCCAGCACATGAATGGCGCGCCGCCTTGCTACAATCCGGCGCACAAACACGCGAGGCCGGAGGAATCGGTGGAGGCAATGCCGAAATTTTTCCAGGCCATCTACGAGACGGCGCTCCAAATCAAGCCGGATGCTCTCGTTGAGTTCTGCCCTTGCGGCACGGGCTACAACTTCTTCACGCTGCCGTTCATGAACATGACGGTTGCTTCGGATCCCGAATCGGCGTGGCAGGTCCGTTTGAAAGGCAAGACGCTGAAAGCGCTGCAAGGCGATTCCATGGCGTATTTTGGCGATCACGTAGACATGGTCAAGGACGATTTCGCGTCCACGGTTGGCGTGGGTGGCGTAGTAGGGACGAACTTTCGGTGGCCGGAGAAATCGGGCTCGGATTCGAGGGAAGGAAAAGACCTGACGCCCGCGCGCGAGCAACTTTTCGCGAAGTGGATCGGGATCTATAAAGCGAAGATGCTCTCGCGCGGAGAATACTTGGGAACTTTATACGACCTCGGCTTCGATCGGCCGGAAACGCACGCGATAAGCAAGGATGGAAGGCTCTATTACGCGTTCTACGCACCGCAATGGAGCGGGACGATCACGCTACGCGGCCTCGCCTCGGGGCAAAGCTATCGCGTGACTGATTACGTGGACGGCAAGGATCTGGGCACGGTTCGCGGTCCGGTGGCGACAATCGATGTCAAATTCGACAAGCATCTATTGATCGAGGCCAAGCCTGAATAGGGGAAGCATGAATCGACGAACATTTCTGCAGGCCGCCGGCGTCGCGGGATCCGCTGCTCTCGGACCCGCCGCCATCCCGGAACACAATTGGGAGAAATACGATTGGGGCGCAGGTCCCGCCGTCCAGGACAGGTTGTACCAGGGGCCGTTTCCGCAATATTCCACGGACGCCGTGGTTCCAGATAGCGATGTAGTGATGGTCACCACGCCGTCGACGGAAATCGTTCCAAATTACGGCATGGGCCTGGTGATTTACGTTTCCGGCGACACCGGACCACCGCGCCTCGCCGGCGAGACACTAGAGAAATCGATCGAAGATCTGGTGAAAATTCCGTTCACCCAGAAGATTTACATCCGGCCGAACTGGAGAGAAATCCAGAAGACGCCCGGCCGGCTGGATTTCCCGGATTGGTGGAAGATCACCTTCGATCTGGCCAAGCAATATAACAAACGGGTCGGGTTTCGAATCATGCTGGAGAATCCTGATTTTCCCGAACCGGGAATGCCCGAATTTCTCATGAGCAAGGTTCCTTACGTGAAGCTCAAGGGGGAGTGGAAAGGCAATCCATCGGAAACGCGCTACCGGAAAGAACACAGCATGCCGCGCTACGATCACCCGGCGTATCAGGCTGCGTTTCGCGAATTGAACCAGCTGCTGGCGGCCGAGTTCAACGGCAATCCGTGGGTGGAATACATGGACACCATGATGTACGGATTCTGGGGCGAAGCGCATAGCTGGCCGTTCGACGGCAATATTTTTCCGAACAATGTGGTGGCCGAACAGACCTGGATGAAAATGTTCGAGACGCAACTGGAGTTGTGGACCAAGGTTCCTCTAGTCACCAACACGCAGCCGGACTTCAGCCACGTCGGGAATGCCGACCTGCTGGACCGGACCATCCGCACTCACAACTGGATTCGCACGGATACCATCTTCATCGAGAACACGCAAATTGAGGCGTTGAGCAACCGTCCGCCTTGGATCGCAGCGCTCTGCGAAGTTGGCATGACGACAGGCGATCCGAAGCATGTGGGAATGGATGAAGGCGTCACTTTGAACGAGAAAATCACCTCGCACGTGCTGGATGTGGGGGCGAACTATTGGTCGGTTTGGAATTGGCACAACGAAGCCGCGAAAAATGTTTTGAGCTATTACGACAAATATCCGGAGCCGATCGACCATATTGCGCGACACATCGGCTACCGCATCCGTCCGTCGTTCATCTGGAGCTTCGAGCGGGAGGGATCGACGGGCCTCGTGGTTGGTCTCGCGAATAACGGAGGCGCGGGAGTGCCTGGAGTGCTACGGCTGACCGTATTCAGCGAAGACGGAGCTGTGCATGTCAGCGGCTGCGTGGATCCCGGATATCCGAAGCGGTCGGGCATCCGTCAAGCGATGTTAATGCTGCCGTCCGGAACAAGCTGGAGCGGATTGAGACTGAAAGCCGAGCTGGAGGTGAAGGGCGTTCGCTATCCGGTGAATTGGGCGTGCCGGCAAAAGACGAATGCGGATGGGTCGATAACGCTTGCGCGCAACGTGCGGGCATAGGCATGCTGCATCGGCGTGACATTCTCAAACTGGCAGCGCTCCTGACAGACATCGCCTGTCCTTGGCCGGTGGCCGCGGCGGCGCGGCCCAAGCGGGTGATTGTCGCTGGTGCGGGCCTGGCAGGCTTGAGTTGCGCCTGGGAACTCAGCAAAAGAGGCCACGATGTGGTGGTTCTCGAGGCGTCCAACCGGACCGGTGGCCACGTGCTCACCATTCGTGAAGGCCTCGCGGACGGATTGTACGCCGATGGTGGCGCCGAGCACTTCACGCGGCCCGGCTATGAGCTCTATCGCAGCTATGTAAAGGAATTCGAGCTTCCCGTTCTCGCATATCCTCATCGGGAAAACATACTGCAGATTGTCGACGGACGCATGCTGAGCGAACAGGAGGCCATCGCGATAAAGACGTTCGAAGCGAGCGGTTATAACCAGCGTGAGATCGACTACATAAACAAGAAAAACTCGCGGGATCTGACCGAAGTGTACCTGGGACGCTATATAGAGAAGATCCGGGACGAGTATCAACCTTTCGGCGTCGGGCTGGACGCGCTGGATGATTGCTCGATCACGGACCTGCTCCGTCGAGAAGGCGCATCGGCGGCAGCGATCCGGAGCATCGGTTCGGACGATTCAGCATTGCACGGCATTTGGGGCGAGGCGATTGTGCGGCTGCGCGGTTTGCCCTCGGATCCGCACGAGCTTTATCGTTTGAAGGGTGGCAATCAAGCTCTTCCCGATGCTTTCACGGCTCGCTTGGAGAGCCGCATCCGCAAGAATTGCCCGGTGACGCGCATCCAATACGGCGACACAGGCATCACTGTGACCTGCACCGAGGCAGGCGCAATCCGGAAATTCCAAGGCGACTATCTGGTTTGCTCGATGAACGCGATTATCCTTCGCCAGATACCCGTTGATCCTCCGTGGCCGGATGCAAAACGATTCGTGATCGAGAATATGCCGTACACCCTCGAGACGCGGCCGATTTTCCAGTCGCGGACCAAGTTCTGGGAGCGGGACGGCTACAGCGGGAACATGGAATTCGCGAGCCCGATTCTGGGGCCTCTGTGGCCGATGGCCGAGGATGTCGCGACCAATCGTGGACTGCTCATCGGCACCGGACAGGCGAGTTCTCCGGCGGATGCCGCTTTCCGCGTTTTCAAGCGTTACTACCCGGGCAAATCCGCGGACATCGATCACATCATGACCATCGATTGGTCGCTAGATAAGTGGGCCATGGGCTGCCAGGCAAGCGACTATAGACCAGGGCAACTGCGTAAGTTCTGGCCGGCGTCCATTCAACCCGTGGGACGCGTATATTTCGCCGGAGCCTACTGTGACAATCTGAACTGGGGCATGGAGGCTGCCACGCGCTCGGCTTATCGGGTAGCGCGGGCGATCCACGACGCTTGAACGGCGCGTTGACTCCTTTTTATGGTGCACGACATAAAAATGGAAAGCATGTAGGAACGTACGAAAAACCGAGCCGCGACCGGCAGGAAGCGCTATCCGAACTTGAGAACTAGCGGCACTCGTGGTNNGCGGCTCGGCTACACTCTCGAAAGATTCCACATTAATGTCGCACACCCTCCTTTTTATGTACGGGTGTAGTGAATTTGATCGTGTGGTACAATTCCGCAGCGATCGTAGAACATGAAGCCGATCCTCGAAACCGCGGAGTACAAACGACTGCACGGGCCCTATCCAGGGCGCTTGGTCCGGCCCTGGCGCAAGTGGGGTCCATATATCGCCGACCGCGCCTGGGGCACCGTGCGCGAGGACTACAGCGCCGGCGGGACCGCGTGGGACTACCTGACGCACGATCTCGCGCGCAGCAAGGCGTATCGATGGGGCGAAGACGGCATCGCCGGCCTCACGGACCGCTACCAGATTCTGGTGTTCGCGCTGACCCTTTGGAACAGCCGCGATCCAATCCTCAAGGAGCGTCTCTTCGGCCTAAACAGCGGCGAGGGAAATCACGGCGAGGACGTCAAAGAATATTATTACTACCTCGATAACACTCCATCCCACAGCTACCAGAAGATGCTGTACAAATATCCGCAGCGCGAGTTCCCCTACGGCTGGCTGGTGGAAGAAAACCGCAGACGCGGCGGCCATGGTCCCGAGTTCGAGTTGATCGATACTGGCATCTTCGACGATGACCGCTATTTCGACGTCTTCGTGGAGTACGCCAAAACGTCCGAAGAAGACATCTGCATTCGCTTCGAAGCATTTAATCGCGGCCCCGAGGATGCCGAACTACACGTGTTACCGCATCTGTGGTTCCGCAATAGCTGGGCCTGGAGCGATCCTCCGGGGCCCGAGCCTACGATTGTCCTCGGAAGGAACAGTAGCGGCCTCATTGACTTTCAGGCGGACGATCGCAGCGCGCTGCCACCCAAAAACCTCCGCGACATCTACCAACTCGGCCTGCGCCATCTCTACGCCGATGGCCATGGAACGCCGCTGTTCACCTATAACGAAACCAACGCGCCGCGAGTATATGGACCGGGCAACGCCAGCCGGAAGTTATATGTGAAGGACGCTTTCCACCGCTACATCGTCAACGGCGAGCACGGCCAGGTGAATCCGTCCGAAGAAGGCACCAAGGCGTGCATCGATTACAAGCTGCGTATCCCGGCGGGCCAGTCCGCAGTGTTACGCTTGCGCCTCACTCCCGGCCAATTCAACGATCCGCTGGGCGCGGTGGACGACATTATCGCGGAGCGCAAACGCGAGGCGGATCTGTTCTACAACGCCGTCCATCCTCCCCGCGCGACCGAAGAAGAGCGCATGATCCAGCGGCAGGCCTTTGCGGGCTTGCTCTGGAGTAAGCAAATGTTTTACTTCGATGTAAACCTCTGGCTGGAGGGCGACAACCCGAAGTGGCCGCCACCGGAATCCCGCTGGCACGGCCGCAACCTCCACTGGCGCCACCTGAACTCCATGCGCATTCTTTCCATGCCCGACAAGTGGGAGTATCCGTGGTTTGCCGCCTGGGACCTGGCGTTTCAGTGCACCACCATGGCCCTCATCGATCCTGGCTTTGCGGCGGATAATCTTTGGTTCCTGCTGTTCGAGCAATTTCAGCACACCAACGGCCAGATCCCCGCCTACGAATGGGAATTCTCGGACCTCAATCCGCCGGTGCATGCCTGGGCGGTCTGGCGGGTTTACGAGATCGAGCGCGACCGTACCGGCAATTCCAACCGCGAGTTCCTGGAAAAATGCTTCCACAAGTTGCTGATCAATTTCACGTGGTGGGTCAACAAGGTGGATAGCCAGGGTAACAACGTCTTCGAGGGCGGCTTCCTTGGACTGGACAACATCACAGTGGTCGACCGTAGCGAAAAGCTTCCCAACGGAGCGATTCTGGAGCAATCCGATGGCACCGGCTGGATGGCTTTCTTCTGCGTTTATATGATGCACATCGCGCTCGAGCTGGCCAAGGAAAACCCAACCTACGAGAGCCTCGCCACCAAGTTCTTCCAGCACTATACCTTCATCGGCAAGGCGATGAAGAACATTGGCGGGCGCGATTTTCAGCTCTGGGACGACAAGGAAGGGTTCTTCTACGACGTGCTGCGCTATCCCAACGGAGAGTTCCACCGTTTCCGTGTGCGCTCGCTGGTGGGACTGATCCCGATTTTTGCCGTAGACGTGCTTTCCGAGGAGGAGCTAAAGCAGCATTCCGAATTCACAGCCGACCTACAGTGGTTCTTGCGCAACCGGCAGGCGCTGGCGAAGCACGCCTGCATCCCGGACACGCGCGACGGCAAGGAAATCCTGACACTATCCATCGTCGATCGCGAGCAACTGAAGCGGCTGCTGGAGCGCATTTGGGACAGCAGCGAATTTCTATCGGACTACGGCATTCGCAGTCTTTCGAAATACCATCGCGAGCACCCGTTCGCATTTGGCTCAAGCGTGGTGCGTTATGAACCGGCCGAAGAAGATATCAAGCTGAAAGGCGGCAACTCCAACTGGCGGGGGCCCATTTGGTTCCCCACCGCCTACCTGATCGTGGAATCGTTGCGCAAGTACTCCGAGGGCTTGGGTCCCGACTTTGGCCTGGAAGGACCGGATGGCAGAGTGACCAATACCCTCCAAATGGCGGAAGAGATCGCCAGCCGCATGATCAACATTTTCAAGCGCGATCAGCACGGCCGTCGGCCAGTATTCGGAGGCACCCGCAAATTCCAGGAAGACCCGTACTGGCGAGACCACCTTCTGTTTTACGAGCACTTCCACGGCGACAATGGCGCGGGCATCGGCGCTAGCCACCAGACCGGATGGACGGCGCTGGTAGCCAATCTCATCGATGAGTGGCGCTCCTAGGCGCGATTGCAGCCCAAGATGGCTGACGTGGTGTGGGGCAGGTTGGTAGCCCAATGCCACTGAGTTTTTGCAAAATTGGGTCTTCGGGCGCCATCGTGGGGGAAACCCCCAGGTCTGCGCGGGTCCCCCTGGACCCGCACTTATGCAACGAAATGAACTTCATCCAATACCAGCGAGCCGACGAGGGCGTCGGCTGCGGTCCAGGGGGACCGCCCCACAGAGCAGCCTAGCCGCAGCCAAAACCGGGCCGACGGGGGCGTTATTCCTTGATGTTCAGTGAGGCGCATCGGGAACTTTGTGCCAATTCAGCGTTGCCGGGCGCCCCTTCAGGAAGCTGCCGCTGGCGCTGATCAGCCCGCCGCGAAGAGTTCCAGTAAGATCGATCCTAGCCAGCCGGGATCCGTCGGCCTGGCTGCGCATCTCAATCTCGATATTGAGGTCCCCGGATTTGGCAACATGGCCATCCAGGAACATGTTGACCTTCTCCTCGCGGCCCATGGTCCACGTGCTGGCGATCTTGCTGCCGCTAATGGTTCCCTTGGCCTGGTAGCACCGCTCCGGCTCCTTCTTGGTTTCGCCATAACAAATTGGCCCGGAGTACGCGCCATCAAATCGGCCTGCACTCCCGGCGGGTGTGACGGCGGGCGCCTCTGCGGACCGGGCCCCGGCAGCGATTTCGCGCGTACGATCTGCTTTAATCCGCTCTTTTACGGCATAAGACCAATAACCCACACCTGCCACTAGCAGCAGACCAGCAACGATCCATTGCACCGGTGTGCTCTTAGCGCCACGAGGCTTGGGAGCGGGAAGCGCGCCGTGGTCCTCGGCTTCCGTGATGGAGAAAGTTCGTACCGGTTGCTGGATGTTCTTGAAATTCATTTCGCCGAGCGACTGAAATGAGAGCGATAGTTTGTTGCGGATCTGGTCATGAACGCTGCCGGAAATACAGATCCCGCCGGGCTCCGCGGCCGTCTGCAGCCGCGCGGCGACGTTGACGCCATCACCCAGCAGGTCCTGGCCATGCACCATGACATCACCGAGGTTGATCCCAATTCGGAATCTCACCTGGCGGGAGGGAGGCAACTGATCGTTGCGCGTTCGAAGTGCGGCCTGAATGTCGGTGGCGCACCGCACCGCTTCCACCGCGCTATTGAACTCCGCCAGGATCGCATCCCCGGCCGTATTGAAAACGCGTCCGCGATGCATGGCCACCAGCGACTCGAATACTTGTCTGTGACCTCGAAATATCCCGAGCGTCTGCTCTTCATCCTCGCCCATCAGGCGGCTGAACTCGGCCACATCCGCCGAAAGAATTGTCGCTAGTTTGCGCTCCAGAAACTGTGCATTGGTGTTATCGTTTCCGTCGGGCATCTGAGTCGCTTCACGCTCGGATTCGCTGTGTATAGTAGCACTTCCTTTACCAGGTAAAGGATTCGCTAGTGTTGTGTCCCCGAGGTTCATGGAAGAATTCACAAAGTGGGGCGGTCCCCCTGGACCGCGGCCGACGCCCCCGTNNGGCGTCCGCCCCACGGCGAATTGGACACTAGCGAGTTAACCAACCCCGAGAGGACGCTCTGGGAAGTCAGATCGTCTGGAACCCGTTCTAATCCTGTTCACCGAGAGTTATCAAATCTTCCAAATTTGGATGCTGCGGCGTCAGAGCGAGGCTCCGGTTCACGTTGTTCCCGGCGGCTCTCCTGGTCCGCCCAGCTTCGAGAATGCGGCCTCCACCCACTTGGACGGCAGTTCATCAACCGCGCATCGCATGCGCTCCTGCCACCAACGGGAAATCTGGTTCAGATCCTCGCGCTCATAGCGATGTTCCACAAGCTCATAGCTTCCGCGCCGGTAGAGAACCAGATCGATCGGATAATCGACATTGGAGGCGCACAGCCTGGTGGCATCGAACGCCAGGACGCCCAGTTTGAATGCATAAAGAATCGGATCGTGGTGTGTCAACGAGCGTTCCAGAATCGGCTTTCCGAAGCCCGAGTTGCCGATGATCTGATAGGGAGTGTCGGGGCCGACCTCCACCCAATTTCCTTCCGGGTAGACCAGAAACAGCCGATGCGCACTGTCGCCCGCCATCTGCCCACCGATCAAAGAATAGATGTTGAAGTTAAAATCGTTTTCCTTTAAAGATTTCGCGTCTTCATCTGCGATTCGCCGCACCTGCGCTGCATAAAGGTTGACTAGTTTGAACAGACGTTCCCGGGCCGAAATCTGCCGGCTGAAAGCTTCTTCGAAGCAGAGCAGGACCTTGTCCCGCAGAGATCGCAGGCCCGAGTTCATTATGAAGAAAGAATAGCCGGGACCTTGGTAGGTGGCCACCTTGCGCGCTGTCAGCGATTCGGAGCCCGACACCACGCGAGTGTCGGCAATACCGACCAGACCCTCTTCCACAGTAACGCCGAGACAAAATGTCATTTTATTTCCTTGATTTTTTCAGCCTACCGCCGTGCCAAAGCTCTGGAAGATCTTCAATTGGCCTGGATCCACGCGTGCCTGGTCCTCCGGATGCCACTGCACGGCGAGTACGAATCGCCGGCCGGGATGCTCAAGCGCTTCGATGGTCCGATCTTCGGGATCGAACGCGGATACTCGCAGGTTACTCGCGACCGTCCGCACCGCCTGATGATGGCGCGAGTTCACTTGCCAAGTATTAGTGCCGGCGATGTTGGAGAGAAGCGTATCCGGCTGGATGGTCACCGGATGCACGGGTAGCTCATGAGGGACGTCGTCCCGTTCGTGCCGCGTCGGCGGATCCAAATGCTGGATCAGGGTCCCACCCTGGCTGACGTTGAGAATCTGAAGGCCGCGGCAAATTGCGAGTATCGGAAGATCTTGCGCAAGCGCTTCTTCGACGAGGGACGCTTCCAGGGCGTCGCGCTCTGGGTCCGGCGGTTCCGTTTCCGCTTGTTTTGTTTCACCGTAGAGCGAGGGATCGACATCCGATCCGCCAGTTAGGACCAATCCCGCGGAATCGCCGAGAGACAGCGAGCCGCGAGCCTCGCGCATCACAGGATTGAGTCCGGCCGCGAGCAACGCATCGCGATATGGCGCTATTCGGTCAGCTTCCCTGTATATTACGAGCACCCGTTTGTTCACAACTTGAGCCTGTCACATGTGCAGCAGGGCGTAAGCGCCATTGTCGCATTTTTGACCATGCGGAGCCGAGCCGCGACCATGATGAGCACCGACTCCCTAACGGTCGCGGTTCGGTAACGCTCTTTCCGAGCCGCGAGCGTAAGCGACCGGTTGTTCGGCTAAACTGATAAGTGGATGGGCGCTTAAGGATCTCCGTCGCTCGGCACCATCGACCGTTCATAATGGCGGGCTCATGCTGATCCGATTAGGCTACGACATTCAATTCGACATTCCCGCGCCCGTTCCGATAGTAGCCATGCTGCATGTGCACCCATCGAGACGCGCGGACCTGCGGGCACCCGATGGAATCCAGCTCACCCCAAACGAGCCAATTGACCAATATCACGACTCGTTTGGAAACATCTGTTCCCGCTTTCTGGCGCCGGCTGGGGAGCTTCGGCTCTACAACTCGACGTTGATCGAAGACTCAGGCGAACCTGATCTGGTGAATCCCGGAGCCCGCCAAACGCCCGTCGAAGATCTCCCCTCGGAGGTTCTCCGCTACCTGCTGGCTTCGCGTTATTGTGAGGTTGACCGGCTGGTGAACACTGCAGGAAGCCTTTTCGGCGCCACCGAGCCAGGATGGTCCCGCGTACAAGCGATCTGTGATTGGGTACAGTCGAATATCACATTTGGCTACAACTTCGCCAGTCCAACAATGAGCGCTCAGGATGTGTTCGCAGACCGCCGAGGCGTCTGCCGCGACTTCCAGCATCTCGCGATTACGTTTTGCCGTTCGATGAACATTCCGGCCCGGTACGCGACGGGCTACCTCGGAGACATCGGTGTCCCCCTAACACCACCGATGGACTTCAGCGCCTGGTTCGAGGCCTACCTGGAGGATCGCTGGTGGACATTCGATGCGCGCAACAACGTTCCGCGAATTGGACGAGTGCTGATGGCCACCGGCCGGGATGCCGCGGACGTAGCGATAACAACCTCATTCGGAACTGCCTGGCTGAAAAGTTTTACGGTGGTGACCGATGAAGTAGCACCGGAAGCCCTTAATTCACCTATCTGAACACTCCAATGGCCGTTCACGTCGCCCTAAACCACAAAACGCATTACCGCTACGATCGCCAGGTTATCCTGGGGCCCCAGATTGTGAGGCTGCGCCCGGCGCCGCACTGCCGGACGCCCATCCTCTCGTATTCATTGAAGGTCAGGCCGGAGAATCACTTCATCAACTGGCAACAGGATCCACAAAGCAACTATCTTGCACGGCTGGTCTTTCCCGAGCCTGCCAACGAGTTATTCGTGGAAGTGGATCTGGTTGCCGAGATGGCGGTGTTTAACCCGTTTGATTTTTTTCTCGAGAACGCGGAACAGTATCCGTTTTCCTACGACGCCGCGACCCTTAAGGATTTGCGTCCGTATCTCGAAACCGAGCCGGCGGGGCCGAAACTGTCGGCATTCCTGGCGCAAGTGCCTACGGGAACCATCCGAACGATCGATTTCCTGGTGGGCCTCAATCAACGCGTCCAATCCGAAATTGCATATGTGACTCGCATGGAACATGGCGTGCAGACTTCGGAAGAAACTCTAACTCTACGCAGCGGCTCGTGCCGCGATTCGGCCTGGCTGCTGGTGGAGATCCTGCGCCATATGGGACTCGCGGGGCGATTTGTTTCCGGTTATTTGATTCAACTGCGGGCCGACGTGAAGCCGCTGGAGGGGCCGGCTGGGCCCAGCGCCGATTTTACGGATTTGCATGCGTGGGCCGAAGTGTACCTCCCCGGAGCCGGCTGGGTTGGATTGGATCCCACCTCGGGACTGCTGGCCGGCGAAGGGCATATCCCGCTCGCATGCACGCCGGATCCAGGCAGCGCCGCACCGATAAGCGGTGTGCTCTCCGCCGCGAAGACAAAGTTCAGTCATGAGATGACGGTTCAGCGAATTTACGAAACGCCTCGCGTCACCAAACCATACACAGAGTCCCAGTGGCACGAAATCGAAACGCTCGGCCATTTGGTGGACGGCGATCTGAAAACCGGCGACGTTCGGCTGACCATGGGTGGCGAGCCGACTTTTATTTCCCTCGACGACCCCGACGGCGCCGAGTGGACCACTGCCGCGCTTGGCCCAGCCAAACGCCGGCAAGCGGTGGAGCTGCTGGGTAGGCTGCGGGACCATTTCGCCCCCAACGCGCTGCTGCATTTCGGGCAGGGAAAATGGTATCCCGGCGAGCCGCTCCCGCGCTGGGCATTCGGCTGTTATTGGCGCAAAGACGGCGTGGCCATTTGGGAGGATGCCAGCCTCATCGGCGACAACAGCAAGGATTACGGTTACTCGAGCGACGACGCGTTGAAGTTTCTCGGTATGCTGTCACGCCGTCTTCAAGTGGACGTCTCGTTCACCATCCCCGCATATGAGGACGTTTTCTACTATCTCTGGAAGGAGCGTCGGCTTCCGGTCAATGTCGATCCACTCGACCCGAAGCTGGAAGATCCAATCGAGCGTAGCCGCATCGCGCGCCTTTTCGAACAAGGGTTGGATAAGGTNNCGCTGGACTAGCCAGCCCTGGTTTCTAGCTTCGAAGCAAATGTTTCTCATCCCGGGCGATTCGCCGGTTGGGTATCGATTGCCGTTCGAATCTCTTCCCTGGACCAAACCGGAAGATGTTGCCTATAGCTACGATCCCGATCCGTTCGAGAGGCGGTTGAGCTTGCCGGAAAAGCCGGAACGCAAGCGTTACCTTTTCAGCGAGCCGACTTTCACGGATGATGCGGAACCTGCCGCGGACCACGCCAAGCCGCCGGAGAAAGGGGAATCGGCGGCATGGATCGCACGTCCGGCGCTGTGCATTGAGCCGCGCGAGGGGAAGTTGTTTGTGTTCATGCCGCCGGTCCAGTATCTTTCGGATTATCTCGACCTAGTCGCCGCGATCGAAGACACTGCCGCCTATCTCAAAATGCCCGTCCTGCTGGAAGGCTACGCGCCACCCTCCGATCCGCGCATCGCCGTGCTCAAGGTGACCCCGGATCCAGGCGTCATCGAAGTGAACGTCCATCCGGCAGCGTCCTGGGATGAGCTGGTTCGAACCACCACGGCGCTCTACCATCTCGCACGCCAGAGCCGGCTGGGCACCGAAAAGTTCATGCTAGACGGACAGCATAGCGGGACCGGGGGTGGCAACCACGTTGTTATTGGCGGCGCGACCCCCGACGACAGTCCTTTCCTGCGCCGGCCCGATTTGCTGCGGAGCCTGGTGGGTTATTGGCATAACCACCCGTCGCTTTCGTATCTGCTGTCGGGCATGTTCATCGGTCCCACCAGTCAGCATCCGCGTGTGGACGAGGCACGCACGGATTCCATCTACGAGCTCGAAATCGCATTCGACCAGATCCCGGACAAAGGCGCGCCGCCAGTTCCTCCCTGGCTGGTGGATCGCGTCTTCCGTCATCTTCTCACCGACTTAACCGGCAACACGCATCGCGCCGAATTCTGTATCGACAAGCTCTACTCACCGGAATCCGCTTCATCGCGGCTGGGCCTGGTGGAGCTGCGCGCCTTCGAGATGCCTCCGCACGCACGCATGAGTCTTACGCAACAACTGCTGGTGCGGGCGCTGATCGCGCACTTCTGGCGGAATCCGTACCGCCGCAAACTGGTTTGGTGGGGAACGACGCTCGATGACCGCTTCCTGCTTCCTCATTTCGTTCAACTCGACTGGGAGGACGTGGTAGCGGATCTGCGCGAAGCTGGTTACGCATTTCAGAAGGATTGGTTCGCTCCGCACTTCGAGTTTCGATTTCCGCTGATCGGCTCCATAACCCGCAGGGGAATGCGCCTGGAGCTGCGGCACGCGCTGGAACCGTGGCACGTGCTGGGCGAAGAGACGTCCGGCAGCACCACGGTACGCAACGTAGACTCGTCAGTGGAACGTCTGCAGGTGAAGATAACGGGAGTAACCGATTCGCGCTATGTGGTGTTGTGCAACGGCCGCCGTGTGCCGCTGCACGCAACCGGAGAGCGGGGTGAGTGGGTGGCGGGCGTGCGATATCGGGCATGGCAGCCCCCGTCCTGCCTGCATCCGAATATCCCAGTGCACACACCGCTGGTGTTTGATATCGTGGACACCTGGTCGGGCCGTGCCATCGGAGGCTGTGAATATCACGTGACGCATCCTGGCGGGCGAGCCCACGAGACGTTTCCCGTCAACGCCTCCGAGGCCGAGAGCCGCCGTTTGGCGCGGTTCCGCGACATCGGACACACGCCGGGAATTATCGCGGTCCCGGACGAGGAACGGAATCCGGAGTTTCCATTGACTTTAGATTTGCGCCGAATGTCGCAGCCGCGGCCCACAGAGGCGGTTAAAGCGGCTTCCCCATGAAGATTTCGGCAGACAGTATCGCGGCGCCGCTGTTCGCCGCCGGTTATTCCCAGACCGCAAGCGTTTACGACGAGATGGCGGACGCCGGCGGGGTTCTTCGTCCTCATTGGGACACGTTCATCAGCTCGCTAACCGCGCTTGGTAAGGAGGAACTGACCCACCGCTGGCGAACGGCCAGGCAGCGAATTCGGGAAAACGGCGTAACCTACAACGTCTATGGCGATCCGCTGGGCGCGGACCGTCCCTGGAGCCTGGATGCCATTCCGCTGGTTATTCCGCCGGCGGAATGGGCACAACTCGAAGAGGGCCTGATCCAGCGCGCCCGCCTGTTGAACCAGATATTGGCGGATCTTTACGGTCCGCAGCAATTGCTTCGCGGAGGTCACATTCCGCCGGCTCTGGTATTCGCGAACCCAGCATTCTGGCGGCCCTGTCATGATTTGCCCGTATCAGGCAATACGTATCTGCACCTGCTTGCGGTAGACCTGGCACGCTCGCCAGATGGGGAATGGTGGGTGCTCTCGGACCGAACCCAGGCGCCTTCCGGCGCAGGTTATGCGCTCGAGAATCGCAACGTGCTGGCGGAAACGCTTCCGGACTTGTTCCGCGAGTTCCGGGTCAAACCGCTGGCTTCGTTTTTTCGTTCTTTTCGCGACACGCTGCTGCGCCTGTCGCCATCGCCCCGCGCCCATCCGCGGATGGTCCTGCTCACTCCTGGACCTTATAACGAGACTTATTTCGAGCACTCTTATCTCGCCCGTTACCTCGGTCTGCTCTTGGTTCAGGGCGGTGACCTGACAGTGCGCGACTCGCGGGTGTTCCTCAAGACACTGGAAGGGCTTAAACCCGTGGACGTGATCTTGCGGCGCGTGGACGATAGCTTTTGCGATCCCATTGAACTGCGCTCCGATTCTTTCCTGGGCGTGGCCGGCCTGGTGGAAGCCGTGCGAGCCGGCAACGTCGCGGTGGCCAATGCATTGGGCAGCGGCTTAATTGAAACGTCCGCATTCATGCCGTTTCTTCCGGGGCTCAGCCAGCGAATGCTGGGCGAGCCATTGAAACTCCCGGCCGTGGCCACCTGGTGGTGTGGACAGCCCCAAGCGTTGAGTTACGTGCGCGACAACCTGGATTTCCTTGTTATCAAGCCGGCCTTCCCATCCAAGGGCATGGAGCCGGTTTTTGGAGGAAAGCTTGCCGCGGGCGAACGCTCGCGATTGCTGGAGCGCATCCGAGAGCGCCCTCATGAATTCGTCGGGCAGGAGTTGCTGCACCTGTCAACGATTCCGGTCTGGTCCGAGAAAACCCTCTCCCCCCGTAGAGTGGTATTGCGCGTGTTTCTGGCGGCCTCAGGGAACTCCTGGGTGGTGATGCCCGGTGGACTCGCGCGCGTGTCGTCCTCACTCGACACGCCGGTGGTCTCCATGCAGCGCGGCGGCGGAAGCAAGGACACCTGGGTTCTTTCGAACCGGCCGATCGGCAGTTCTTCTCGACTGGGGCCGCGCGCTCTGCCGGTTGCTCTGAATCGCGGCCAGACCAGCGATCTTCCCAGCCGCGCGGCCGATCACATCTTCTGGCTGGGCCGCTACGCCGAACGAGGCGAGCATCTGGCCCGGGTACTTCGCTGCATTCTGGTCCGGCTGACGGGCGAGTCCGGCGGACGGGAACAATGGGAGTGGGAATCTTTGATCCAGCTACGCGAATGCGTGGAAACTCCCGACGCCTCGCTCGCGACAGATGATGCACAAGGGCATCTTGACGAATCGCAGGAATTTGAGCAAGGGATTCTCTCGCAGATTTTCGACGACCAACGCAGCGACAGTCTGAACAGGATGCTAAACAGGGCTGGACGCGCGGCGGCGCACGTACGCGATCGCCTTTCGAGCGATTTGCTCCGCATCGTGACCCAGTTTGGAGCATTAGCTCGCGCTCCCGGCGCCTCTGCCTGGGGATATATTCCGGCCGGCGATGCGCTAGCCGCGCTCAATCACTGCATCGGCACCCTGGCGGCGTTGCGCGGGATCGAAATGGAAAACATGACTCGCGGGCCGGGCTGGCGCTTCCTCAACATAGGAAGACGCATTGAGCGCTCCATCCATCTGGTGAAGCTTTTCCGCGCGATCATCGTGCCGCTGCGCCTGGAAACGTGGCCCGCGCTTGAAATGCTGCTCGAGGTGGCCGACAGTTCGATGACTTACCGCGCACGCTATTTCACCACCCTTCAGGCCGCCCCGGCGCTGGACCTGCTCATGAACGACAAGGCCAATCCGCGCTCACTGGCCTTCCAAGTGAAGGATCTCAGGGAGCATTGCCGGTCTCTCGCGAGGATGCCTTCCGGATCCGGATGGCCAGGTTCCAAACAGAGACGTTTGGAGGAAGCGGCATCCAACCTGTTTTCGACCGATATCGGCAAGCTCTGTGTTCCGGACACAAACGGCGTCCGCGTGCTGCTCGACAAACTTCTCAGCGCGATGGAAGCGGAGTTGCCTACATTTTCGGATGCGATCACACATGCTTATTTCAGTCACGCGGAGGAATTGGAGCACGCCACTTGATTTATCGAGTCCGGCACGTAACTACCTACGACTACACCGACCCAGTCTCGGTTTCGCACCATGTCTTGCGTCTGACGCCGCGCAATCTTACACGGCAGCGTTGTAGTGGAAGCCAAATATCCATTGTTCCATCGCCTCAGATTTCCACTACGCATACGGATTATTTCGGCAATGTTCTGACGTTCTTCACGTTGCGGGAGCCACATGGCCGGCTGACCGTGCAGGCGTCGAGCGAACTGGAAGTTCAGAGAAGCGAGGCGCCGGATTTTCCACGATCGCCGCGCTGGGAGACAGTGCAGGGGTCGCTCGAAGACTGTAGCGTGGAAGTTCTCGATGCCTACCAGTTCGTTTTCGATTCCGAACGCGTCGGCGCAAATCCGGAACTGGCAGCTTACGCGCGCGATTCGTTTCTTCCAGGACGTCCGCTCCTGGAGGCGGTTCGCGATCTCACGCGAAGAATCCACCAGGATTTTCGCTTCGATACCAAAGCCACGGAGGTCACTACCCCGGTCGAGACATTCTTCGAAAAGCGCCGCGGCGTATGCCAGGACTTCGCTCATCTCGAGATCGCGTGCCTGCGATCGCTGGGTCTTCCGGCGCGTTATGTAAGCGGCTACTTGCGAACCATACCGTCACCGGGATGCGCTCGTTTGGAAGGCGCCGACGCATCGCACGCCTGGTGTTCGGCGTGGTGCCCGGACTTGGGATGGGTAGACTTCGATCCCACCAACGATTGCGTGCCCTCGGACGGCCACGTCACTCTAGCTTGGGGACGCGACTACTCCGACGTCAGCCCTATTCACGGTGTTCTCCTGGGGGGCGCACGGCACACTCTACACGTGGGTGTGGATGTGATTCCGGTGGAGTGAGGAACTGAAGACGCGTGGCGCACGCACTCCTCGGTGCCGCGTTCACACTCTTGTGAACGCTTGGGTTCGGTCGNNCACGAGTGCGTGCGCCACGTCTTCATTTCCCTGGCGCGACCCCGGCTGGTTGCGGGTTGAACCACCCGCCGGGATCTTCGATGATCGAATCAGCCTCGGCCGGTCCCCAGGTGTTCGGCTCGTATTCATAGACGCGCGTCACATCACCCAGCACCGGCTCCACGATTCTCCATTGGGCCTCAATGGCATCCTCGCGCGCGAAAAGGGACTGGTCGCCGCGTA
>PMUN01000176.1 GCA_003166875.1 Bryobacterales bacterium | reverse complement strand
CCCAACATCGGTCTCATCTCGTCGCTGTCGTGCTTTGCCCGCATCAACGAGTACGGGTTCATCGAAAGTCCCTACCGGCGAGTAGTAAAGGGCGCGGTGGTGGACGAAATACGAGTTCTGAATCCTGGCGACAGCTCCTATAAAGTTGGCGACGTGATGACGCGCGGTGAAGTGGACAAGGCTAATCGCGACCTCGGCGCCAAGAAGCAGACTATTGAGGTGGAAGCCCACTGCGACTACCTGTCCGCCTGGGAGGAAGACAAATACATCGTCGCTCAGGCCAACATCGAGCTGGACGAAAAGGGCCGGCTCGTCAGCGATCTGGTGAATGCGCGGCAAGCCGGAAACTTCGTGCTGAAGCATCGGGACGAAGTGGAATACATGGACGTAAGTCCCAAGCAGCTTGTGTCGGTGGCCGCCAGCCTGATCCCGTTCCTTGAGAACGACGACGCGAACCGCGCCCTGATGGGATCGAACATGCAACGCCAGGCAGTGCCGCTGTTGCGCGCCGAGACACCCTACGTCGGTACCGGAATGGAGCACGTGACGGCGCGCGATTCGGGTGCGGTGGTCATCTGCAAGCGCTCCGGCATCGTGGATTCGGTGGATTCCGAACGGATTATCGTGCGAGTGGACGGCAGCGCGCATGAAGGGCAGCTTTCGCGCGAAGTGGGCGCCGACATCTATCAGCTCACTAAATTCAAGCGTTCCAACCAAAACACCTGCATCAGCCAAAAGCCGATCGTTTTCCAGGGTCAGCGGGTGAAAAAGGGCGCCGTGCTGGCCGACGGTCCCTGCACCGACCTGGGCGAATTGGCGCTCGGGCGCAACGTGCTGGTGGCTTTCATGCCCTGGCGCGGCTACAACTTCGAAGACGCTATCGTGGTCTCGGAGAAGCTGGTGAAGGAAGATTACTACACTTCCATTCACATTGAAGAGTTTGAGATCGAAGGCCGCGACACCAAGCTGGGGCCGGAAGAGATCACGCGGGACATTCCTAACATCGCCGAAGGTTTTCTCCGCAATTTGGATGAAAGCGGAATTATCCGTATCGGCGCCACAGTAAAGCCGGGTGACATCCTGGTGGGTAAGGTGACGCCCAAGGGCGAAACCCAACTGACGCCGGAAGAGAAGCTGCTGCGCGCGATTTTCGGTGAAAAGGCCGGCGACGTCAAGGACGCATCTTTGTATTGCCCGCCCGGTATCGAAGGAACCGTGGTGGACTGCAAGGTTTTCTCGCGCAAAGGCGCGGACCTGGACGAGCGGTCCAAGGCGATTCTGGAAACGCAGGTGGAGCGGCTGCACCGTAACCTTGAGGACGAGAAGCGCATTCTGAACGACGAGCGCGCCAAGCGCCTCACCGATCTACTGGGCGACAAAGAATCGCTGGCTGATCTACACGACGAAAAGACCAACAAGAAGCTGCTCTCGAAGGGCACGCCTCTGACGCGCGACCTGATCGAGAAACTGCGCGCGCGCGACCTGAAGCGCGTCAAGCTTGCCAACAAAGACGTTCGCTTGAACGAGCAGATCGACGAAATTGAGGAAATGACTTCGCGCCAGATCGCCGTGCTGGAGAAAATCACGGACGAAAAGATCGCCAAGCTACGTAAAGGCGACGAATTACCTCCGGGCGTCATCAAGCTGGTGAAATGCTACATCGCGATGAAGCGCAAGCTTTCGGTGGGCGACAAGATGGCCGGCCGCCACGGGAACAAGGGCGTGATCGCGCGCATCGTTCCTGAAGAAGATATGCCGTATCTGCCGGATGGAAATCCGGTGGAGATTGTTCTGAATCCCCTGGGCGTTCCTTCTCGAATGAATGTGGGCCAGATTCTGGAAACCCACTTGGGGTGGGCCGCGCACGCTCTGGGCCTTCATTTTGCAACGCCGGTTTTCGACGGCGCCACTGAAAAAGACATCAAGGCGCAGCTCAAAGCCGCTGCGCTGCCGAGTTCCGGTAAGGTCCAGCTTTGGGATGGTATCTCGGGGCAAGCCTTCGAACAGCCGGTGACGGTGGGCTACATCTACATGCTCAAGTTGTCGCACCTGGTGGACGACAAGATCCACGCCCGGTCAATCGGTCCGTACTCGCTAATTACGCAACAGCCCCTGGGCGGCAAGGCGCAGTTCGGTGGACAGCGCTTCGGCGAAATGGAAGTCTGGGCGCTCGAAGCTTATGGCGCCGCTTATGTGTTGCAGGAGTTATTGACCGCCAAGTCCGACGATGTTTACGGACGCGCCAAGATTTACGAAGCAATTGTGAAAGGGGAAGCGGCCGCCGAACCCGGCGTGCCGGAATCCTTCAACGTCCTGATTCGCGAGCTGCAGTCGCTGTGTCTGGACGTCGAGTTAATGAAAAAGCCGCGGGAAACCCTGGAGACAGCGCTCGCGGCCGACTAAGAGTTCTTAGCCGCGAATGAACGCGAATGAACGCAAATATTATTCGCGTTTATTTGCGTTTATTTGCGGCCTAATAAGGAGATTTCATGTACCGTTCCTCTCCGTACGATAGAGCAAATTTGATCGCCGACTTCGATTCTATCCGGATCTCGCTCGCCTCGCCGGAAAAGATTCGCAGTTGGTCTCATGGGGAAGTAACCAAGCCCGAAACGATCAACTACCGGACCTTCAAGCCGGAGCGCGATGGACTTTTCTGCGCCCGTATTTTCGGTCCCATTGCCGACTGGGAATGTTTGTGCGGCAAGTACAAGCGCATGAAACATCGCGGCGTGATTTGCGACAAATGCGGCGTGGAAGTAACTCTGTCGCGGGTGCGGCGCGAGCGCCTGGGCCACATCGAACTGGCCAGCCCGTGCTCCCATGTTTGGTTCTTTAAGGGCCTGCCCAGCCGTATTGGTTACTTGCTGGATATTACTCTGCGCGAACTGGAACGCGTCCTGTATTTCGANNGACGAACGCAAGCGCCAGTTAGACCAGGAGTTCCCTGGAAAATTCGTGGCGATGATGGGCGCGGAAGGTATCAAAGAGCTCCTGAAAAAGGTCGACATCGAAGGACTGAGTCTCGATATCCGCGAACGGATGAAGACCGAAGTCTCGCAGCAGAAGAAACTCAAGTTCGCCAAGCGCCTGCGCGTNNACAAGCCGGAGTGGATGATTCTGGATGTGATCCCGGTTATCCCGCCGGAACTTCGTCCCTTAGTCCCGCTGGATGGCGGCCGATTCGCGACGTCCGATCTCAATGACCTCTATAGGCGTGTTATCAACCGCAATAACCGTCTAAAAAAATTGATCGAGCTGCACGCGCCCGACGTCATCGTTCGAAATGAAAAGCGCATGCTGCAGGAAGCCGTAGACGCGCTGTTTGACAATGGCCGACGTGGCCGCGTTCTGCGCGGAGCCAACAACCGCCCGCTCAAATCGCTTTCCGACACTCTCAAGGGCAAGCAGGGACGCTTCCGCCAGAACCTGTTGGGCAAGCGCGTCGATTATTCCGGACGCTCCGTAATCGTGGTCGGTCCCGAGCTGCGGTTGAACCAGTGCGGTTTGCCGAAGAAAATGGCGCTGGAACTTTTCAAGCCGTTCATCTATCATCGGCTGGAGCAGCGCGGCCACTGCACCACCATCAAGCAAGCCAAGGAACTGGTGGAGCAGCAGGATCCCGTGGTGTGGGACATTCTCGAAGAAGTTATCAAGGACCATCCCATTCTGTTGAACCGCGCACCCACGCTGCACCGTCTGGGCATTCAGGCTTTCGAGCCCGTGTTGGTGGAAGGCAAGGCCATCAAGCTGCATCCGCTCACTTGCACGGCATTCAACGCGGATTTCGACGGCGATCAAATGGCCGTCCACATTCCGCTATCGCCCGAAGCGCAAATCGAAGCTTCCACGCTGATGTTGTCGTCGAACAATATTCTTTCGCCGGCGCACGGCGCGCCTATCGCGGTGCCCACGCAGGACATGGTGCTGGGCTTGTACTACCTCACCAAGGCTCGTCCCGGAACCAAGGGCGAAGGACGCACCTTCGCATCGACGGATGACGTACTGATCGCGCTCGAAATGGGTGAAGTGGAAACGCTCACGCCTATCAAGCTGCGCTTCACAGGCAAAGTGATCGACCTGATCAAGGCCTTCGACAATCAGAACGTCCTCCACACCGAGCCGATCGAATTCATCAAGCAGTACATGGAAACGACGGTCGGCCGGGTTATCCTGAACGACGTTCTTCCGGATGAAATGCCGTTCATCAACGGCCTGCTAAAGAAGAAGGGGCTCACGCAACTGGTGCAGCACTGCTATCTGAAGTTCGGCCTGCAGATCACAGTAACGATGCTGGACGAGGTTAAGAAGCTGGGCTTCCTGTACGCCACGCGTGCGGGAATTTCCATCGGCATCGACGACATGGTGGTGCCCGAAGAGAAGGCCAAGCTGGTAAAGAACGCCGAGAAGGCCGTCATCGAAGTTACCCAGCAATACCAGGAAGGCGCTATTACGCAAGGTGAGCGCTACAACAAGATCATCGAAATCTGGTCCAAGGTCACCGAACGCGTGGCCGAGGAAATGTTCAAGACCATGGAGGAGGACGACCGCACCGGCCGTTACCTCAATCCGATTTACATCATGGCCGATTCGGGCGCCCGTGGATCGAAGCAGCAGATCCGCCAGCTCTCCGGTATGCGCGGCCTGATGGCCAAGCCGTCGGGTGAAATCATCGAGACCCCCATCACAGCGAACTTCCGCGAAGGTCTCAACGTATTGCAGTACTTCATCTCGACACACGGCGCCCGCAAGGGATTGGCCGATACGGCGTTGAAGACGGCCGACTCCGGCTATCTCACCCGCCGCCTGTGCGACGTGGCGCAGGACGTGATCGTCACAAAGGACGATTGCGGTACCGGCGATGGCATTTACGTAGAGCCGATCATCGAGTCGGGCGAAATCATCGAGCCGTTGCGCGACCGCATCGTCGGCCGCGTGGCACTCGAAGATCAATTCGACTACGAAGGCAACCTGATCGTTGGGCTCAACCAGGAGATTACAGAAGACCTGGCCGCCGCTATTCAGGCAGCCGGTATCGAGCGCGTCAAGATTCGTTCGGTGCTGACCTGCGAATCGAAGCGCGGCGTCTGCCAGCTCTGCTACGGACGCAACTTGGCCACTGGTCGTATGGTGGAACGCGGAGAAGCGGTGGGAATAATTTCCGCGCAGTCCATCGGCGAACCTGGAACCCAGCTCACCATGCGTACCTTCCACGTGGGCGGCACCGCTACCGGGTCGAGCGAACAATCCAAGCAGGACGCCAAGTCGGACGGGTATGTGAAGTTCCTCGGCGTTACGACAGTAAAGAATGCCAAGGGCGAGCTGATTGCGATGAACCGCAATGGCATCCTGGCCATCATCGACGAGAAGGGCCGCGAAAAAGAGCGCTACCCGGTAGTGTATGGCGCCAAGGTCCTGTTCGCCGACGGCGCCAAAGTCACAACCAACGCGATCCTGCTGGAATGGGATCCTTACACGTTCTCGATCCTCACGGAAGTCAGCGGCAAGGTCCATTTCAAAGACCTGGGTGAGGGCGTCACCCTGCAGGAGCAGGTGGATGAAATCACCGGTATGTCGCAATGGGTGGTGACGGATTCGCCAGATGAAAAGCGCATCCCCACCGTCATTGTGCGGCCGGAAGGCGGCGCGCGATCGGAAGAGAAGCGCTATCTGATGCCGACCCACGCGCATCTGATGGTGAATCACGAAGAAATGGTCCACGCCGGCGACGTGATCGCCAAGATTCCGCGCGCGACCACCAAGACCAAGGACATCACCGGCGGTCTGCCGCGTGTGGTGGAGCTGTTCGAAGCGCGCAAACCGCGCGAAACGGCCATCATCGCCGAGATCAACGGCGTCATCAAGTACGGCGAAGTCGCCAAGGGTATGCGTAAGATCTCCATCACCGCCGACGACGGGGAACAGAAAGAATATTCCATCCCGCGCGGCGTTCACATCAACGTGCAGGAGGGCGAGCGGGTGAAAGCGGGCGACCCATTGATGGATGGTCCGCGCAATCCGCACGACATCCTGGCCGTGCTCGGCGAAAAGGAACTGCAGAAATACCTGGTGAACGAAATCCAGGAAGTCTATCGTCTGCAGGGCGTCAATATCAACGACAAGCACCTGGAAGTAATCTCGCGGCAGATGATGCGCTGGGTGAAGGTGGACGATATCGGCGACACCGAGTTCCTGCCTGAAGAGGTGGTGGACAAGTTCAAATTCCGCGAAGAAAATAATCGCGTGGAAGAAGCGGGCGGAAAGCCGGCCGGCGGTAAACCGGTGCTGCTTGGAATCACCAAGGCATCGCTCTCGACCGACTCGTTCATTTCAGCGGCGTCCTTCCAGGAGACCACGCGCGTGTTGACCGAAGCCGCCATCAACGGCAAGGTGGACTATCTGCGAGGCCTCAAGGAAAACGTCATCATGGGGCGGTTGATCCCGGCCGGAACCGGCATGGAATACTACCGCAACGTGAAAATCGCGGGCGAAGACGTGGTGGAAGAAGAGCCCATCACGGAAGAAGTATCGCTCACCGGCGACCTGGGCGGCTACGAAGACGAAGCCCGCACAGTCTATACCGGCGGCTTGACGGAAGAGCCAGCGCCGGTGGAAGACACGGTCGCAGAATAACAGGCGGACGAAGATCGGTTCGCCTAAGATACTAAAGCTCGGCGTTGTTCCTGTGTAGGTCCTCGATTTGTGGAGGGATCTGCGAGGGCCGCGCCGAGCGGAAGTTTATTGAGGGATTCTCTTCATCCTCGCCGAAGACTTTCGCGTCGAGTTCCGTCCAAACCCGTACTGTGCTGGACAATAGAAATCGCCCCAAGAAACGGCGTTTGTAGTCGAGTTTACCCAAGACGGTAAAGCTCGCGTCAAAGCTCCTGGCCTGCCCATTTTCATCTGGGCCAACGATTACGGCGTCGATAGCTTCGATCTCAAGGCCTTCCAGCGTCTCAATGTTTTCTGATTCCGCTATTACCCCGCCGAATTCACGCGGGCGTATGGTGGAAATGATGAAAGCTTCTGCGTCCCGCCGGTTTTTCAGCAACGCGGTTTTCGCGAGCCTCTCCTCGCGGTCCACGGTTGAACGCAGGTGCGGAAGCATGTCGTGCTTGAGAGCCTCAACGACTGCGCTGAGGGTCTCAAATACCGGCAGGCTCGAACTCGCCGCAGCCTGCGCGAACCTCTTGTCCAAAGTTAGAAAGGCACCGAGGACGCCAGGGGATCGGTCCAGGTCCTCGCGGATCGAAGCAAGGATCGCCGCATCTTGGAGGCCAGTCACATCGTCGTTCACTTCCCGGAACGGTGGTACGCGATTAATCGCGTCTTCCAGAAAGTGGTGAAGGTCGCGTGAAGTAAGTGGGACCGATCGTATTTTCCAACGGTCTTTGGCCTGTTCAGATGCCTGGTCATACTTAAGCATTAATGCGCCAGAACCAAATTCATCCGTGAACCAGTCCTCGTAATCAACATCGGTTTGATCGTGAAATCGCTGAAGAAGGTCGCTGATCGCACTCAGCGATTGATCTCTGGCTCGAACCGCCTCCTCCAGATCTGCCTTCATCTGCCGTTTTAGCTCGAGCTCTACGACCAGCGGCATAGCGAGCTCTATTTCTAACATTCGGGCTAGGTTAAACATCGCGCGCACGGAGGTGCTGGGCGAAGGCCAACTGTTGAATAAAACGTTCGTATCCAGGTAGAGCCGCTTGAACATCCGTAGTCTTCGAGTCTAGTACAACGATCGCCTGGCGTGCCGGCCAGGACGTGCCATTATCTGTTAGAGTCGAGATATCCGAGTAATCGCATGAATGCGGATAACGAACAACTCGCACAATTGATCTCGGGTGTCAGCGACAGCCTGCACCGCGAAATCTCAGGTGTCCGCGACGGCCTGCGCCAAGAGATGCACGAGGGATTCACTCGTCTGACCGAACGTCTTGATCTGATGGAAACCCGTCTGAACCGCCATGGCGCCTTGATACAAACAGGCGCGCGCTGGAGCGCTCGAATGACCAACTGGTCCGAACAAATTGACCGGGAACAGTCAGAGAGTGACAAAAAATAGCCGACCTTGAAAGGCGAGTCCGAGATCCGGAACGAAAAAGAACGGTCATGAGTAGGCACCCCCGACCTAAGGAACCTGAGACTGTATCAAAGAAGGCATCCGAAGAGTACTGGAAGGCGTACGAACAGTGGAAGAAGCTAGACATCAAACTGGATGCTTCCAAACGCGCCACCAGAGAAGAAGCGCACGAACGCCGGCCCAGCAGTGAGCAGCCCTAAAACCCCTCCACCGGCTCCGTGCTCTGAATCCCGTGCCCCGGAATCGCTACGCTCACGCGGCAATCCACGCCTGGACAGCCAGGGTTTCCCACTACGACTTCCGATGGTTCCAAGCCGCCGAACGCGATTGCTCCGTCTGATGGAGTCGCTGTCCCATAGATAACCAGATTGCGAATAGCGGGAGCGTCATAAGTGTTCACGGCGCCCCAACGCGCGGCATCCTGCGCTCGCTCAGCCAGCGCCTGCCGCACGAACAGCATTTGGCCGACGCCTACCATTCCGAGAATCAATCCCATGAAAGCCGCGAGTATGAACGTGGTTTCTACTAACGACTGACCTCGTCTCATTTCGGCCCTCCGCCGGTAAACGGAAAAGTGACGGTCGGCCGTCCCACCAACGCCACTTTCGTGAAAATCGCGTCGATCTGGAAACCACGCACGGTCACGGTGGCCGTCGATGGTCCAAGAACCAGTTCCACGTTGTCCGGGGCGAGCCCTCGCACTACCGGTTTCGCTCCCATCGCAGGCCTCGGCTCTCCGTACACAACCATATTCACCACCGACCTCGCGAACTCGGGATCGGCGACGTTCGAGTTCGGAGCTTGCAATGACGCATAGCGCGCCCCAGCCCGCACCGCGTTCACCAGCGTGCTGTATGTGAAGAACGTGTAACCCACCTGGAAGATCCCCGTGAACATGCCGGACAGCAAAATCAGCGCCGCCGCAAATTCAATCAGCGCGCTTCCGGTGCGGGAATTCTTGGCTCTCATTGGACCAACCTCGCAGTCCCCGGCGTCTTCACCGCGACGCTCGACGCGGCCACCATGGCGGCATCAGTCTTCAATGGCTGAAACGCTCTTAAGAAGATGACCGGAGCCTGCGCGCTGGCCACCACTCGTACAAAACGAAGCTCGCCCGCGCCTTTCGAATCGGCCTGCCAGGTTTTCGGATCCGGGGCCGTCTCGCCTTTCGCAAAGCTGGTCGCAATCTCGGTGATGGGCCGCGTGCCCATGTCCCACATCATCGCGTTTGGTCCGGCCGCAAGCTCAGCGGGAGCCTGACGTGCTCCTTCAATCCCCTGATCGGTCCCGTCCAGGCGAAGGGCGGCGCTCAAGGCGGCCGCATCGGCGAACGCCTGTAACTCGCTCTTGATAAGGTACATACGGCCAAGGTCGATGCCCAGGCCCGCCACGGCCATGAGAATCACCAGCGCAATGCACGTAACGATGAGGACGAAGCCCCGCTTCGAACGACAGTCCGACACAATCTACTATTCGACGGTAAACGCGACTTTCGTTAGAGCCGCCGCGATCGTTCTTGGACCTTACTTAATACTCCTCACGAAGAACCATACCAAGCCAACCGTCAACAGCATTGTTGCGGCAACAGGTACCATTCGCCTCATCCACGCCAGGCGTGAGAGTTGCCGCAGCGCCAGGGCGAACGCCACGATCAACAACACCTCTGCAGTCGCAACGCCACACAAGAAAGTGACAGCATGATATCCGCTTTGGGCGAGAAAGATGGAAAAATACGCGCCGTGAAATAGTCCCAGCACGCCCACCACCAGCCAGCGCAAGCCCGAGTTCGGCAGCAAAATAATTTCGAAGGCGAGATATGCGATGGTCAGTGCCGCAGCGGCCTCGATGAATCGCGGCGATAGCGGTGAAGAAATTCTGGGAGCGATGGCGCAGGCCAGGCACTCCGCCCCGAGGAAAGCAACGGTGAGCTTCACCAGTTCACGCCGGCTGCGCGCGGCCAACACCAGGCTCGCCAGGAACAAAAGGGGCGCCAGTCCTCCGGCGGCACGCATGAATCCGGCGGCGAGCTCTTGGACAGTGGTTTCCCAGACCGTCGGCGGCCGGAAGCGCATCTCCACCGTGGTGAACGAGAGATCAAACACCGCCTGATCGGTTTTATCGCCAAGGTAAGCCCGCAGCAGATGCACATGATTCGGCACCGTAACCGAGGAGAACGTGCATTCCACTTGCAATTCGTCCACCGGGGCAGGGAACTGGTAATCCGCCGTGCAAACGTAGGTGCCCTGTTCATCCTTGCAGACCTGCGCGGAAGGCATCCCCCAAGCGCCACCGCTTTTGAAGCGAATATGATCCAGCAGCGTATGCTCCGGTTCGCGTACGTGCGCAACTTCGTACATCGGGATTCGCAATTCGTAATGCGCGCGGCTTCCGTCCACTTTCAGCTCACCGGTGCTCATGCTCACCATGTGCGCCGCGAGCGGCAGCGGCACGGCCAGGCACCACAGCCATTTCATCGATTACTCAGAGCCGCCGGCAACTCGCCTCCTCCGGGTGCGCTGCGAGCGGACGAACAGCACCCGCAAAGTGGCAATTACAGGAACCGAAAAGAACATGCCGGTGATTCCGGCAATCCGCTCGCCCGCCAGCACCCCGAATAACACTAGAACGGGACTCAGTTCCACGCCCTTGCCCATCAGGTAAGGGGAGACAACGTAATCCTGAAACATCCGGAAAATGATCCAGAAAATTGTAAAGGCAAGCAGATGATTATAGCCGGCCAGACCAGTTACCAGCAGCGCGATCGCACCCGCCGCCGCAGGTCCTACTACCGGAAGAAACTCGCCGATCGCCGCTACGCATGCCAGCAACACTGCGTAGGGCGCGCCAGTCACACCGAAGAAAATGCTATAAGAGATGAAACTCGAAACCGCCAACAGCACCAGCGCGCGAATGTACTCGCCAAGCAGACGGTTGATATCTTCCAGGATTTCCTCCAGCACTAGCCGCTGTTTTCCTTCCGCCATGCCAGCTACGAATTGCTCGCGCATCAGCCGGCCGTCCTTGAGGAAAAAGAATGCGAGGATCGGAACCAGAACCACGTAGACCAGGTACTTCGCTCCAGAAATGAGCTGGCCGCCCAGGCTCCTCACATACGGCAAGATATCCTGACCTCCATTATCGAGTTCGGTTTGCAACGTCTGATCCATTCTGGCGCGAACCGGTTCCAGCCAGCCCGGCAATGGAATGTGGTTGATCCAGGCTCGATTCTTGAGCAGATCCGGCAGGCGCGTCTCCAAGTTCCCGGCTTCCTCCACGATGCGAGACCCGACCGTAAATGTGAGTGCTACTATGACACCGATCAGCGCCAGATAGACGATGACCAGCGCGATCTGCGGCGAGATCCGCTTCGGTGTGAAGCGCTGGACCAACTCCACTACCGGAGTTAGTAAATAGGCGAATAGCAGCGCGATCATGAAAACCACCAGCGTCACTCGGATAGTGTACGCAGTGGCTACCACCAGCGCGATCAGGAAAACAGTCCACGCCGCCCGCGCCGCCCGTGGATCGATGCCCAGCATGGAATCAGAATAGCAGCGTGCTGCACCGGGAAGTGCATGCGATACAGTAATGGCATGAAGGCGCTCTTGATCGGCGGCAGTGGATTTATTGGTCCCCACGTCACTCGTCGGCTCGCGGAGCAAGGCCACCAGGTAGCCGTGTTTCATCGCGGACTGGCGAAGATTGCCCTTGCGGATGGCGTGCGGCAGATCCTCGGCGACCGCAAAGCGTTGGCCAAATCGGTGCCCGAGTTTCGACGTTTTGCGCCGGATGTTGTAGTGGATTTTATCCTTTCGAGCGAGGGCCAGGCCATCGAACTCATGAATGCCACGCGAGGCATCGCCGGCCGAATTGTCGCGTTAAGCAGCGGCGACGTGTATCGCGCGGCTGGCATCTTGCACGGCTTGGAACCTGGTCCGCTCCAGCCGGTTCCGCTCACTGAAGAATCCGAGCTGCGTACGCACAGGCATCCTTATCCTCCCGAAGCGCTCGCCATGTTGCGCAATGTGTTCGCGTGGCTCGACGACGAGTACGACAAAATCCCGGTGGAACAAGTCGTCATGGGCGATTCCGAGATCCGTGGAACTGTGTTGCGGCTGCCGATGATCTACGGACCCGGCGACCCTCTTCACCGGCTTCATCCTATCCTCAAACGGATGGACGACGGACGCCCGGCCATTCTCATGCAGGAAGAATTAGCCCAATGGCGCGGCCTACGCGGCTACGTTGAGAACGTCGCCGCCGCTATTGCATTGGCAGCTATTTCTCCCCAAGCCGCCGGACGCATTTACAACGTGGCCGAGATTGAATCATTTTCGGAGCTGGAATGGGCGCAGAACGTCGGCCGAGTCGCCGGATGGAAGGGGACGGTACTGGCGCTGCCCAAGCAGCAGACTCCCGCGCACCTTCTAATTCCGTATAACGCGGCCCAACACTGGATCGCGAGCAGCGCGCGAATTCGAGAAGAACTGGGATACCGCGAGCCGATTTCGCTCGACCGAGCTCTCGAACGAACAATAGCCTGGGAGCGCGCCAACCCGCCCGCCGCGTTTGATCCGAAGCAGTTTGATTATGCGGCGGAAGATGCCGCACTGGCCACCCGTGCTGCCTCCGCTCACGGGAAAACTGCATAGCCTCCATGCCGAGCCGCGACCGGGAGGGANNCGCTCCCTCCCGGTCGCGGCTCAGCTTGGGTCGGGAACTCCGCGCTGCTTCCCGGTGTCTAACATCCCACGGAGGCGCTGCGTCCAATATGCTCGAAGTCCGGGACCTCACCAAATACTACACCAGCATTCCTGCTGTCGAAGGCGTGAGCTTTGCCATCCGGCCGCGCGAGGTGCTGGGCTATCTCGGCCCCAATGGTTCGGGCAAGACCACCACAGTCAACATGCTGATCGGGTTGCTTGAGCCCACGCGCGGCCACATATATTTCAACGGCCGCGACATCCGTGACAACCTCATCGAATACAAGCGCGCCATTGGACACGTTCCCGAAGTTCCCTACATTTATCCGTACCTGACCGGCCGCGAATATCTGCAATTGATCGGTCGCCTGCGATCGCTCGCGCAGCACGCCACCGACAAGAAAATCAACGAGCTAATGCAACTCTTCGGCATGCATCCCCACCGGCACTCGCTGATTTCCTCATATTCGAAAGGCATGAAGCAGCGTATCCTGATCTGCGCGGCGCTGCTGCACAATCCGCAGGTCCTGATCTTCGATGAACCGCTGTCCGGCCTGGACGTTACCTCCGCGCTGGTCTTCAAAAACCTGGTGAAATCGCTGTCCGCGGCCGGAAAGATCATCCTCTACAGCTCGCACGTGCTGGAAGTGGTCGAGAAAGTGTGTTCGTCCGTGATCATTCTCCACAAAGGCAAGGTGGTGGCCGACGATTCTGTCGAAAGCCTCCGCAACCTGATGCAGCTTCCGTCGCTCGAACAGATCTTCGCGCAACTGGTGGTGCAGGAGGACGCCGAGCAGGTGGCCAATAACATCGTTGAAGTCATGCGAGCCTATGCGTGATCTGTTTGGAGTGCTGATCCGGCATTTCTTCGGCCGGTTCTTCGACAACGAGCTGGTGTCGACGCAGGGCGAGGTGCACGCCACCATCAGCAAAGTCATCGGACTACTCGCGGCGCCCGGCTTGATCTGCTTCTGGCTGATGCCCAAGTACACCATGCTGGTGTTTGTGCCTCCCAAAGTGGCCGAAGCGGCGTCCCTTTCTGACAAAATGTTCTTCATAACGTTTTCCATGGCGGTGATGGGATTCGTGACCGTTCTGGAATGGGACGCGCTGTTTCCAGATCGCCGCGATTTCACCATCCTGATTCCGCTGCCCATCAATTTGCCCAGCATCTTCGCCGCGAAGATCGTCTCACTGTGCGCCTTCGTCGTGATGTTCTTTGTGGCCACCAACGCAATCCACACATTTCTTTATCCCTTCGTAGCAATGGGCCGGTATGCCATCTTTCTGGGCGTTTTAGGCTCCATGGGAGTGCACGCTACTGTAATGCTGGCAGCCACTTCATGCGCGTTTTTCTTTTTCGTCGCACTGCAGGGCATTCTGATGAACGTGCTCAGCTTTCGGGCGTTCCGTCGCGTGTCCACTTACGTGCAGCTTCTCGCCGTCCTGGCCCTGCTGATGATGCTGCTGCTTTTTCTGGATACATCGTCCCTGATTCACTCTGCCAAGAACCGGCAATTGCTTTATTTCTTTCCTCCGATGTGGTTTCTGGGACTGTACGAAACAATGTTGGGCCAGCCGGAACCCTTGATAGGCTGCCGCGAGATTGCATTACGTGCGCTGGGCATCGTACTGGTAGCGTCGGCCCTGTCCTATGCGCTCAGTTACAAGCGGCACGTGAAGCGGTCGCTCGAATCGGAGGATGTTCTGGACGTAGTCCCCAGCCGTATCTCCACGCTGCTCTGTGCCTTCGCCAATCGCTACATCGTTGCGGATCCGCTGGAGCAAGCGTCTTTCTATTTCACCGGCAAGACCATGGTACGCAGCCGCAAGCATTGGCTATATCTGGCGGCCTATGTCGGCGTGGGATTCGCGCTGATGCTGCAGGCTCTGGTGGGCGTCTTTTCGCGGACAGGTAGCCCAGCAATCGACGTTCCCAATCCTTCGCTGCTCTCGATCCCGCTGATCATTTCCTTCTTCGTGTTGTCGGGAATGCGCGTGGTTTTCGCAATTCCTGCGGAATTGAAGGCAAATTGGGTGTTCCAGCTTTCGGAGGCCGACGGCCGCAAAGAATGCCTTTCGGGTGTACGGAAGGCCATGTTCATTTTCGGAGTGCTGCCTCTGTTCGCGGCCCTGGCGCCGATTTACGTTTTTCTTTGGGGCTGGCCGGCGGCGCTCTTTCACACCTTCTTCGACATCGCGCTGTCCTTGCTGCTGATCGAACTTCTGCTCGTGAAGTTTCACAGAATCCCGTTCACATGCTCCTACCTTCCGGGAAAATCCAACATCACCGCTCTCTGGTTCGTCTACTGGCTCGGATTTGCGACCTACGCCTACAGCATGGCCTCGCTCGAGGCATGGATCTTGGAACGCCCGCTCCGAATGGCCGGCTTCTACCTGTTAGGCTGCGCGCTGGTTGTCACAGCGTACGTCTATCGAAATCGCCATCTGGCGGAAGGCTTCACTCTGGTCTTCGAAGACCAACCAGAACCAGTAGTGCGAACTCTGAACCTAACCGCCCCAGGCAGCTGGTAGGGCTTTCTGCCGCGTGCCGCCTGCCTTCTGCTTTCTGCCTCCTGCTTTCTGCCTCCTGCCGCCTGCCTCCTGCCGCCTGCCTCCTGCCGCCCGCCTCCTGTATTCTGAAGTAGTCGTGCCCTCCACAGCCACCAGCCGCATGCGTGAACTCGTCGAGAGCCTCCAGGAACTCGAAGATCGGCTCCGCCAGGGCGGGGGAACAACGAAAATAGAGAAGCAACATCGCGATGGCAAGCTTACGGCGCGCGAGCGAATCGCACAATTGCTCGATCCGGGCGCGATGTTCCTCGAAGTCGGCCTGCTGATCGCGCACGATCAGTACGACGGACAAGCGCCGGCGGCCGGAGTGGTCACCGGGCTCGGCAAGATTGAAGGCCGGCCGGCAGTGATCGTGGCCAACGATGCCACGGTGAAAGCTGGTGCATGGTGGCCGGAAACCATCACGAAGATCCTGCGCGCGCAGGAAATCGCGATGCGCAATCGCGTTCCTATCGTCTATCTGGTAGATTCGGCCGGCGTGAATCTCCCGCTGCAGGACGGCATCTTTCCCGGCCAATATGGCGCGGCACGCATTTTCTATTACAACTCGCTCATGCGCCGCAGGCTGCACGTTCCGCAGATCGCCGCGGTGATGGGACCTTGCATCGCGGGCGGTGCGTATCTTCCGGCGCTCTCGGACGTCATCATCATGGTGGAAGGCACCAGCTTTATGGGATTGGGTGGGCCCAACCTGGTGAAAGGCGCGGTGGGGCAGGTAGTGGATGCGGAATCGCTCGGTGGCGCGCGCATGCATACGTCTTCGAGTGGTGTTGCGCACTTCACCGCTAAAGATGACGCTGCTTGTCTGGAGCTGATTCGGCAGAAATTCCGGTCCATGCCCGCGCCACCTGCTGCCGCTAAGGGCGCACCGGCTCCCCAGCCTGCCGAAGGACTCTACGACCTGATGCCGCCCGATCATCGATTGCCCTACAACATGGAAGATGCGATCGAACGAATTTTCGACGGCGACGATTATCTCGAATTCCAGCCCAACTACGCGCCCGAGTTGCTCTGTGCCGAGGCCAAGCTTTCCGGCCGGCCTGTGGGACTGATCGCGAATCGCCGCGGGTTTCTCAAAACCGAAGCCGGTCCGCGTATCGGCGGCATTATATACACCGAATCCGCGCGCAAGGTGGCCTACTTCGTTGAGAACGCGCAACGCAACAGCACTCCGCTGATTTATTTCCAGGATGTCTCCGGATTCATGGTGGGTGTCGAGCCGGAGCGCGAAGGCATCATCCGCGCCGGCGCCGAGATGGTAGAGACCATGGCATGCGCGACGGTGCCCAAAATCGTCCTGACGATCAATCACGCGAGCGGCGCGGGATATTACGCCATGGCCGGCCAGGGCTTTGACCCCAATTTTACTTTCGGATGGCCAACCGCTCGCATCGGCGTGATGGAGGGCGATTCGGCGGTACAAGCCGTCCACGGCCCCGAGCTCGAGAAGTTAAAATCAGCAGGCCAGCCGGTCCCGGACGATCTCAAGGAGCGCATCGAAAAGACCCGGGCCGATTACGATCGATGGCTGGATGCACGCTTCGCCGCCGCCCGCGGGCACATGGACGCTCTGATCGATCCGCTCGAGACCCGCCGCGTCCTAACCTTCGCGCTGGAAGTCGCATCGGCGAATCTCCGACCAGAGCACTTGGTACTCGAAATTCTCTAACGAGAAACGAGAAACGAGAAACGGAAAACTAGAAACGTGTCTCCGGCGCCAAAAACCGCGCAATAATCTCGCTGGTCTGCTCCCACTGCTGCGCCTCTTTCTCGACTTGCTTTTTTCCAGCCCGAGTCAAGCTGTAATACTTAGCGCGGCGATTGTTGTCCGAAACTCCCCACTTGGCGGAAATGTAGCCCTCCTGCTCCAGCTTGAGCAGAGCCGGATATAAAGTTCCATAGTTCACGGCCAGCGCATCGCCACTAATCTGCTCGATGCGGCGCGCGATGCCGTATCCATGCAGCGGCCCCATGGTCTCCAGCGTCTTCAGCACCATCAGTGCCAGCGTTCCCTGCCAAACGTCAGTCTTCTCAGCCACCATACCAGCCTGACACAAGTCCTATTGGAATGCAATACGTGCCGTTCGTTGCTAAATTTGTATGGATGCCAATCGTCCGCCTGGTCTCCTGGAACCCGGACACAGCTCGTGAACATGCTCGCGTTCTGAAGCAAGCCGGCTTCACGGTGAACGCCTCGCCACTCCGCACCAGCGGATTGATTGGCCAATTTCGCGATCATATCCCCGCTGTAATTCTGATTGACTTGGATCGCCTGCCTTCGCACGGCCGCGCAGTCGCCATCGTATTGCGTAGTGGCAAGTCCACGCGGCATATCCCGATTGTCTTTGCCGGCGGCCTGGAAGAAAAAAGTCAAGACCGCACGCGCACAGACGCCTTGGGCCATTTTCACGGATTGGGCCGGCGTAGCTGAGGCCTTGAAGAAGGCGCTTAAGAAGCGCGCGATACCTGGCTCTGGGAAATCCTACATGGCGCAATATGCCGGGTCAAGCTTGGTCAAGAAACTCGGCCTCAAGCCTAACATGCGCGTGGCCTTGCTCGGAGCTCCCGAGGGCTTCGAAGAACAGCTCGGCGAACTGCCGGAGGGCGTCGAATTCGAAACCAAAGTGAGCCCGCAAACCAAAATGGCGATCTGGTTTGTGCGTTCCTTGCGTGAATTGGCGGATGAAACGGACTACCTCAGCGCGCGGCTGCCAACGGGCGCCTCTCTGTGGATGGTTTACCCCAAACAGACCAGCCGCTTCAAAGTGCACTTCACTCAGGTTGATGTCCGAGCCATAGGACTCGCGGCTGGCCTGGTGGATTACAAGATCTGCGCCGTGGATTCGGACTGGACCGGTTTGAAGTTCGCCCGCAAGAAGTCTTGAGTTACTCCATCCGTAACGCCACTAGTGGATCCACGCGCGAAGCCCGTCGAGCCGGGATATAACTCGCCAGCATCGCCACCGCGATCAGAATCGCCGGCGCGATGGCGAATACCATTGGATCGCGCGCTTGAACACCGAACAGCAAACTGCTCATCAGTCGCGTAGCCGCCATTGCCGCTATCATCCCCAGCACGACGCCCGTCCCCGCCAACAGCATAGCCTTCCGTACGACCATTCCGAGCACATCCTTCGGCCGTGCACCCAGCGCCATCCGGATGCCGATCTCTCCGGTGCGCTGGCTCACCAGGTAACTCATCACGCCATAGAGTCCCGCTGTTGCCAACAACAATGCGATGACGGCGAATGCTCCGAGCAGAACCACGTTGAATCTTTGAGGCGCGGATGAATCGCCTACGTAGGCCTGCAATGGACGAATATGCGATACCGGAAGCGATCGATCCAGCGACCGGACCATGTCTCGGATGGCTGGCGCGACCGTAGCTTCGCCCTGCACGGTCCGCAGCACTAGGGTCATCGCTGTCGGAGGGAATAAGTACGGATTCTCGCGATACGGCAGGTACAGATCGGGTGTGGGGTCCCTATCGAGACTCTGATTGTGGATCGTCCCCACGACGCCGATGATCTCAATCCAAGGCGCGCTGTCATTGTTAAAAGCGAAGCGCTTGCCTACTACATTTCCATCTGGCCAGTACCGGCGCGCCGCCGTTTCGCTCAAAATGCCGACCGGGCGGGTCCCTGTTGTGTCGGTGGCAGTGAACTCCCGCCCCGCCATCAGCGGGATTCCCATGGTCGCGAGATACCCGGCACTCACCAGCCGCGGATTCATGCGCAGATGCTCTCCGGGACGAGGAGTCCGGTCGGGAAGCTTAATCCCCATCCGGTTGTCGTCGCCGGACAATGGAAGAACATCCGTGAGCGCGGCCGAGCGCACGCCTGGCAGTGCTGCTGCGCGATCCAGCAACGCGTCGTGAAACTCAGCAGCCTGTTGTGTTGTTCTGTATTTGCTATCGGGCAGCGAGATGCCGGCTGCCAGAACGTATTCGGTGTGAAAACCTGGATTCACACTCATCAAAGCCAGGAAGCTCTTGGCCAGGAGCCCAGCGCCGGTGAGCAATAGCAATGAAACTGCGACTTCTCCGATGATCAGAACGCTCCGAAACTTGCCGCGATCGCCAGCAGATCCGCGTCCGCCGCTGCGGAGTGTGTCGTTCAAATCGGCGCCAGCACTCGCCAGAGCAGGCGAAACTCCGAACAGCAGCACACTCAAAAGTGCGGAAATAAGCGTGAACAGAAGCACGCGCCAATCCACCGCAATGGCATCCAGCCCAGCCTGTGAGAAGAATCCGATTCTTTCTACCCGATTGAAAAACTCGGAGCGCATCACGTCCAGCCCCCACATCGCCAAGAGAATTCCGGCGCCCGCGCCTGCGAACCCCAGTACTGCGCTTTCCAGCAGCGATTGCTGCGCTAGCCTCCAGCGGCTGCAACCGAGAGCCGCGCGTACCGCCATCTCACGCCGGCGCACGGAGGCTCGTGCCAGCAACAGATTCGCGACATTGGCACACGCGATCAGAGCTACCAGAAATACGGCGCCGAGGAGAACCAACAAAGCCGGCTTGATGGTCCCGGACAAGTCTTCCTGAAGCGGAATCAGATTCGCCGCATGGCCGGTGTTGCTGTCGGGATATTGCTGTTCGAGCTGTTTTGAGATGAGAGCCATCTCCGCCCGTGCCTGCTGCAACGTAACGCCGGTCTTCAGCCGCGCGATTCCGCTGAACATGTGAATCCCGCGGTAACGAAGTTGGTCAGGGCCAAGCAAAGCGGGAACCAGCAGGTCGCACTGCGGCGCGAATGGAAATCGAAAGTCTTTCGGAAGCACGCCGGCAATCGAAAATGGTTCGCCGTTGATTCCGGCGGATTTGCCGACTATTGAGGGGTCGCTCCCAAAACGGCGTTGCCAAAGCCCGTATGTGATCAATACCACCCGGTTGTGGCCCGGTTGCTCGGACGTGCTATCGAAACCGCGGCCCATATGCAGGCGCACGCCCGAAGCTTCCAGGAATCCTGGCGACACTGCCGCGCCCGGAATGCGCTCAGGGTCGCCTGCCCCCGTGAGATTGTATTGGCCTGAATCATAGAGCGCGATATTCGAGAAGCTCTTGCTCATGCGCCGCCAATCGACGAAATCGAGCGCCGAGATCCCGCCTCGGAACGAATTCTCGCGCGGCCGTTGCTCCCACACGGCGACAATTTCCTGCGGGTTCTCGAACGGCAGCGGCCTTAGCAGCACGGCATTCACAACACTGAACACAGCAGTGTTCGCGCCGATGCCCAGCGCTAGCGTCAGCAGGGCCAACGAAGTGAATCCAGGCGTTTTCAGCAACACACGAACGGCGTAGCACATAGGGAGCCACTCAGCAAGCCAAAATCCACTCTTAAGTGTATGATAAAGAGTCTTTTATGGCTGCCCTTCGTGTACGTCTTTGGAAATGCCTGTTCGGAATTGGGCTCATAGCGCCGGCTCTGGTCTTCGCTCAACAAAATCCAGCGTCCGCCGCCGCCCGTAGTTGGCGCGAGATGCACGAACCAGCAATCCTCCGCGAGTTCACGGATCTGTTGGCTATGCCCAATCTCGCGCGTGATGACGACAATATTCACAAGAATGCCGCGGCGATCATAAAGCTGCTCGAAAAGCGGGGCATCAAAACTCGCTTGCTCGAAGTGCCTGGCGCGCCGCCCGTGGTGTTCGGCGAAATCGTTACGCCCGGCGCGACGCGAACACTGGTTTTCTACGCTCATTACGACGGCCAGCCGCTCGATCCCAAGGAGTGGGCCACACCGCCCTGGCAGCCGGTTCTGCGCGATGGCCCTTTGAATCGCGACGGGCGCGTTGTCCCGTTGCCTGCCAGCGGACCAATCAATCCCGAGTGGCGCATCTACGCGCGCTCGGCGTCCGACGACAAAGCGCCTGTGATCGCCATCCTTACTGCGCTCGATGCGTTGCAAGCGGCTCGGATACCGCTCGCGTCCAACATCAAGCTGGTCTTCGAAGGCGAAGAGGAAGCCGGGTCGCCGCACCTGGCCAGCATTATCGAAAAGTACAAAGCGCTGCTCGGTTCCGACGTGTGGCTGATTTGCGACGGCCCGGTGCATCAGAGCCGGCGTCAGCAGATCGTGTTCGGCGCGCGCGGAATCGCGACGGTCGATATCACGCTGTATGGTCCCAACCATGAGCTGCACAGTGGGCATTACGGGAATTGGGCGCCAAATCCTGCCATGCAACTGGCGCATCTGCTGGCATCCATGAAGGACGACGACGGCCGGGTGCTGATCGATCATTTTTATGACGGCGTCGCGCCGCTCACTGAGATTGAGCGGCGCGCGGTGGCTGAAGCGCCGGACGTGGATCAGGACTTGATGCGCGAGCTCTGGCTGGGCCACACGGAAGGTGGCGGAAAGAAGCTGGTGGACTTGCTCAACCTGCCGTCACTGAACATCCGGGGCATGAGCAGTGCGCGAACCGGCTCGGGTGCGAGCAATGTGATTCCCTCGACGGCCACGGCCACCATCGACATGCGCCTAGTAAAAGGAATCGATCACAACGCGGCTGAGCAACGCGTGATTGAGCACATCCGCAAACAGGGTTACGTCGTCGTTGATACCGAGCCCGACGCTCAGACTCGCATGACGCATCCAAAGGTGGCTTTCGTGAAAGTGGAATCTGGTGGTTACAACGCGTCAAGAACGTCCATGGATCTGCCCATCTCGCAGTTGGTTTTGAAGACGGCCGACTCGGCGCGCGGACCAGTGGTGAAACTGCCGACCATGGGTGGCAGTGTTCCACTGTACATGATCGACGAGATTCTGCATGTGCCCACCATCACAGTGCCGATCGCAAATCACGATAACAATCAGCACAGCTTCAACGAAAACATCCGGATTCAGAATCTGTGGGATGGTATCGAGTTGATGGCGGCGCTGTTGGCCATGTGAAAACTGCACCGACTCCCTCACNNCGTAAGGGAGACGGTGCCGTTCAGCCTGTCGTGTTAATGACCGTGCCAGTATTGTTTGTTCCTGCGGTATATGCCGAAACTAGCTGATCGAGCGAGGGCGGCGTGGTTGTAGCGGCCGGTTGAGTTGCGCTGGTTCCGTTCAAATTCGCCAGCCCTTCCTGCAACAAGTCGGTGTTATTGGTGGTGGCCGGAGTTAGTCCGAAAGCCGCGTCAGTAATGGATGAGTTGATAGATTGAAAAAAATCCGTCGGCTGATTGAAAGTCGATGTCGTTGCTGCGAACAGCCCATTTTCCTCCGCGAGCGCGTTAGCTTCCGTGCTGAGGCTTGCCAGATCGGTTGGATTGGCTGCATTGAGAATCGACTGTGGAATCTGCGACGACGTGCTCGAAAGCGGCGCGCCAGGCGCGGTAAGTACGGGCAAAGCGGTGGGGACAGGTGTGCTGCTGATAGTGCCCATAATATGTTTCCTTGGTGGGCTTATCGGCAGGATTAGGCGTAACGCTTCAAAAAATTTGTATCGGTCTTCCCAGCAACGAAGTCCGGATCGCTCAGAATGCGTTGGTGCAGAGGAATAGTTGTGTAAATGCCTTCTACCACAAACATTTCGAGCGCCCTTCGCATGCGCGCGATGGCTTCCGTGCGACTGGCTCCATAAGCGATCAGCTTGGCCACCAGCGAGTCGTAGTACGGAGGAATTACGTAGTCCGTGTAGGCCGATGTGTCCACCCGGATTCCGATATCGCCCGGAAGATTTAGGCCGGTAATTCGTCCTGGCGAGGGCGCGAAGGTCTCAGGATTCTCGGCGTTGATCCGGCACTCGATGGCATGCCCTTCAAATGTCACTGGCTGCGAGATAACTTCGCGCAGCGGCACGCCGGCCGCGATCAGGATCTGGCTCTTCACCAGATCGATCCCGGTGATCGCCTCGGTCACCGGATGTTCCACTTGAATGCGGGCGTTCACCTCGATGAAATAGAGATTGCCTTTCTCATCCATCAGGAATTCGACCGTGCCGGCATTGGTGTAGCCGATGTTGCGCATGGCCTCATGCAGCGCGGCCATTGTTTTCTTGCGCAAATCGGGATTGAGGCCCGGCGAGGGTGCCTCTTCGAGCAATTTTTGGTGGCGCCGCTGGATGGAGCATTCACGCTCGCCCAGAATCTCGATCGCGCCATGCTCGTCGGCCAGCACCTGGAACTCGATGTGCCGCGGCCCCTCGATCAGCTTCTCCATGTAGACGTCTTGATTTGAAAACGAAATTCCCGCTTCCTGCTGTGCCTGTGAGAAGAGCCCCGGCATCTCGGTTGCCTCATGTACCATGCGCATCCCGCGCCCGCCCCCACCTGCGGAAGCCTTCAGCATCACCGGATACCCGATGCTCTCGGCGGTCGCGAGCGCGTCGTCTACATCTTTGAGAATCCCCTTCGACCCTGGCAGTATCGGCACGCCGGATTTCGCCATGGCCGCCCGCGCCCGCTGCTTCAAGCCCATGGAACGGATTACAGCCGGTTTAGGGCCGATGAACCGGATTTCGGAGGTCTCGCACACCTCGGCGAAGTCCGCGTTCTCGCTCAGGAACCCATAGCCGGGATGGATGGCATCCACATTTGTGATTTCAGCGGCGCTGATGACGGCCGGGATATCCAGATAGCTGCGCGCGCTCTTGGCAGGGCCGATGCAAATAGCTTCATCAGCGAACCGGACGTGCAGGCTATGACGGTCCGCTTCTGAATAAACAGCCACGGTACGGATACCCAGATCCTTGCAGGCGCAGATGATGCGAATGGCGATCTCGCCACGGTTGGCGATCAGAATTTTTTGGAACATGCCCATGAAATCGCGCTTGCGCTAGCGCGGACGAATGGCGAACAGCGCTTCTCCGTACTCCACCGCCCGGCCGTTCTCCATCAGCTTGGCCACTACTGTGCCCGCGGTCTCCGATTCGATCTCATTCATGAGCTTCATCGATTCGATGATGCAGAGCACGTGCCCGGGTTCCACCACGTCGCCTACTTTCACGAACGGTGGGTCGCCGGGTTTAGGCGCGTCGTAGTAGGTCCCGACGATGGGAGATTTCACAATCGTTTCGTTGCCCACGGTACCTGATGTTGCGCCGGCCGAACTTGGACCGGTGCTGTTCTGCACAATCGCATCCCCCATGGGGGTCGCCCCCGGCGCCATCATCGATCCGGGGACCGTGACTTCGTGCCGCCAACCCAGCGTTCGCCGGATACGCACCCGATTTTCACCGCGCTGCACTTCGATCTCAGCCACGCCGCTTTCTATGACTAGCTGGACCAGATCTCTTATCTCTTCATTCGACATTCAGAGAAGCATTAGCTCCTTGGATGTGGTTGTCAATACTTCGCATCCATTCTTGGTCACCAGCACCGTGTCTTCGATGCGAATTCCACCGAAGTCCCGGATGTAGGCGCCAGGTTCAATTGTAATCACCATACCGGCCTCAAGTCTCGTGGGGTCCTTCTTTCCCAGCCTAGGCGGCTCATGGATCTCCAGACCCAATCCGTGCCCGGTGGAGTGCACAAACTGCTTCGCAAGCCCTTCGGATTCCAATACTTGGCGGGCCTTGCCATCCACCTGGCCGGCTGTGACTCCGGCGCGCACTGTGTCGATGGCAGCTAACTGGGCGTTCAATACAGCTCTGTACATGCTGCGAATCTTCTGGCTGGGCCGGCCCAGAAACAGCATGCGGGTCATATCGCTCATGTAGCCGTTCTGGCACGAACCCATATCTATTAATAATAGTTCATTAACGGTTGCCTTCTGTTGGGTGGGCTGCGCGTGGGGCAGGGCAGTGCGGGGGCCGGCGGCCACGATGGTCTCAAACGCGGCCTTCTCGGCACCCAGCCGGCGCATCTTGAATTCGAGCTCAGCGGCGATAGCCATCTCAGAGACACCCGGGCGGATGGACCGAACAGTAGACTCGAAAGCTTCCGAGTTCGTGAGCACGCTGCGGCGTATGCGCGCGATCTCTTCGGGCGATTTGATCATCCGCAACTTCTCAATCACTGGTCCTATTGGTTTGAGCGATGCCGCCAGCGGAAGTGCCTGCTTGAGGCGCTGGTAGGAGTCATAGATCAAGCGCGTTGATTCGAAGCCGATTCGCTTGAACCGCGCCCGGCGAATCATTTCAACCGCGGCAAGCTCGAGCGGGCCTTTCGCGACCGTCTTCACTTTCGAAGAGCACTCTTGGGATGCCTGTATGGTGTAGCGTGGGTCGGTAAACAGCGTTTGGGATTCGGGCGTCACGAGCAACAGCCCGTGGCTACCGGTGAAGCCGCTCAGATAACGGATGTTGGGAAGCGCCGAGACCAGCAGCGCGTCGATTTTTAATTCGGCGAATTGGATCACGGGGTCAACAGCAGCTTTCCGGTGGTACCACGGCCTTCCAGATCGCGTTGCGCCTGCGCGGCCTCGGCCAGCGGATAGACTTTGTGAATACGGAGTTTCAACTTGCCTTGAGCGATCCATTTCAGCACGTCCCCGGCGCGCCAATCCAGCTCTTCTTGCGTGGCTAAATGGTGGGCCAGAGACGGGCGGGTAAGAAATAACGAACCTTTTTGAGTGAGGAGCAGCGGCGGGACGTCCGGCGCCGGTCCGCTGGCATTTCCAAAGTTCACCATCAAGCCGCGTGGCCGCAGACAATCCAGGCTTTGCATGAAGGTGGACTTGCCCACCGAATCGTAGACCACGTTCATGCCCTTGGCCTTGGCAGTGAAATCCTCTTTGGTGTAGATCACCACTTCGTCGGCGCCGGCCGCCTTGGCCTGTTGGGCCTTCTCTTCGCTGCCCACGGTTCCGATCACGTGTGCGCCCAGCATCTTGGCCATCTGGACCAGCAGCGCTCCGGTGCCGCCAGCCGCGGCGTGAATCAGGCACGAATCGCCCGCTTTGAGCGGATAAGTGGAGTGCGTCAGGTAATGCGCGGTCATGCCTTGCAGCATGGCTGCGGCGGCGGTTTGAAAATCCACTGAATCCGGAATCTTCACCAATTGCCAGGCCGGCACGGCGGCATATTCGGCGTAGGATCCGCGCGCCATGGCGTAAGCCACACGGTCGCCGGGAAGAACATTGGTGACGTCGGGACCAACAGCTTCCACCGTCCCCGCGGCTTCGTTGCCGAGAACAATCGGCGGAGGGGCCGGATAGAGGCCGGTGCGGAAATAAACATCGATGAAATTCACGCCCGATGCGGCGATCTTCACTAGCGCCTGGCCGGCGGCTGGCGAGGGTTTTGGAATATCCGCGTATTTCAGATTTTCCGGACCACCAGTTTGTTCTACAAAAACAGCTTTCATAGCGTGCGAAGTCTCCTCCGAAGGTGAATAGTTGCTGCGTACAGAATCAGATATAGCAGCGTGAATGGGAACAACGCGAGGCGCGCCAGCGTGCGAACGGCGCCTGCCCCCGTGAGCCCCGCGCGAAAGAGGATGAAGTGGCGGACATTGGACAAATGGCCGCGATCCAGCCAGAAGTAGTCGCCATTCTCATTCAAGATAAAAACTTTGCCCGGCAGGCGCGCGGCCAGCACCCATTTCCACTTGGCCATGATGGGTTCGTCCGAGCAGATGATCCCGACCACGGTATACCGATTGGCTTCCAGCAGGCTGTACAGTTTCTTGCGCGCCCGGCTGTTGGGATAGTCGTTGACGCGATAGACTCCTCCGCGGTCAGGCTGGAAATTCTGAGGCAGACCGCCGTAGCAGGTGATCAAGTCGGCTTGCATATTCGGATAAGTGCGGTACAAGCCAGGCAGCAGATCCTCGAAAAGGTCACGCCGCCCGCTTTCCACCAGCAGTACGCGGGTGAAGGGCGGAATGGACCTGCGGAGAAAATAGCGCAACTTCTATTGTTTCATGTGGGGCAAGACGCCGTCTTGCCTTACTTGAAGAAAGCGGAAACAGGCGTGGAAAACCCCGGAAATACCGGGTCTTCGATCGTTTGATCGCCCTTCAGCTCCCGAACCAAGTCGTTGGAGTACACCGTCACCGATCGGGACTCAGGAAATACTACCCAGACCGTGTTTGCTCCACCTTGAAGATAAGTGTCGACCTTGGCTTTCAATCGTTTGATCGTGTCGCTGGGCGAGACTACCTCAATCGCGAGATCTGGCGCACCCCGGAATATGCGTTCCTCCTCCGGGCATCGATCGAGCTTGACAAGGCTCACGTCAGGGACAAACACGTCGCGCTTGCTCACCTCGGCGCCCATCTCCACGAGTGATTCCATGGCGAGGTGCGGGTTTCTGTCTAGATGACGATCCAACAGACGTTTGATTCGGTTCTTGATGCGGTCATGCCGGTGAGAGGCGGGTGGCATCTTGACTACTTCTCCTCCAATGAGCTCGTCCTTGATCCGATTGCCGTTCTGGTCGAACTCCTCGGGCAGGGAGAGGTATTGTTCGGAGGTCAAGAGTGCCGTAGCGGGCATACTTCTATTCTAGCCGTCTGAGATCAGGTGAGGTCAAAGAAGCGAGACACCGGAGCGGCGAAATCCGGAAGTAATTGATCTTCGATACTCTGATCGCATTTCAGTTCGCGAGATGAGTCGCCAGAGTAGATCACTACTGAGCGGGAATCGGGGAATACGACCCACACTGTCTTCGGGCCGCCCTGGAGATAGATGTCGACCTTGGATTTCAGGTGAATTGCGGTGTCGCTCGGGGAGACGACTTCGATGGCGAGCTCTGGCGACCCAGGAGTGTATTTCTGTTTTCTCGGACTCAAGCGCGTTTTCCGGATAACGCTTGCGTCCGGAACGAGCGTATCGTTACTGGTAACTACAAATGCCATTTCGGAAATTACCTTGAGGCCAAGCTCGGGATGCGCAAGGACAAAAGCGATCAGGACCTCAACGATATTGCCTTTGACGACATTGTGGAGCTCGAACGACGGCGGCATTTCTACCAGTTCTCCTGATATCAATTCCTGCCGGATCCGATTACCGTTCTTGTCGAACTGATCCGGAAGAGCGGAGAATTGATCGGAGGTCAGGACCGCCGTAACGGGCATACTTTATTCTAGCGCCGCGTCGATTAGACGCCCCAGCAGTAATCTTCCACCACTTTGTCGACGCTTTCGTCCTGCTCGGTCAGGCGCATCAGTTCCAGGCGGATGGCGTCCACCAGGGCGTGCCAACTGGCTTCTATGACGTTGTCGGAGACGCCTACTGTGGCCCAGCTTCGCTTGTGGTCGGACCATTCCACCAGCACCCGCACCTTGGCGGCGGTGCCTTTTTTCGGCTCGAGCACGCGCACTTTATAATCCGTCAGGCGGACGCTGGCGATCTTGGGATAGACCGACGACAGGCATTGCCGCAGGCACAAATCGAGGGCGTTCATGGGGCCTTGGCCATTGGCCGTCGCGGTGTGAACGCTGTCTTGCACGCGGAGCGTCACGGTAGCCGTTGTGCCCCCGATTAAACGCGTGGTCACGTCGTAGCCCACCACTTCGAACAGGTTCAATCCCGGACGCAATGCCTCGCGCACCAGCAGCTCGAAGGTGCCCTCCGCAGCCTCGATTTCATAGCCTTGATGCTCCATCTGCTTAATGCGTTCCAGCAATTGCCTCCGCCCTTCGGAATCCAGGCGATCGGCCAGGCCATGCTGCTTGAGTTTATAAAGAACGTTGCCGCGTCCCGAAAGGTCGCTCAAAAGAACACGCTGCCGATTACCGACGGTTTCGGGCTTCACGTGCTCGTAGGTGGACGAATCCTTCAGCACCGCGCTGACATGCACGCCGCCTTTGTGCGCGAAGGCGCTGTGACCTACGTAGGGCTGGTCGTTTCGCATCGGCAGGTTGGCCAATTCGGCGATATAGCGCGCCACAGAACTCAGGTTCTGCAAGTTGTCACGTCCGATGGTGGTGTGGCCGAGTTTCAGCTCGAGATTGGCGATGATTGAAACCAAATTGGCATTGCCGCAGCGCTCGCCGTACCCGTTGATGCAACCTTGGACGTGCGTGCAGCCGGCCTCAATCGCCGCAATGGCGTTCGCCACGGCAACGTCCGCATCGTTGTGGGTGTGGATTCCGAGCACGCCATCAAAGCGCTTGCGGACTTCCGCCACCACTTCGATGATGCGATGCGTCAGGTTGCCACCGTTGGTATCGCACAAGCACAGAACGTCCGCACCGGCTTGCTTGGCTGCTTCGAGCGTACGCAGCGCGAAATCGGGATTCGCATTGTAGCCGTCGAAAAAATGCTCGGCGTCGTAGACCACTTCCCGGCCGTGATCTTTCAGGTATTTCACGGTCTCCGAGATCAGCTTCAGGTTTTCGTCTTCCTGGATTCCCAGGGCCCGGTGTACGTGCAAATCCCAACTCTTACCGAAAATAGAGATCGCCGGAGTTTCGGCTTCGAGCAGAGCCCGGACATTCGGATCCTGCTCCACTTTGTTTTTTGAAAAACGTGTGGAACCGAAGGCTACCAGGCGTGCGTGGTTCAGCTTCAGATCTCGGGCGCGTTGGAAGAACTCTTTGTCTTTTGGATTGGAATTGGGCCAGCCGCCTTCGATATAATCGATCCCCAGCTCGTCGAGTTTTTGCGCGATGACCAGCTTGTCGTCGAGTGAGAAGGAGACGGCCTCGCCTTGCGTGCCGTCGCGGAGAGTGGTGTCGAAGGTTTGGATTCGCATAATATTTACTTCCTTGCGTTCACAGGAGTGTGAACGCGGCACGCTTCGAGCGTGCGCCACGTTACGTTACACTGTTGCGGCTTCTTGCGGGACGCCGGCCTCCTTTCGCTTTTTGAGGAACGGCATCATCTCGCGCAGCTCGCGGCCCACCTTTTCGATTTGGGAATCGCGGGCGGCTTCGCGCATGTGCAGGAACTTGTGGCGGCCGGTCTTGTTTTCCGCAATCCATTCACGGGCGAACTGGCCGGACTGGATTTCCGACAGAATCTTCTTCATCTCATCGCGCGTTTGCTGGTTGACGATGCGCGGCCCGCGCGTGTAATCGCCGTATTCCGCCGTATCTGAAACTGAATAGCGCATATAACTGAGGCCGCCTTCGTAAATAAGATCGACAATCAGCTTCAATTCGTGTAGGCACTCAAAATACGCGATTTCAGGCGCATAACCGGCCGCAACCAGCGTTTCAAAGCCCGCGCGGACCAGCTCACTGGCGCCTCCGCACAGCACGGACTGCTCGCCGAAGAGATCGCTTTCAGTTTCTTCCTTGAACGTGGTCTCAATCACGCCCGCCTTGAGGCAACCCAGAGCAAGAGCGTACGCCAGTGCGTTCTCCGTCGCCTTACCAGAAGGATTCTGATGTACTGCGATTAGCGCCGGCACTCCGACGCCTTCCGTGAACAGCTCTCGCACGCGATGGCCGGGTGCTTTGGGCGCGATCATGGAAACATCCACGTCCGCCGGCGCTTGGATCTGGCCGAAGTGAATGTTAAAGCCGTGGGCGAACATGAGAGCCTTGCCCTTGGTCATATGCGGCCCGATCTCAGCCGCGTATAAATCGCCCTGGATGTGATCCGGAACCAGGATCATCACCACGTCGGCAGCCTTCGCGGCATCGCTTGTCGAAAGAACCTTGAGGCCGGCCGCTTCCGCCTTGGCCGCGCTCTTGCTTCCTTTATGCAGCCCCACTACTACGTTCACGCCGCTGTCGCGGAGATTGAGCGAGTGGGCGTGGCCTTGGCTGCCGTAGCCGATGATCG
>PMUN01000174.1:11364-20253 GCA_003166875.1 Bryobacterales bacterium | reverse complement strand
ACCGTAAGGGAGCCGGTGCCGTATCAATTTCATCAAAGAACCACCGATTTCTGGAAATCTATCATGATCCCGTGTTAGCGAATAGACTAAGCTGCGCACTGACAAACGGCATTGTGGCTGTTGGCCAGAGGAAGACCGTGACCCCAACTGGACGACGCTGTTGACCATTATCGATCGGCCGGACGCCCACTCCCGCCCAGACCTGGACCGCCTGGCTCAGGGCATCATGTCCAACTACACGTCTCACGACATTCGGGAGAAGTGGGCCATGCGCTGGCGAATGTAGCGCTGCCGGACATAGGCACGTTGCCGCACAAAGAATTCTGAGCAGTGGGCAACCACCGGCCGCTTATGCTCGCGGCTCGGAAAGATGTAACCGAACCGCGACCGTANNCCGTAAGGGAGTCGGTGCCTGGATGCGCACGGTACACTAACATCAGTCCCTGATGAAGATCTCGGCTGCGATCATCACATTCAATGAAGAGCGCAACATCGCTCGCGTGATCGAGAGCCTCCGCTGTTGCGACGAAATCGTAGTGGTCGACAGCGGGTCCACTGACCGTACCGTCGAACTGGCCACCAAACTCGGAGCGCGTGTGATAGAAACCGGCTGGCGAGGGTTCGCCGGTCAAAAGAACTATGCGTCCGAGCAATGCGAGAACGACTGGGTCTTGTCGCTGGACGCCGACGAAGCGCTGAGTGAGGCTCTCGAAGGCGAGATCTGGCAGATCAAAAAGAACGGTCCGGACGTGGACGCTTACACCATGCCACGCATGGCGCAGTACTTGGGCCGCTGGATCTTGCATTCGGGATGGTATCCGGACCGCAAAGTGCGCCTGTACGATCGGCGTCTGTCTAAATGGGTTGGGAATTTCGTGCATGAGTCGGTATTCGTCGAAGGCAACATTGGCCATCTGGACGCCAGCATCCTGCACTTCACATGCAGTTCACTTTCCGAGCACCTCAAGACCATGGACCGCTATACGACGCTCGCGGCCGAGCAACTGGTGGATCAGAAGACGCACGTCGGATGGATACAACTGGCGCTCGAACCTCCCTGGACCTTCTTCCGCACCTACGTGATGCAGCGCGGTTTTCTGGATGGCATGGAGGGCCTGGCCATCGCGCACATGGCGGCGCTCTATACGTTCCTGAAATACGCCAAGGCCAAGAACATGAATCCGCGAAGATAGCTGTGTTCATCCTTCACATTGATTCGGGTGTCGAGATGCGCGGAGGGCAATGGCAGGCGCTCTATCTGATGCGAGGGCTGGCCGCCGCGGGACACCAGGTGCGGTTGCTGACGCCGGCGGACTCTCCTTTGATGGAACACGCGCGGGCGGACGGAATAGATGCGCGGCCGCTCGGGATCGCGGCGCTGGCAGGCGCTACTTCAGGCGTCCACCTGATTCATGCCCACGACGCACGGGCGCACACGTTGGCGCTGCTGGGGGGCAAACCCGTGGTAGTGTCGCGAAGGGTCGCGTTCCCGGTGCGGCGTGGCGTTGGATCGCGCTGGAAATATGGCCGCGCCGCGCATTATATCGCCGTGTCGCAGTGTGTGAAACAGACGCTGCTGGATGCGGGCATCGCGGCAGAGCGGATTACGGTGGTGTACGACGGAGTTCCCATCGACACTCCGCCGCCCAAATCGGAAGGCCGTTCAGGAGTGATTGCGCTCGACTCCGATGATCCTGGAAAAGGCAAAAATATCGTGGAGCAGGCAGGCACGATCGCTCGAGTCGAAGTGCGTTTCTCGAAGAACCTAATAGAGGATCTACGTAGCGCCGCGGTGTTCGTCTATATTACAGAGTTGGAAGGATTGGGATCAGCGGCGCTGCTCGCTATGGCGGCTGGCGCGGTGGTTCTGGCGAGCCGCGTGGGCGGACTGCCGGAGATCGTGGAAGATGGCGTCACCGGGTCGCTGACCACGAATGACGCACGCAATGTAGCCGAAGGGATCGAGCAATTGCTGGGTGATCCAGTATTGTTAGCCCGCATTTCCGTCGCGGCGCGCGCTCGCGTGCAGAAGGAATTTACGATCGAACGCATGGTGAACGGAACCATCGCCGTATATGAGAGGATGCTTAATTGATCGAAGCGATTTTAGCGGGACTGTTTGGGCTGCTGATCGGCAGCTTCCTAAACGTATGCATCTTCCGTCTGCCGCGCGATCTTTCCGTAGTTGCGCCTCGCTCGTTTTGCCCGGAGTGTGAAGCTCCCATTGCCTGGTTCGACAATGTTCCCCTGCTCAGTTATCTGGTGTTGCGAGCGCGCTGCCGGAAATGCGGGAAACGAATTCCGCTACGCTATCCGCTGGTGGAGCTGCTTACGGGCGCAGCGTTCTTTTGCGCGGTATGGAAGCTGGGACTGAGCCCGGGAGCCTTCAAATTCTCTGTGTTTGGCGCGATTGTGATCGCGCTGGTCTTTTCCGACCTTGAGGAACGGATCTTGCCGGATGAGTTCACGCTCGGCGGAACCGCGATTGGCATACTGTTTGCCGCATGGGTCCCCCAAAGGGACGGCCTCATGCACCTTCTCCTGTTCTCGCTGCGGAATCAGAGAGTGCTTTCTGTGGCGGAGGCTGCCTTCGCCGCTGGATTCTTTGCCGGAACGCTATGGTTTGTCGGGGTCCTCTTCAAAATGGTCCGGCATCGCGAAGGACTAGGCTTCGGCGACGTGAAGATGGTGGCGATGATTGGCGCTTTTCTGGGCCTGCAGGGCACGCTTCTGACGATAATCGCCGCGTCGCTGCTGGGAGGGATCGTTGGCCTGTGCTACATCTGGTTCACGGGAAAAGACGCCTCCACCTACGAGCTTCCGTTCGGAACCTTCCTGGGCGCCGCGGCACTGGGCGTCGGGTTTTTCGGTGAGCTTTTCCTGAACTGGTACAACGGGTTGGGCGCGTAGTAGCGTAGCGCAAGCCTCCGGCTTGCGACATTGGGCAAGTCGGAGACTTACCCTACGCTTCCGGTGTAACATAAGAACTTGCGTTCCATGAAAGATTTGTTCGCCGCCCTGAAGCCGGGGAGCAAGGATTGGCGCCTGGCGGAAGCCATCGATCCTGACCGGCTGCCAGCGCATATCGCGATCATCATGGACGGCAACGGGCGTTGGGCGCGCAGGCGAAACCTTCCTCGAGTGGCCGGCCATCGGGCGGGAATCGAACCGGTCCAGACGACGGTGGAGACCTGCAGCCGGCTCGGCATTCAGGCTTTGACGCTATACGCTTTCTCGGTGGAGAACTGGAAACGGCCTCGCGCTGAAGTCGATATGCTGTGGCGGCTGCTGCGCCTCTATCTGCGCCGGGAGCTTCCCGAACTGATGCGGAACCGGGTCCGATTCACTTGCATGGGACGCCTGGACGGCCTGCCGCCGCAGGTTCGGCAGGACTTGGAAAATAGCATCGACGCCACGGCCGGGAACAACGGTCTGCGCCTCAACGTGGCAATTAACTACAGCGGCCGCTCCGAACTGGTGGACGCCGTGAACGCCATCGTCGAGGATGCTCGGCTGGAGGGCCGGTTGCGCGATCTGCATATCGACGAAGAATCCATCGCCGCGCGGCTATACACGGCCGGTCTGCCGGACCCGGACTTGTTGATCCGAACTTCAGGCGAAAAGCGCGTCAGCAATTTCCTGCTCTGGCAGATCGCCTATGCGGAGCTTTACGTGACGGATACACTCTGGCCCGATTTCCGGCGCGCGGACCTGCTGGACGCGATCCTGGACTACCAGAAGCGCGATCGCCGATTCGGCGGCCTGAGCATGGATGCCGAGAGTGCCGCCCTCAAAGAGTGGGCTGAACCGGTCGCCACGATTGCGCAATGAAGCGCGTCCTCACGGCGCTGCTTCTCATCCCCATCTTCTGCTACATAATACTGTGGGCCCCGGCGTGGGCCTTTTTGGCGGCCGTGGCCGCGGTCGCGATGCTCTGCTTCCGCGAATATGCGGAATTGACGTCTTTACACGCGATTGAAAAGCCGGGCGTGTTCGGCTATGTTGCGGGCCTGCTACTCCTATTTCTGCCAGGAAAAGATTTTGCTTTTCTGGTTTTAGTTGCAATTCTGGCGATGGCTTTGTCGTTGCGGTCGCGCGAACTGGTGGAAGCGCTGCCGGCGGCCGCCACGCTGTTGCTCGGCGTGGTTTACGTTTTCGGGTCACTGCGCTGCGGCATCGACCTGCACGGAATCAGCCCGTATTGGTTATTCTTCGCGCTATCGCTCAATTGGGCAGGTGACATCGCCGCGTTGTACGTTGGACGTTTGATTGGGCGCCACAAGATGGCGCCGCGCGTGAGTCCCGGCAAATCGTGGGAAGGCGCCGCGGCCTCGGTCACGGCGTCCGTCGTTTATGGTGCCCTGTATTTTCCCCGGCTGCTGCCATCCGTGCCGCTGCTCGAAGGCTTGGGCCTGGCAGCTCTGGCTAACATTGCCGGCCAGTTCGGGGACCTGTGCGAATCCGGCCTGAAACGCGGAGCTGGAGTAAAGGACAGCGGAACTTTGTTGCCCGGTCATGGTGGATGGCTCGACCGCCTGGATAGCAGCCTCTTCGCGCTGCCAGTAGTATATTTCGTCGTTAGCAATTTTCATTGGTGAGGAAGCTGAAGTGCTAAGACGATGGTTCAAACCGGCGGCTTTTCCGCTTCTGCTGCTGGCCATCAATCTCTACATCGCCAAGGATCTCTTTTTCCTCGAATACAGCCAGTTCATGGGATCGATAGAGGCTGCCTACATTGCAATCAGCCGCTACATGATTGAGAACTGGCGCGATCTGACGTGGTTTCCGCTATGGTACGGCGGGATTCCGTTTCAAAATTCGTATCCGCCGTTTCTGCATGCCGTGGTGGCTCTAGCGGCGGCGTTGTTTCGAATCTCACCAGCCCACGCGCATCACATTGTGACCGCCGTGTTTTATTGCCTGGGGCCGGTGGCATTGTATGCTCTGGCGCTACGACTCACCGGATCGCGCTGGTCGAGTTTCTGGGTGGGCTGGATCTATTCGATTATTTCACCTTGTCTTTTTTTGATGCCGCTGGCTCGCATGGAGATGGGCGACCTGTTCGCGCCGCGCCGCTTTCACGTCTTAACAGTCTACGGAGAAGGCCCCCACATCACGTCTCTGGCCCTGTTGCCAACGGCGTTGTTGACTCTCGATCTGGCGCTGTCAAAACGAACTTCAATCTGGTATGTCGCGGCGGCCGCGAGCATGGCTGCCGTAGCACTTACTAACTGGTTGGGCGCGCTCGCGCTGACGATCGCGATTCTTGCATACCTGCTGGCGCGGAGCGACAGTTTGGGCGCGTGGAAGACATGGGTTACGACGTGTGGTCTGGGCGCGCTGGCCTACGCGCTGGCGTGCTGCTGGATTCCGCCCTCCACGATTCGCGACATAGGTTATAACGCGCGATCCGTGGGCGGCGATTATCAGCACGCGTATGAAACTCTGCCTCTATTCGTCGCAGCCGGAATCCTGGCGGCCGCGCTGCTCAAATATGCAATGCACCGCTTGAAGATCCCCTTTGCGCTGCAATTCTCCTTATTATTCGCTTTGCTGATGGGCGCGATTCCGTTGAGTGTGGCGTGGTTCAAGATCGCGATTGTGCCGCAGCCGGAACGCTATCAGCTCGAAATGGACCTTGCACTTTGCCTGGCAGCCGTTTTTTGGTTGAAGGCATTCGCCGAGAAGATCCCGCGCCGCTTCCAGATTTTCTTCGCCGGCGCGTTAATCGTGCTATCGCTCTTCCCTGCCCGCCGCGATCGCAGATTCGCAAGGCGCATCGTCAAACCCATCAACATTTCTGAGACCATCGAATACAAAACGGCCAATTGGTTTGACACGCATGTTCCCGAGGGAAGAGTGATGGCGCCGGGCTCAAGTTCCTTCTGGCTGAATGCCTTCACCGATACGCCGCAGCTTGACGGCGGGTTCAGTCAAGGGATGGTGAATCGGAATCACGACTCAGTCACCTACCAGATTCTTTCGGCAGACGGCGCGGGCGACCGTGCGGCTGAGATCGACACCGTATGGCTCCGGGCGTATGGTGTGCAAGCGATCGCCGTAGGTGGACCTAACAGCACGGAGGTGTATAAGCCGTTCCAGCGCCCGGAAGTCTTCGCGAAGGCATTCCCGGAGGCTATGCGCGACGGAGATGACGTGATCTATTGGGTGCCGGGACGGAGCACCTCTCTGGCGTATGTTTTGGCGCGCGAGAGTCTTGTACGGGATCGGCCCATCCACGGGCTCGACATCGCCCAAACCGAGGTCTACGTGGAATCCTTAAACACTCCGGCGAATTTCCATTGGACCAGCCGGCACTCCGCGGAGATCGAGGCGACGCTTCGGCCCGAACAGGTGGTCTCTGTTCAGATTACGTATCATCCGGGATGGCGCGCGACGGCGAATGGCAAATCCTGCCGGCTGTTCGGCGACGGATTGGGGCAAATCGTGATAGAGCCGCACTGCGACGGGGCGTGCAAACTGGAACTCATCTACGATGGCGGCTTGGAAATGCGAGCGGCCAAGATTGTAAGCGCAGCGAGTTGGTTGGGATGCATCGGTTGGATCCTGTTTTACCGGCGCAAACACTGAAACGCACATGAGCGAATCTCGCCGCACTGTTCTCGACTGCGCAATNNATCTTTTTCGTCATCTGCCTTCTGATCGCCCCGCTGTTTAAAGCGGATATCCTCATCCAATGGGACTCCATCGAGAGCACCTTTATCGCCGACGCCCGCATGCTGCGCGACCATCTTCCGCATTCGGCATGGCAACCCCTTTGGTATTGCGGCACGCGCTTTGATTACATCTATCCGCCCGCGTTGCGCTATGGAACCGCCCTTATCTCGCTGCTGTTCGGGATATCCACGGCGCGCGCCTATCACATGTACACCGGGATTCTTTATGCGCTGGGGATTGCGGGCGTCTACTGGTTGGCTTACACCGGCAGCCGATCGCGTGCGCAGGCGTGGCTGGCGGCCATCTTCACAGCCTTGTTGTCACCCACCCTTCTGCTCATCCCGATTTTTCGCCTGGACAGCACGGACTGGGGGCCACAGCGTTTGCACGTGCTGATGCGGTATGGCGAAGGTCCTCACATTTCCGCCTTATCGATTCTCGGATTTGCTTTGGCCGCTGCATACCTGGCGATGCGTGATTGGCGTCCGGCGGTTTTTGTGGCTTCCGGCGTGTTGTGCGCCGCTGTTGTTGCGCATAACTTTTATGGCGCGATGGCGCTGGCGATGTTTTTTCCGATCCTGATCTGGGCCGTGTGGCTGGAGGTTCGGCAGCCGGTAGTCTGGCTGCGAGCCTTGGGAATCGCCGCGATTGCCTATGGTCTTTGCGCTTTTTGGTTGACGCCCTCCTACATACGCATCACGGCGCTCAACCTGCACTGGGTGGCTGAGCCTTCCAAGCCTTCTTCGGTTGCAATCGCGATTTGTTGTGTCGTCGTCTTTTGCATTGCGACATTCGCCGCCACAAAACGGAAGGCGGTTACGGCCTGGCCCGTGTTCCTGCTGGGCGCGTCCGCGGTCACCTCTATGGTCGTTCTGGGGCGTTACTACCTTGGACTTGCAATCGTCGGCGACGCCGGCAGGCTGACGCCGGAACTCGATTTGGCGTGGATCCTCCTCGTCGCCTGGGGCATGGTTAAGGCTTGGAAGCGGCGATGGCTTCGGCCGCTCGTTGTCGTTTTGCTGTGCGCGGCATGTTATCCCGTTGTGCCGTACCTGGCTCACCGGCGATTGCCCTTCCGCCGAGCGCATGATGTCCAGGAACGGCCGGAATTCCAGGTGACCAAATGGTTAGCCGAGAATCTTCCCGGCGCGCGAGCCATGCCCTCTGGTTCGATTCGACTTTGGTATAACGCATGGTACGACGATGCGCAGAGTGACGGTGGCTCCAGTCAAGGGATGCTCAACCAGCTTCTTCCGATGGCGCACTGGCAAATCACCCAAGGTGACCACGCCGACGTGGCGATTGGATGGCTCGAAGCGCTCGGCGTGGATGCCGTGATTGTTTCCGGCAAGACCTCCAAGGAGGTTTATCACGACTACCATTATCCGGAGAAATTTCAAGGCGCGCTGCCCGAGATTTACAACGACCACATGGGCAACATTATTTACCGCGTGCCCCGCCGTTTTCCCGCCATCGCGCGCGTCGTTGAACGAGCGCAGCTCATCGCGGCTGAAACTCCCCGCGGCGGCGAGGACCGGGAAAGGCTGATGCGTTATGTCTCCGCGGTAGAGAACGGACCGAATTCGCCGGCCGTGCTCAGGTGGACGGGGTTTGACGATATCGATGTAGAAGCCGCGATCTCGCCCGGACAAGCGCTGCTGGTGCAGGAGACGTTTGATCCGTCTTGGCAAGCGAAAGCAGATGGAAAGCCGTTAGCCATCCAGCGCGACGCATTCGGATTCATGCTGATCGCAGCCCCGCCGGGTGCGCACACCATCCATCTCCATTTCGAAACTCCGCTCGAAAATCGGATGGGTTGGATCGTTACCGGGATCACGTGCCTTGTCGCGGCCATATTACTCGCGCGTGCGGCGAAACCACGGTATGCGTTATACTGCTGAGTTTAGTGTTTCGGATTCTCGCCATTGCTCTTGGTGCCTGCTCGCTCGCCGCACAGACTAGCGTCGTCACCTATCACAACGACAATGCGCGCACCGGACTGTATCCGAGCGAGACTCTACTGACACCCGCCAATGTGAAGGCCGGGCAATTCGGCAGACGCTTCATTCTCCCGGTGGATGGATCAGTATACGCACAACCGTTGTACCTGCCAAGAGTGAAGATTGCTGGGAAAGGTTTGCGCAACGTCCTGTTTGTAGCCACATCGCACGACAGTGTATACGCTTTCGATGCCGATGATGAGTCAGCGTC
>PMUN01000174.1:0-11324 GCA_003166875.1 Bryobacterales bacterium | reverse complement strand
TTGCCCGGTGATTCCTGAGCTCGGTATTGTCGGCACGCCGGTTATCGATCCCACTTCGGGGACCATTTACCTGATCGCCGTTACCAAGGAGCCTGGGAACCAGTTTGTTTATAGGCTGCACAGCATCGATGTGAGCACCGGAGTGGAGCAGTCCGGCAGCCCGGTTGAAATTCAAGCACCCGGGTTTGTGCCGCTGGCGCAAAAGCAGCGGGCCGCGCTGCTGCTAACGGGCGGGATCATCTACTCGCCCTGGTCCGGACATTGCGATAACGGAACATACCACGGCTTCATCATGGCGCATGATGCCGCGTCCTTGAAGCCGGTTGGCGTGTTTAACGCCACGCCCACGGACAGTGGCGCCTCCTTCTGGAATGGCGGGGCAGGCCCTGCGGCCGATTCTGAAGGAAACATTTTTGCCGTGTCGGCCAACGGGGACTTCGATGGAAACCTGGGCGCAGCTAGATTTGACGAGTCAGTTTTACGGTTGGCGCCCGCTCCGCAACTTTCGGTGGCCGATCTATTCACACCCTTTAACAGAGTGAGCTTGGATGTGGACGATCTGGATTTGGGATCCAGCGGAGCGCTATTGCTGCCTGACGAGGTCGGGAGCCCGGCCCATCCACAGGTTCTTTTCGTGTCTGGAAAAGAAGGACGACTGTATCTCCTGGACCGCCAGTCTCTGGGCGGCGCGCAGGTGAACAGCGATTTTGGTGCACTGGCGTCCCTGCCTGCGCCCGGATCTAACAAGACGTTCGGAATGGCGGCCTACTTCAACGGTTCCATCTACATTGCACCCGCGAATTCAGCTATGTTCGCATTCAAGGTTAGCGGTGCCTCCCTGGCTTCCTCGCCTTGGGCTGTAACTACGGATACGCACGTCTCTCCTGGTGCGACACCGAGCATTTCCTCCAATGCTGCCACGAACGGAATCGTGTGGGTCATTTCAAACGATGACGCTGGAAAGCTTCTAGCATACGACGCCGCGAGTTTGAAGCTACTTTACGACAGCAATGCGCAACCCGCGGATCTTTTTACCAGCGGCTACACCGAGTTTATGGTGCCGACCATTACGGACGGCAAAGTGTATGCGGCCGGTGTTTACGGCGTTACTGTTTATGGAGAATTGGCACCCAATACTCCGGCAATTTCAGCTGTGACCAACGCGGCCAGCTTTGCGCCGGAAGCAATATCTCCCGGGTCGCTGATTTCGTTATTCGGCTCCCACCTCGCACCGGCCACCTCTCAGGCAAGTGCCGTTCCGCTACCGCTCTCGCTGGTCGATACCTCCGTCACCATCAACGGCGTGGTTGCGCCTCTTCTCTTCGTATCCGCGCAGCAGATCAATGCTCAGGTCCCGTACGAAGTTCCGGCAGGGACGGTGACCGTAGTAGTGCGGAGCGGAGGCAAAACCTCAGCAGCGTTCACCATCAAGATTCGGCCCGCCGGGCCTGGTTTGTTCGCGAATGCAGAGGGCCAAGCTGCCGCACTCGATGATGATGGCTCTTCCAATTCCTCGACCGCACCGGCTCCCGGCGGTAGCATTATCTCCGTGTTCCTCACCGGAATCGGGCCCATCTCGTCTCCGGTTGACGATGGAGCAGCGCCGCCGGAGAACGCGACGATCTCCGCCACCTTGCCTGTCTCCGCCACCATTGGCGGCGTTCCAGCCGCGGTAGAATTTGCGGGCTTGGCGCCGCTCTACCCTGGAATTGCGCAAATTAATTTGAGGATTCCCGCAACGGCGAGCGGCGTCTCTCCGTTAGTAATCAATGTCGGCGGAGTTACCAGCAATACCGTGCAACTGATAATCTCAACGAATTGAATTGGCAGTTTGTACGCTAACCACGTTCCTAGATTTCGGATTGATGCCTGTCACTCGCCTTTGGGGACGGGAGCAGTCAGGTTCAAGGATGGAAACAGGCCTTTGTAGAAGCCTCGATCCCGCGAAAGCAGAGCAGTCGCCTGTATTTGAGCATGCGCGCCAATCAGAAAGTCTGCGAGAATTCGCGTGCGCTGGCCGCCTCGTTTGCGATAGATCCTCCACACGCGGCTCGCCAAGAAGTGAGCCTCTCTGCTCAATGCCTCGACGCGAATCTCGTTAGCTCTTAGAAAGGCGTCGCATTCGCGCTGCGTGGCAAAATGAACGCAAAGCTCAGCGTATACAAGGTCACAAATCACTAGTACACCCGAGTTCGCGGCGTCTTCCACAGCTTGAGTCGAAGCTTCGTAGAATGCCTCATTAGGCAGCAGAATATCAAGAAAGATATTCGTGTCGATCGCAGTGATCATCGCCCTCGTACATCGTCGATGAACTTGTCAACGGACGAATATCCCAAAGTAGCGAAACTTGCTTTAGAATGTCCCTTCCACTTCTGGAGATTCAGTTTCTTGGAGGCTTTCTTGAGATGGATGGAACCCTTGACGACACGGAACTCCACTTCCGTCTCCGGCCCAAGGCCGAATCGTTCGCGAATGTCTTTTGGAATGGTTACCTGGCCTCGTTCGCCGACTTTCATACTTCTTAGTATGAATCAGAAGTCATATCTGCGCAAGCTTCGCAGATCAATGAACCGTGCGCGTCTTCCGGTTCATGTAATCCATCAACAAATATTGGCCGAGATTGTATGGCGTGGTGAAGTACGCCTTACCGCGACACAGCTCGGTGACCTTCTGAACGAAGTTCACCAGGCCGAAATCGCTGGCGAGCATGAAGGTGTTGATCAAAATGCCTTGTTTCTTGCAGCGGCTAACTTCTTCGAGCGTACGGCTGATCACCAGCGGGTCCAGGCCAAACGCATTGCGGTACATGCGGCCATCTTCCAGCGTCAACGCCGACGGTTTCCCATCGGTAATCATGATGATCTGCTTCATGTCCTTCTTTTCCTGGTTCAGCAAACGCTGCGCCAGGATCAGGCCGTCGCGCGTGTTGGTGTAATACGGGCCAACCTGAACGCGCGCCAGATCGGATAGCCGTAACTCCTCGGCGGAATCGTGGAAGAGAACGCAGCGCAGGCTATCGCCCGGATACTGGGTTCGGATGAGATGCGCCAGCGCAAGCGCAACTTTTTTCGCGGGCGTGAAGCGATCCTCTCCATATAGGATCATGCTGTGGCTGCAATCCAGCATCAATACAGTGGCGCAGGAGCTTTGATATTCGGATTGGTGCACGTGCAGATCGGAATACTCGAGCTGAATCGGAACCTTGAGCCCTTCGCGCTGGATGGCCGAAAACAGCGTCTGGCTGATATCCAGGTTGAACGTGTCGCCGAATTCGTAAAGCTTCGCCGCACCGCTGGTTTCGACGCCGGTAGACAGGTCGCGCGTGTCGTGCGCGCCGAAACTCGATTTGCCTAGCGACCCCAGCAGATCTTTGAGCGTCTTGAATCCAAGAAAATCGATGGATTTGTCTGTAATCTCGACGTTCAACTTTCGATCGGCATTGCCTGCTCCCGCTTGTCCAGCTTCGTTGGCCTGTTGCTGTTCGGTGCTGATGTAGCCTTCGTCCACCAGCTTCTGGACCAGGCGGTCCAGCATCTGATCCATCTGCTCCGGCGACATGCTCTGGAGCGCCTCCTGGATGCGCTCGGCCTGACTGGGATCGAACATCTCGCCTTGCTCGAGCGCCCGCTGGATGGCGTTCTTCAAGTCCTCGAGCGTGTGTTGGTTCCACTCGCTGAAGCCCATGTACTGGTTCTGAAAACCGCTCTGCAGGAAGAAATCCGAGAGAGCCTTCAGCAAATCTTCGGCGCTGAGGCCGAAGTCGTCACCGGTGTATTTGGAATAGCTGATCCACTTCATATCAAAAATACTTCTTTAGGCCGCGAATGAACGCAGATTAACGCGAATGTTTTATTTGCGTTCATTCGCGTTCATTCGCGGCCATCTAATTAAACTGCCTGCGCGGCGGCCGCGGCCGACCTTCCTCCCGCTCGCCCGCTGCCGCCTCCCGCTTGCGCTCGCCCGCCGTGAAGCCAATTTCCTCGTTGCGGCTGATGCGCCGATGCGCATAGAGACCTTCCAGGATGAACTCGGCCGCTGAAGCGCGCAACGCGTCCGGCTCGCTCGGGCCCAGACCCAAAGCTCCGGTTTTTTCCATCAACCCCTGAATGTTCGCGAGCTGTTGCGCCATCGCGCTCGAATCCAGGGTCTCATCCAGCTTCAGCGACCCGCCCAGCTCAAACCACTGCACAATCTGCGACACATTCACGCCGTCGAAATGGCTGGTGTATACCTTTCCCACTGCGGATCGGATCAGCTCCCGAGCGACATTATCGCCGCCCTTCAACTCGCCCTCATACTCCAGCTCCAGCTTGCCTGTGATGGAAGGCAGTGCGGAATAAATATCCAGCACGCGTGGAACGGCCACAGTCTCCCCTGCCCGCAGTGCTCGCCGCTCGGCATTCGAGACCACGTTTTCGAGCACCGAGATTGGCAGCCTCTGCGAGACGCCCGATCGTTTGTCTACTTTCTTATCTTCACGCGCCAGAAATGCCACTTGCTCCACGATTTCCCGAATATAATTGGGAACCTCCAGTCGAGCGGGCGAATTGCGATCGGTCCAGGATTCCTGCCTGGTAATGGAGAGGCCGTGATCCACAGTGATGGGGTAATGGGTGCGAATCTCGCTGCCGATGCGGTCCTTCAAAGGCGTGATAATTTTTCCTCGTGCCGTGTAGTCTTCCGGATTGGCCGTGAACACCAGCATGATGTCGAGGGGAAGCCGCACCGGGTAGCCTTTGATCTGGACATCGCCTTCCTGCATGATGTTGAAGAGTCCCACCTGGATCTTCCCCGCCAGATCGGGAAGTTCGTTGATGGCGAAAATGCCTCGGTTGGCGCGTGGCACCAGGCCGTAGTGCACAGTAAGCTCGTTCGAAAGATCACGGCCGCTGCGCGCCGCCTTGATAGGATCGATGTCGCCGATCATGTCGGCAATGGTGACATCGGGAGTCGCCAACTTTTCGACGTAGCGATCCTCTCGGTCGAGCCAGGCGATGGGTGTCGCGTCGCCTTGTTCGTCCACCAGCTCCCGGCATCGGCGGCAGATGGGTTGATACGGGTTGTCGCGGATCTCGCAGCCGGCGATATAGGGCAGGCGCTCGTCCAGCAAACCTGTCAGCATGCGGATAATTTTTGTCTTGGCCTGGCCACGCAGGCCGAGCAGAATGAAATTGTGCTTCGACAGAACCGCATTGACAATCTGCGGGATGACGGTTTCTTCGTAGCCCACCACGCCGGGAAACAGATCGTCACCTCGCTGCAGCTTGCATATGAGGTTCCCTCGCAATTCGTCTTTCACGCTGCGCCCGGCCAGCCGTTGTTCGGAGAAGTTGCTGTTCTTGAGAGCGCCGAGAGTAACAGGTAAGTCTTGCATAACTGGAAGGTCTACCCGCGATTCTAACAGCAAATCGCTCCGGCCATTTGGTATGCTCGAAACCAAAGCATGACCACGGATCTTCCGGAGACCGATTTTCAGCGGTTCTGGCGCAGGTTGCAGCAACTGGGCCTGAATGCTTACGAGGCGCGCTCGTACCTTGTTTTGATAGGGCATCCACGCTTCAAAGCGTTGGAATTGGCTGCGCGGGCGCATGTTCCCCGGCAGAAGATCTATGAGGTGCTGGATAGCCTGGTGGAGAAGGGTTTTGCGCAGGTAGTGCAAGAAAAGACCAAGCTCTTCTCAGCCGTAGAACCGAGCCTGGCTGTACCCAGTTACCTAGTGCGGCGCGTGCAGACCTTGCAACGCGAGTTGACCGATCAAACCCGCATGGCCGACGGCCTGGTGAGCGATCTGGCCGTCGCGTATTCAGAGGGCCGCGGTGAGCGTGGCACGTTGGACTACCTTCGGATTGTCAGCGACACTGAACAAACCGCCGTCCAATACCGTAAAATGCTGTCCGATGTGCGGACCGAGTACCTGGAGTTTTCGCGGCCGCCCTATGCCGTCGATCCGCTCGACGAACAACTGGTGAAGCAGGCGCGGCAACGCGGCGTAACGTGTAGGTTGCTGATTGAATCGGGAACTCTGGATGACGCGCACCGGCAGCGCCTGGAAGATTACGCTGCGGCGGGCGTGGAGATTGGACAAGCTGAGTCGCTTCCCATGAAACTGGCGGTGTTCGATGGGCAATGCGGTCTTGTGGCGCTGCTCGATCCCGTAATTACACGGCCCACCTGGACGGCGGTGGTGTTTGAACATGGCGGCATGGGGGAAGCCATGAAGGGCCTGTTTGAGAATTATTGGCGGCGAAAGCTAGCGACTAGCGCCTTCGCCAGCGCGCCATCGTCTTCTTCGTCGTAGGACAAGCCTCCGGCTTGTCAATTGGGCAAGTCGGAGACTTGCCCTATGCCGGCGCCACTGGCTCTCGCCGGCACCGGATCTCTCTTACCGCATAGATCCGCCGGCCCTGGCTTTCGAAATAGGTCCGCATCAGCACTTCGCCCAGCAAGCCGGTGCTGAACATCATCAGGCCTGCGAGCAGCAGCAAGCCTCCCAACACCATCAGCGGACCATGCTCGGCCAGCATGTCATGCTCCCAGCCCCACAGCTTTTGAATCCCCAGTACTCCCAGAATCAGCGAGCCTAGAGCAAATCCGATCAAACCCAGCCGGCCGAAAAAGTGCATTGGCCGCGTGAAATATTTCAGCAGAAATTTTATCGTCAAAATATCAAACAACACGTTGAAGGTCCGGCCTAATCCGTAATGCGATCCTCCGGACAGCCGGGGAGTGTTCCGAATAGGAACTTCCGCGATGCGCGCGCCGTAAAAACTGGCAAGTGCCGGAATAAATCGATGCAGCTCACCGTACAGGTTTATTTCCTTGAGCACTTCGGCCCGGTAGGCTTTGAAAGTCGTACCAAAGTCCCGCAACTCAACGCCGGAGAGCTTCGCCATCAGCCAGTTCGCGATGCGCGATGGCATCTTGCGTGTCAGCGCGTTGTCCACGCGGTCCTTACGCCAGCCGCTCGCAATATCGTAGCCCTCGTCGATCTTCGCCAGCAGCGCCGGGATATCTTCGGGCGCGTGCTGCAGATCGCCATCCAGAGAAACGATGACATTGCCCTGCGCCTCGTCAAAGCCCGCGGAAAGCGCCGCTGTCTGGCCGAAATTGCGCCGCAAGCGGATCACTTTCAGGCGTTGGTCCGTTTCTACAAGGTTGGCCAAAAGATCGAAGCTGCGGTCTGTGGAAGCGTCATCGACAACAATGATTTCGTACGGTTTCTGAAGCGACTCCAACACGGCGGTGAGCCGGTCGTAAAGCGGAAGGATAGACGGCTCTTCGTTGTGAATCGGAATCACAATGGATAGCATGGCCGTAGGTTTCAGTTTAGCGTATACGATCGCGCGAAAAACTCTTGCATTGTGCACCGCACATAAGTTACACTCCGTAACGTTACAGGTAGTAGCCGATTAAAATGAAGCCAAAAAACATCAGCGAACTGGAACAGGTAGTGATGGACTTTGTCTGGGCTCATGGACCCGCTACCGCTGAAGCCTGCCGCGAGGGTCTGGCAGCTCGCCACCCTTTGAAGGACTCCACCATTCGAACGCTCTTGCGACGCCTGGAAACGAAGGGTTACCTGCGGCACGAAGTGGATGGCCGGACGTATCTATACCGCCCCGTGGAGCCTCAGCAGACCGTGGCCGCGCGGGCTGTGAAGCAGATCATCGACAAGCTGTGCGGCGGATCGGTGGAGCAGTTGCTGGTGGGCATGGTGGATCACGATGTGCTGGATCGAAAACAACTTCAGCACCTGGCGCAGAAAATTGCGTCTAAGAAAGCGAGAACTCGATGATTTCCCTTCTAGTTGAATCAACAGTTCGTTCGCTCGCCTGGGCGGGCGCAATCGGCTTGGCGCTCGAGGTAGGCCGCGTCCGGGATGTCGGCACGCGCTTGGCGGCGTGGACGTGTGTGCTGTATGGCGCGCTGCTGCTGCCGCTGGCCGTTCCCTTTCTGCCGCCGCTGCCAGTCCACATGCCGAGTCACGCGGCGAATCAGAAAGTGATCGTGCTGCCGGTCACGACTCAACTTACATATCGCGCTGAACTCCCGACCGCCGTTCCGCGAGTCCAATTCAATTGGCGAACCGCGGCTGCGGATCTCTACTTGGCCATCGCCGTGAGACTCCTCGGCCGGCTCGCCTTTGGACTGTATGCCACTCGCTGTCTGCGCCGAGCGTCAAGGCCCGTGAGCGATGCCCGTCTTCAATCCATTCTCAGCGCACAAGGCCTCCAAGCGGGAATCAGGAAGCTTCCCGAGCTCGCCGAGTCCAGCGCTTTGGCCGTGCCGATTACTCTCGGCTGGGTACGACCATCCATCATCCTTCCCGATTCCTGGCGGGAATGGTCTTGCGAGAAGACGGAAGCCGTGTTAGCGCATGAACTGTCGCATGTGGGCCGGGCCGACTACGCCACGTTGCTCGCGGCCTCGCTGTATCGTTGCATCTTCTGGTTCAGCCCACTGGCTTGGTGGCTGGATAAGCAATTGCGCGAATTGGCCGAGCAGGCCAGCGACGATTCGGCGCTCCGCGTAACGGCGGATCGGACGCACTACGCCGAAGTCCTGCTGGGATTTTTCGAAGCGCTTCAAAACGGTCGCGGGCGAATCCGCTGGCAAGGAGTTGCGATGGCGCGAGGCGCGCGTGCCGGACGCAGGATCGATCGCATTCTGGCCGAAGACTACAAGCTTTCAACGCCGGCACGCTGGCCCGTGATGGCCGCTTTGGTCGCCCTGACCATCCCTTTGTTGTATCTCTCGGGAGCTTTTCAACCGGTGGCTATGGCTCAAACAACTCCGGCCACGCAATCCAGCAGCAAGTCTCTGGACAGCTACATCATCGTCTCCGGGGACGATACAACCATGAGCGGTTCCAACGGCGACTTCGATCGTGCCTTAGGTTTCCGCTATAAAATCGGCGACGAATACATCTGGTTCCGGCGAGACGGCAAGGCTTACGTGATCCGGGATGCTGGTATCTTGAAAGCCGCCCACAAGATTTTCGAGCCGCAGCATGAACTCGGCAAGCGCCAGGGCGAGCTGGGTGAACAGCAGGGCAAACTGGGTGAACTTCAGGCCAAACTGGGTGATTTGCAGAGCAGCGTTCGAACCACGCCGCCCGATCTCACGCGCGATATCGAAAAGCTCAAAGAGAAATTGAAGAAGGCAGGCACGGCCGAAGACCTCGGGGATGTGCAAGCCTTGCTCGGCGAGCTGCAATCCAAGGTTGCCGAACAACAGGCGCGCTTAGGCAATGAGCAAGCGAAGTTCGGTGAAGAACAAGCCAAACTGGGCGAACGGCAGGCCAAGCTCGGCGAGCAGCAGGCCAAGCTGGGCGAAGAACAGGCCAAGCGCGCCGAGGAGGCCACTCGCCAGCTAAAGGTGCTGATCGATGAAGCGTTCAAGAAAGGGCTGGTTGAACCCGAGCCGCGCTAGTTTACAATCGAGGAGTGAAGCGAGTCACTGGCATCGGCGGAGTTTTCTTCAAAGCGGAAAACGGGCGCGTAGCATGAAACGAAAACCAGTGCGCAAGAAGAAAATCCATAAGGCATCCGAACGAAAAGAGGCCATGCTTGCGGTAATCGGCCTCTGGAAGGATCGGGCCGACATCCCCGATGCGGAAACTTACGTCCGGTATCTTCGCAACGATGATCGCATGAAGCGAGTACTCAGGCCGAGCGAAACGCCGCAGCCACGCAAGTGTACAGATCGGAATTAGCTGTGGCGAAAATGAAGTTGTCTACGTCGGCGATGTAAGACTCGGCCCCGAAGCGCTCCAATTGGCTCCAAAACTGCCCTTGCTGCCGCATTTGCTCGTCCGCTAGCATCTCCGCGCCGACCCGGTCCCAAGTTGGATCCAGCGCTGCCAATGACTCCTCTGGATTGGTGAGCGTGAACCCTCCGAAGTTGATGAACGTGTCGCACGAGGTGATTTTGGTCGGCGATGTAAAAACGTACCACTCATCGTACTCCTCGTAAGGAAGCAGGCTGAGAGAATCGAGTCTAGGAGTATAGGTCAACTGGTTCTCGAAGCACCAACCAGCCGCGGTTTCTTCGGCATTAGGATGGAGAGGACCGCTATCAAAAGATGCAATGACAAGGTAGCGACCTAGCAAGACCTCGGGGCAGCGCTCGATGAGACGCCCGATGCCATCCCGCTGATCAACGAGCCATTGATAGCGCCCATGCGATCCAGTGACCATGTACTGCGGAACAGCGTAGCACGCTCTCTATACGCAAAAAAGCCGCCCGAGTCACCCCGGACGGCTTTTTCTCCTCTGGCTGTCTGGTAGATTAATCTCCGAACGATCCTACTTCTTCGCGAGACTCCGCGGCGGCGGCCTTCGCCGCTGGGGCGATCGGCTTCAACTGGATCAACTCCGGCCCCGGCTCTTCCTTCAGCACGTGCTGGCGATACAGTTTGGCCATGCGCTCGTTTTCCTGCGTCTCATGCAGCTTATGATCGCGCGCGCGCTTCTTTTCCTCACGCGCCGTCTTTGCGATTCCCAGCTTGTCCAGATCGGTCTGCTTGGCATGCTGCACGTCTTCAGCGCGCAGCACCAGCGAATGGTCGATGCTTTCGAGGCCGACTTTCTTACCGCCGGCGAAGATCTCGTGCTTGCCATTCTCCTCGTACCACTTGGTAAGCGTGGCCGTCATGTGCATTTTCTCGATGATGTTCCGCCAGCCGACGCCGGTATTGTAAGCGCAGAAGGAAATTTCGCCTTCCTGCGTGGCATAGGGAATAATGCACTGCTCGGTACGCCGGAAATCGTAATTGAACAGGTCCTGGAACCACATGCCGGCGACAAACAGGAAGTTCCAACGGTCCTTCCGGCGCTTCTCGATGTCGTCCAGGGTGCGATCGCCAGTCACCTTGCCGTAGCCGCCCGATAGCGCCTTCTTCGACATGCCGAAGCACTTGTCGAATTTGGCAATCATATCGCTTAGCTTGAAGTGGGTCGGCGCATTGAACGGATTGTAGTTGCGCAGAAGTGCCAGCGTTACGCCGACTACCGAAAGGAACCGGCCGCGCGCAGCATCGTTGATCCGCGCGATGTCTTTCGCCAAGCGGTCCGCGTTCAGGAACGCAGTCACCGGAACGGCTTCCTTGGTTTCTTTGTCGCACATCACCGCCATGCCAATGCCGCAGTTGGGGTGGCAACCACAGCTAATCTGGCCCCAGTCCGCTTCCGGTCCATGTACCAGATCCGCGAAGTCGGAGAAAGTGCTCATGAACGATATCGGGAACCAGTCGCGAACGGGCTCGCCGATGCCGGTCTGGTCCTTCACATCATGCGCCAGATGCGATAGCGTGTAGCGCTGGG
>PMUN01000482.1:9720-13844 GCA_003166875.1 Bryobacterales bacterium | reverse complement strand
GCCCCACGACTGCATCTGGATCGCCAGCTTTGGGAAAACTATGTGGCATTGGGATGCCATCCTGTCCTCCCACCTACCGATTGAATGGACGCTCGTTGATCCAATGAAATCCCCGATTCACCAGCAGGAACTTCGACGGGTCGATTCTCTTCAGCTTGACGACCACAGGATCGCCTATTAGAGTGCCTTGTAGGACCACGTGATCGGGGTCCGGGCGCGAGTAAGAGAAAACATTCTTCTTGCTCTTGTCCGGATCGCCTGAGATTGTCAAGCTGTTCTTCGGCTCATTGTATTCGGTGGAATAAACGTGCGCTGAGTCGTCCATCATCCGGACCGTGAATGCGGCGGGCGATTGAATCATGACCCGTCTCCACCGCGCGGCGTCGGCGGTGAGTGGTGCAAGTTCCTGCCCCGCTCGGTTGAAGCTTTCTACCTCATATAACCCATAAATAGGCGCCTTTGGACGATTCAGGACATATCCCTTGTAGCCCTCCCAGCCGCCTTTGATGGTCCCGTAGAGGAAGTAGCCGACGAACAGGACCTTGAAGGCAATCGCGCCGATCTTCATCCAGCGCGGCTTGATCCAGCGTGCTTCAAAACGCGGCGAGGCCAATTCTGCAGTGCTCGTTGGACGATTCAGCACCAACAAATTGGCCAAGCGCCCAAGATCGGGAACCATCAGAAAAATGACCATCAGAAGTAAATTCAGCGAATAGAGCTTCACCGGAACGTCGTAGCAGAAGTTGAGCATCACAACGTTGAGCAGGACCGCGGCCGATGCCATTGCGCCCAGCGTGGCCGTGCGCCGGAAGAGCAGCAGAGTGGCACCGGTGACCTCGGCCAATCCGGAAAAGATGATATACGCTGTTGAGTAACCCATGAAGTTCCACAGCAGGCCCATGGGTGAGAATTCGCCCAGCGGTTCCACCAGCCGGCCGAGCGTGGGGAAAATGAACTGCGTGGGAAACACTTTCGCGAAACCATAGCCGAACAGTGTGAAGGAAAGCGCGTAGCGCACATACACGCGCAAATAGAAATGAATTCGCCGGTAATCCCTGCGCTTAAAATTAATCAGCGACCAAATGATCGTGCCGATTAGCGCCACAACAACCAGGCAAAGATCCTCCACATAATCCAGCGTTGTATCTCCGCTGCCGTTCCCGGCCGGATAGACCGTCACCGGTCCAGTCAAGTTGAAAACGTGAATCGCTACCCACGGCACAATCGCGTGCCAGACGCGAATATATTTCTCGGACAGCCACGGCACTCCGGGAATCGCTTCCAGCAAATTCACATGCCCCATCATGGGCAGGTTGTAGAGCATGAGGTAGGAGCACACGAATCGGAAGACGATGCGTTTGAGCAGGCTCCATTCGGGAAGCGCGGCTTCCTGTGAGTCGAGGATGACTGCCGGCGCGGTTTGTACGGCCTGTCCCATAGCAGTTTGGATGGGGAGCATTATATCTCAGCCGGTCCCCTGGCTTACGATGAAGGGCCGATTGCCCTAGGACACAATCCAACGTTGGATTAAGCGGAAGTACCTCTATGTCCAGCTTTGAGCGACTGCCACACTAGGAGCATGACATCCTTGGCCGCGGATCTCGCAGTGCTGATCGGCCTGCTGGCGTTGTTTGCTTTCGTGGTGCTCAGCACTTTGAGGATCAATCGCAACCGCAGGCTTCGAATCCGCAGCCGCAGAATCACCGCCCGCCTTCTGAACTGGAAATAACGCCCCGTTCCACGAACCGAATAACCGATGAACTGTTTAACCGAAGAACGGTCTTTACTGCGGCGGCAACGTCCCGGGCACGAAGAAACTGGTCCATTGCGGCGCGTGACCGCGAACGCCGGGGGTTGCTCGCATAACGTGGAACGCAACCGCGTCGCCAGCTTTGAGTGAGCTCTGGATTTTGACGACGTCTTCCACTGTGCTCACCGGCTTGCGGTTGATCGCGAGAATCACGTCCTTCTCAAACAGTCCGATGTCTTCGGCGAATGAACCGGGGTCTACGCTGCGAATCACCAGGCCTCCCTTGCCTTCCAGACCCATCGCAGTCCGCTCGGCGTCGGTAAGCGCGTGGAGCTTCATGCCGAACTTGTATTGCTGCGTCGTTTCCGGCTTGCCGGGATCCTCGGGATCGGGACGTGAATCCTCAAACCGCGGATCGTCCTTCAAAACTTCGGCCCAAACCTCGGCCCGATCCATGATCGTAACTTTGAAATCCATGGTCTTGCCGTCGCGATCCACGGTGAGCGAAACCGATGTGCCGATGGGCGTATCGGCCACGCGCGCCACCAGGTCGTCACCGTCTTTCACCGGGGTGCCGTTCATGGCGGTGATGATATCCTCCACCTTGATCCCGGCTTTGTCGGCAGGGCCGTCTTTCTTGACAACGTTGACCAGGACACCTGGCTTCGAACCGAGTGCGCGGAACAGCTCCGGTTTATTGTCGGCTTTTTGCCATTGCACTCCAATGGAACCGCGCGTGACGCGGCCGGTGCGGATCACGTCGTTATAAACGCGCGCCACCATGTTGATGGGCAACGCGAATCCGATGCCCTGATAACCACCACTTTGCGTAGCGATCATCGTATTTACGCCAATCACTTCGCCGCGAATGTTGAGCAGAGGACCACCGCTGTTGCCGGGATTGATGGCGGCATCAGTCTGTATGAAGCGCTGTAGCTGCATCGCTCCACCCCCGATATCGCGGCCCAGCGCGCTGACGATACCCGCCGTCACCGAGGCATCCAGGCCGAACGGGGAACCGATGGCCACCGCCCAGTCGCCCACTTGCACCGCGTCCGAATTGCCAATCGTCACCGGCACCAGCGGACCTCTGGGATCGATCTTGATCACCGCCAAATCGGTTTCCGAATCGAAGCCCACCACTCTGGCCCGATACTCGCCTGTGTCGCCGTTGTGGAGTTTCACTTTGATGTGGTCCACTTTGGCGATCACGTGATTATTAGTGATGATGTATCCGTTCTTATCCACCACAAATCCGGTGCCGGATTGTTCCTGGCGAAAAGGCCGCTGGGGAAGGTCGCCGGTTGGTCCGCCGCGGAAAAAGTGCCGGAACAGGTCCATGCCATCGTCGCCTGAATCGGGTGTTTGCTGATCACCGCGCTTATGCGGATTCTCAGCGGCTACCTTCTGTGTGAAGTCGGCAGTGATGTACACTACGGACGGTTCGAGCTTCTTCGCCAGTTTGGTGAACTCATTTCCGAGCTGCACCGGGTTCGGGACCACCAGCGGCGATGCATCGGGTGCGATGTTTTGACCCCCACGGTTGGCGCGCACTCCTGTATTGATCAGAGTGCCGATCACAATCCCGATGGAAAGCGTAACCAGCAGGAGACTCAAAGACAGCAGTTTCTGCTGTCGCATGATCTTGAACCACCGCATCGTAAACCTTTTGCCTTTCTGATAGACCCGGACCTATACCTATAATACCCGTTTCTGGTTTCTGGTTCCTGGTTTCTGGTTGGCGCCCTCACCGGTCCCCAGTCCTCTTCAGCAACGAGAAACGAGAAACGAGAAACGAGAAACCTGGAATCGGTTTGAGTTCCACCATCAGTATCCCGGCCAGAATCAGGACGCCTCCGAAAGCCGCGCGCCTGGAAAGCACCTCGCCGGCGACGACATAAGATGTCGCCCAGGCGAACAGCGGCTCCATGGAGAAAATCAAGGCCGTTCGCGTGGGGCTGCTGTAGCGCTGGGCCCAGGTTTGTACCGCGAAAGCCAACGCAGTGGCCAGCAAGCTTGTCACTAGCAGCGCGACCCACAAGCCCGCGCTCCACTGGATATGGACCGGCTCGGCCCACCAAAACGTTCCGCAACTGAGCCCTGCCGCGGTTGCTATTTGTACCACTATAAGGACTCCCAGGTTCGCTGATCCGGCGAACCGGCCCAGCACCAGGATGTGAAACGCATAGGCTACCGCGCATCCAGCCACCAGCAGGTCGCCCAGGCCAATATCGAAAAAGCTCTTTTGAATGGTCATCAGCGCCATGCCCGTAAACGCCGCCAGCACACCCATTATTTCGGACACCTTGGGAAGTTTTTTATAGATCAGGCTGCTGAATAGCGGCACTAGCGGGATGTAGAGACCGGTGATGAA
>PMUN01000482.1:3994-9684 GCA_003166875.1 Bryobacterales bacterium | reverse complement strand
AGCAGCGTGGAAACTCCGGCCAACGCTTGTTTGACCAGAATGAAGGTGGCGCCCCAGATCAGCGCCACCGCGATGAGACTGAGATCAACCGTCCATCCGGAGGGTTTTTCGCCGGCGAGTTTTCGGCCGCTCATCCCCCGTTCCGGGAGCCGTTCCCGGCCATTCGGAGGACTTCGGGACGCCGGCCATCCAGATCGCGCAGCAGGAGCAATAGCGTGAGCAAAATCCGCTTCAGGCCAAATTCACGGCCTTCCGGATGAAACCACTCTTGCGCAGTGTGCGCGCCCCCGCCCTGACCGCCTGCGCCGATGGAAATGGCCGGCAGCCCGATCGAGAGTGGAATGTTGGCATCCGTGGATGCGCAGTCCAGGTGCGAGCGTATACCGAGATGGGCGTCCACAGCGCGCACGTACTGCAGGATCGGTGCGTCGTCCGGCAGCCTGCCGCCGGGGCGCGATCCGATTTCCTTGATCTTGGCGTTGACCTTTCCTCCAATGGCCCGATCGTTTTCGAATTCGAGCGCTTTCTCCACGCACGTGGTCAACAGAGCCGAGATTTCCTCCAGCTTCGCTGCGCTCTCGGACCGTATGTCCACCTTGGTGCGTGCCTGCGACGGAATGGAGTTGATGCTGGAGCCGCCTTCGATGATCCCGAAGTTGTAAGACGATCGCGGGCTGCCGTTGCCCGGCAAACGCTGTTCGCTGAACATGGTGATGGCTCGCGCCAGAGCATGCACGGGATTTGCGAGACCGTAGTCGCTCCAGCTATGGCCGCCCGGACCGGTGATGGTCACATCGAAGCGGCGGCTGGCTAGAGCCTGCGAAGTGATGTGATCGGTATTGGGCCCATCCAGAATCAGAAATGCCTGGATGCGGCTGCCGGTGCTGGATTGGCGGCACAGATAGCGCATCCCGCTCAGATTGCCTTCGCCCTCCTCGCCGACATTCGCGACAAATACCAGCCGGTGGAATAACTCCTCGTACCCATCCAGCATCGGAATAACGCGTGCGATCGCGAGCAACGCTGCGAGGCCTGCGCCATTGTCGGACACTCCCGGACCGTGCAGCCGGCCGTCGGGATCGATGGAAACTTCCTCGGTGTTGCGTGGCGCCAGCACGGTATCGAGGTGCGCGGTCAGCGCCACGTAAGGACCTTCGCGATTCTCCACCGGGTGGGCGATAACATTGCCGCCGCGGTCAATGCGCGCCACCGCGCCCAGCGCTTTGAATTGGGCCAATACCCATTCGGCACGCTTCTGTTCGAAAAAGGTAGGCGCGGAAACACGGCAGAGCTGGAGTTGTTGTTCAGTGGTGCGCTGCTTATCGCGCGCAAAGCACTGCAGCGCCTCGCGAACCGCGGGAGCGTTGGCAATTTCGCTAACCAGCCGCGATAGCGAAACGTCGCCCGGCGGGGACGCGGATTTGAGCGGTGCAGCCAAATGCTAGTTTAGCAGGAGGGACATTTATCCCCAAATAGCTTCGGATACGGGGAAACCGATATTGAACAAGGATTCTATCCTTGCTATAGTAAGGGTGCGATTGAGGATTCTAAATGGCCAAGGTCACATCCAAGTACCAAGTCACTGTCCCAAAAGCGATTGCGGACCGCTACAGCATCCGTCCAGGCGACCAAATCGAGTGGGCGCCCGCTGGAGACGTGATTCGGGTGATTCCCGCCGGGAAGCAGGCCACGCCCGAAGATCGGGATTCGAAACTCCGCATCTTCGACCAGGCCACGAAACGCCATCGCAAACGCCCGTCGGCACCCGGAGCCAAGCGATCTCACGACAGAGGCTGGAGAAGAGAGGATCTCTACGGCCGTGGCCGCTCTAGTTGATACCAACGTTCTGGTATATCGATTCGATAGCCGCTTTCCCAGTAAGCAGAAGATTGCCACGGAAATTCTTCGNNCCAAATGAGGCGATCCTGCGAACTGCCATTCGCGGCTATGCCGCCTACCAGTTGAGCTGGTTCGACGCGCATCTCTGGGCATACGCGGAACACTACGGATTGGCGGAAATCCTCACCGAGGATCTTCAGCACGACCGGCTTTATGGCACAGTCCGGGTGGTGAACCCTTTCATCCATCTGCCCAAGCCTAATTGACACCACTGATCCATGCTTGACGCCACGAAATCCCATCCGCTATCTTGGACCTGGAGCATTTCAGGATGCCCCCAGCTCGCGGAAAGGGCCAAGCCCGCCTGAACGTTGCCTAGAGTTTTCGGACATAACGACTGTCCTTTCTCACCTGACCATGCGAGCGATCGGGCACTAGAGAGGAAGTTGTCATGACCACTTCGTTACCAGCCAATCCCTCGCTCGAGAACCTGAAAAAGCAAGCCAAGACCCTGCAGAGGAAATGGCGCTCCGGTCACGCCGAAACACTCGCGCGCATTAGATCCGTTCACCCGCAATACAGCGGATTTTCCGATCAGCAGCTCTGCACCGCAAAACCGCGTCTGACGGATTGCCAGCTCGTGGTCGCGCGCGAAGCCGGATTCGAGAATTGGCCCCAATTGAAGATCGCCGTTCAATCGTCCAACCAGGAATTAGCGAACCAGTTTGTCTTGATTGCTTGCCTGTGCTACGACGATCCACATTATGATCACCGCTCATTTCATGCCCGTGCACATGAAATGTTGGCTAACCATCCGGAACTGGCCGAGGCCAACATCTGGGCCGCCGCAACGGCCGGCAACGCAGCCGCCGTCGAAGCATTTCTGGCTGACGACCCCGATCTCATCAACCGCCCCGGACCACTCGGTTGGGCGCCGCTCCTCCACGCCTGTTACTCTCGCGTCAAACCAATCCAGCCCAGCCACTCCACCTATCGCGTAGCAAAGCTCCTTCTGGATCGCGGAGCCGACCCCAACGCGTACACCCTCAAACACAATGATCCTCCGGGAAGCGATCGCGCGCGCCGCTTCACCGCGCTGACCGGCCTCTTCGGCGGCGGCTCTACAGGATTAGTCAACCAGCCGCCTCATCCGCAGTGGCGTGAGATGGCCGAGCTGCTGCTCTTGCGTGGCGCCGATCCAGCCGACGAACAAGCGCTCTGGATCAACGCAGCCGCGTCGCTCGAAATCCTGCTGCGTTACGGCCTGAAGCCGGATGCGAAAGTTAGAACGGAAAAGGGCGTCATTACGCTGCTGGGGCGCGAGCTCTCTCAGGCGGCTCGCTATGGGCACCTGGATCGCGCGAAGCTTCTGCTGGCCCACGGAGCGAGAGCCGATGAAAAGTTCCAAGGGAAAACGCCCTGGCGCCACGCTATGGAGCGGGGGCATCTTGAAATCGCGCGCTTACTGGAAGAATCCGGCGCGCCCACGACCGAACTGAACGACGTGGAACGATTCACGTCGCTCTGTCTAGCCGGGGATGAAACAGGTGCCCGCGTCATGCTGCAACACGCACCGGATCTTCGCGAGCGGGCTCCCAAATCAATGGTCCTGAAGGCCACAAGCACCGGACGCAAAGAAGCGGTGCGGCTGGTTCTCGATTTGGGCTTCGATCCAAATTACATCGATGAGATCGCGGCCCTGCATAGCGCCGCCGGCGGGAACCGCCAGGAGACGGTCAAGCTTCTGATGCAGCGCGGAGCGTCGTTAGCCGTCCGCGAGCCATTTTACGATGCCACCCCGCTAGGATGGGCTGATTTCTTTGACCAAGCGGAGATGCGTGAAATGCTGCTGAGCGAGGGGCCAATCTGTCTTTTTGATGCGCTCGACCTCGACCGGCTGGATCGCGTCCCCGACGTCCTCGCTCGCGACCCCGCTGCGCTCAACCGTCCCTTCGCCGAATGCCTCTCTCGCGATCCTAAACCAGAGGACTACCAAACGCCTCTCGTCCGCATGGTGGATCGCGGAAAAACCGCCGCTGTGCGAGTGCTGCTCGAACACGGCGCCGACATCACCGTCCGTCACCCCGACGGCCGATCGCTAGTTCAACTCGCCAATGACAAGGGCTACCACGAAATCGTGGACCTGCTGCAAGACCACAGCTGAACGAATGCAAAGTGGGGTCATCTGAGTTATTCCGTCAAGTGGTTTTCGGAGTAAGTTTTTTAAAACCAGCGACGTCGCTCCACTGGAGGGGGGTGGTCAGCTTGGCCAGCGGGGAATTCCGCTTTTCCAAGCTGCGAGCATAGGTTGCCTCATCGTAGGGTTGACGGTCCCGCCAGCAGGCATATAGAACGCGAATCCATTTGAAAGCCAAGGCCCGGACCGCGGCATGGTGAGACTTGCCGAGATCCCGCTGGCTTCGATAGTAGGCGCGAGCCCAAGTGGACTTGCGGATAGAGTGGCTGGCGAACTCGTGAAAGGTTGCCGCAGAAACCTGGGGCAAGCCCGGCGAAAGTGGATCCACTGACTGCCCCCGCTGCGCTCGGTCACGGGAGCGATGCCGGCGTAGGACTGCACCTCCCCGGCGTTCTGATAACGCTGGCGTTGGGTGCCGAAGGCGGCGATCAAGCGTGGCCGGAGTGCTGGGCCAGCTCCGGGCAATCCTATAAATAGCGGCGCCTCGGGATGGTTGTTGGCACCCGATTCAATGCGGTGGTCAAAATCGGCAATGGCGGAGTTGAGGGCCTGGATAATCTGCGCTAACGCCTGCGCGCTGGCGGGCCCGGCCTCCAGTAAGGCTGTATCCTGCACGGCCGGGATAGCCTGATAAATGGAGTCGATCCTTTCCTGAATCCGTTGCGCCGAACGGCAGTTGTGAGTGGTGAAGAAATCGCGCAACTTGGCCGGATTGATACGCTGGAGCTGTTCCAGACTGGGCCAGCGCTCCAGCAGATCGCAACCCATAGGACAATCGATATTGTCGATCCAGATCAGCACCTGCGGGAAATACATCTTCAGCCAGGCGGTGAGTTGGTTACTGTAGCGAGTCCGTTCGTCCACTAGTTTTCTGCGTTGTTCGACCAGCATTTGCAGCAGCCGGGTTTCGGGAGTTTCCGGATCGAGCCGGCGCAAACGGTCGCGATGACGGGTGAGCAGTTCCAGCAGCAGCGTGGTGTCGACCGGATCGTCCTTGGAACCGGAAGGGAAAAATGCCTGCCGATAGCGAGCTGAGGTGGTGGAATGAATTGGGTACAAAACCAGATGCGGGTACTGGCACAGCGCATATACCAATGACCCGCGCGATTGCTCCAGTCCCACCGCGATGGGACGGCCACCGAAACGTTCCTGCAGATTGGCTGCCCACATCGACAAGGCTTCGGGAGTATTTTCGAGCGTGCCTTCTTCGGGCGTTTCACAGCCGGCAGCCAGTAATTTCCAGCAATGCTTTTTATCTGCCCAGTCGATAGCGACGAAAGCTGCCCACTTCAGGCTCGGAGCCAAAAGAACCTGGGACATCGGACATAAAAGGAAACCTCCTGTATGAATTTTTGGCAGGCTGGCTTGGTCCCTCCAAAAGGCCTATAGTAGAGTCTGGAACCAGACGTCATCTGAGCATTCGTCTCTGGAACCAAGGCTTCCCGCTGCTCGAAACACCCCACAAAACGTCGAGCGTTAGCGGACTCAATTCGTAGCAGCGGGATGCCGGCCACCTCAAGCTTTATCAGAAATACACCTGGGAAAAAACACCCAAGTACACCTCTACCAAGTGGGCCGAAAAACGACCCCCATCCCTGTTTTTTGTTTTTCCTCCTGGGTCTACTATAGGCGGACCCCCTGGTCCGCGGCCGCC
>PMUN01000482.1:0-3947 GCA_003166875.1 Bryobacterales bacterium | reverse complement strand
TTGAGCGGAATATTCACGCTGCCATCGGGCGGAAGATTCGATGCTGGCAGAGCGGGAACGATTTCAATGGGCCCGGGCACACACCTATTCTACTTTGCGTAGGAACGGCTTGATGCCCGAATGGCGATACCATGAATGTGAGCCTCATCCAAGTCGGTTGTGGGGTCACGCAATCGGATCAATTTCTGTGTAACCGTACGACTCTCAGCCTGTATTAACCATTGCTATGATTGTCGATCCTTCCATGACCTGGCGCTCCGCCGCCCTGGTGTTCATTTGCTGCGCCGCACTCGGCTCATTGAGCGCCCAGGAAGCACCGTCCGGGCGATCGGAAGCCGGCGAATTCCAGAAACTGGAGCCTGCGCTGAAGTTCTTGCGCGCCCGCAACGCGCGGGACTATGCGGTGACCACTCCCAACGGAATCGACGAAGCGAATTATGTCAAGATCGGTGGACTCGAGCAGTGGATCACAATTCGTGGCGAAGACCGCAAGAACCCGGTGCTGCTGCTCTTACATGGAGGACCCGGTGATGCGACCAATCCCTGGGGGTACGCCGGCTTTCGCACCTGGATGAAGTATTTCACCGTCGTTCAATGGGACCAACGGGGCGCCGGAAGAACCTTCGGGCGAAACGGGGCGGCGGCCGCATCGACCATCACCATCGAGCGGATGGCTCAGGATGGCGTCGAACTTGCGGAACTGCTGTCGAAGAAGTTGCAGAAGGACAAAATCGTTCTCGTCGGGCATTCCTGGGGCTCCATCCTGGGAGTTTTCATGGTGAAGGCGCGGCCTGAACTTTTCTATGCATTCGTGGGTACTGGTCAGGTTGCCGATCCTCCACGAAACTACGCCGTCGCATACCGAGCTTTGGTTGAGAGGGCCTCCCGCGAAGGCAATTCTCGGGCTCTTCAGGAACTCCATGAAGTTGGGCCTCCGCCATATAAGGACGGAAAGGGCTTCGGGGTCCAACGTAAGTGGGCGAATCTGTTTGAAGGAGCGGACGCATTTATTGCATCCATGATGGGGTTCGCGCTAGCCGCGCCCGGGTATACGTTGGCCGACATCAACGACTGGTTTGAAGGACAGAACGTGAGCGCTGAGCAGCTCGTCCCCCAGACCTCCGTGCTCGACCCAAAGCTTCTCGGAGGTGAATTCGCCGTGCCCATGTTCGTTATCCAGGGCGCCGAGGATTTCACCACACCGACGAGTCTGGCCAAAACCTACCTGAATTCGCTGCATGCTCCTCGCAAAGCCTTCGCCACAATTGACGGGGCCGGTCATTTTGCCGTGTTCACAAAGCAGGACCTATTTCTGCAGGAGCTCAGGGCGCGAGTGCTCCCGTTGATACGCTAGTTATTCGATTGTAGAGAGCAGGTCCAGAAGACCACTCGTCCGCGGGACGCCCTACGCTCCTTCGTGCCCGATCGTGCGACGACTATACGTCCGGATGGATTAGTAAATGCTGCGCCGTTTCGTGACTTTATTGAGACGGCAATCGAGATGAGCGCTGCGTGTTGTTGGGTTGGCGTGCCTGGTTCATCGGGCTTGGAAGTACGCGATCGTTTCGTCGATTTCCCGCTTTAAGTTGCCCGGGTCGGTGATGTCGGCTAGGTGGCGAAGCAATAGCAGCGTTCTCAACGGTTCCTTGCCCGTTGGCTGGATGTTTTCGGACTTTTCAAAAGCGGCACGGACGATGGCCAGCAAGTTCCGAGTTTCGTCTTCGTTTAGTGCATTGACGCCAATGAGCTTACCAATTAAATCTGCGGTTTCGTCTCCCAGCCCGCCGCCTCGCGACGATTGGAGGGCAACTGGGGTTGTACCCATCCCGTTTGCCATGAAGTATTGCAGCAGCTCGCTGTAGTATTGTTCTTGCGTCTGCTCGCTTGCGCGCCCATTAACCAACCTGCCATCAGGTGTCCGAAAAGAATCCGAGAGGCCCGGCGTTCGAAACGTCTGGGTTCCCTCGGTTGTCTCGCAGTTGAGGATCATGTTAGGGCCGCTCATAAATACTTGGTTTCGTCCGCTCGGCAGGCAAGGCGCGTTCACCGAGAATTGAATAACGGGACTAGCGAGTTTGCCTCCCACAGTCCAGATCTCTCCCCAACTTCCAAAGTCTCTCCTCTCGAACTGCCCGCCCGTGGACCAGCGGCCCGTGCTATCGGTCATGCCAACGACGGGACTCCAGTCCGTGTGCCCCTGCCTGGACGTTCTGACGCTGACGCGCTGGTTGGGTGCGGCGGTGATCACAATCTCGAAGCGGTCGCCGATTTGAAAATCGTTGCCGGGACGGCTCGCATTGAGGAGACTTACGAGCGAAATCTGGCCGGCCGCGGGAACAATAGCCAAAACCAAAGTGAGCAGGATCCGCGTAATGCTCCAATCCCAGTTCATTCTAACAGAGCTATATGTTGGCCCAACTATCCGCGCCTTGTGGGCTAGCGCTTACGAATCGCGGAACTGCGAGGTCACTTGGCCGAAAAACGGCCTACTCTCCTTCGTGCCCGACCGTGCGGAGGCCACTTCTCAATCGCCGGTTTACCGCTATCCGCCCAAGCGGCCCGAAACGCGTGCTGAATCAGCCTCTCTTGGGTGATTAGACCCGGTCCCCTTGCGGTCCCCCCAGATCAAGCCGCCGAGTCGAAACCCAAACCTTTCAAATCCAATCATTTTGCGCCTTTGGAATTTGACCTGCTTACTCGTCAAACGACCGCCATCCGGCCAGTTGCGGTGCGGCACAATGGACGAATCTATATCAACGCTTACGATGGTGCGAACGCAATGCTGCGAGGGGTACAAGCAATGCGGACGAAGATGCTCTATCTGTCCCAATCGGCCCGAAAACCGCCAGGCGGTTCTGAACTACAAGCGAGAATCGCAGTGCGGCCTGGGATGCAACCTCGCACGCTCCCAGGATTGCGGTATGAAACATCCGTCAGCGGTCTTAGGCAGCGTACCGATTGGTTCGAGAGTCCGGCCGCAAAATCTGATTGTCGTGGTGGACTAAATCTGTCAAACCGTCTGCGAATGGTTCGCGCCGGTGTCCTTTTCACGCAGCCAGAATTCCAGCCAGCCCCGGCCTGGGAATTCTGAGCCGGCGGTCAATCGATTTTATACGACTTGGGCGGGAACAGGAACTGAAGCCCGAAATAACCGACGAAACGGGATTGATTGGGACGGCTAGGCTCAAGGCTCCGTCCGGCCATCAATAGCAGGATCACCGGCCGATGGATCTTGTAGCGGGCCCCCACGTCAATGGTGGGCTGGTTTTCGTTCGGATGGAAGGTGCCTGTGTTGTAGAACTCTATGTCCCCCTCCAGCTTGTGAGTGAAATCGTGACCCACCACCAAGCCGCTGATCCAGCCGTCCGGTCCTTTGTGGACGAACTGGTAACCGCCTTCGTAATTCACATCGACGGGGCCGAATTTCTTGTGGAATTCGATGGGCAGCAGAAAAGTGTCGCTGGCGGGAGTGATCCCGCGGCGGACGGCGTTGTCGGGGTTGTTGAGGAAGAGCTGCGGGAAAATCGAGATGCTGAGGCCGTCGTCTCCGGCGTCGTAGAAACGCCATTTCACGCCCGGGTTGGATTGCCCGGCGCCAAATTTAGCCGCGGACATGGGATCCCGCACTCGCAACCAGGCGTTTTCGTAAGTGAGCTGGATCCGATCGCCAATTCCGAAATTGATGTCCACGTCGGGAATGTGAGAGACGGACTGGTTGCTGTAGAAGAACGGCATGTAGCCGAGATTGATTTCCCAATTGAGATTGCCGGGCGTGCCTGGATCGTTGGTGTAGTAGGGCGGTCCGCCTTGGGCGAATGCGGAGACAGAAGCAAAGAAGAGAATCAATGCTTCAAGTTTCAAAATTCCAAACAAAATTTCTTATACCACAAGCCCCCAGCCCACCACAGAAACCAGCAACCAGCAACCAGCCACCAGAAACCAGAAAC
>PMUN01000217.1 GCA_003166875.1 Bryobacterales bacterium | reverse complement strand
TCGCAAGGAGCAATGAATAATGAACAAAATCGTGGAGTTCGCTCGTTCACGCCGCGTCAGTTTGCCCGGCGTGCTGATCCTTCCGTTGTTGACGGCAATGTCGCTCGCGCAGACTGCCGGCAACTGGACGCAGGAATCTCCGCCGGCTAGCCCGTCCGCGCGTGATTTGCATTCGATAGTCTACGACGCCGCCCACGGCCAAGTGGTCTTATTCGGGGGAGTGTCTCCAGGTAACACGGACCCTCGAGTTGGCAACTTCTTCGGTGACACGTGGATCTGGGACGGGACCAATTGGAATCAAAAGTCCCCGCAAACCAGCCCGCGCTCTCGATACGCTTTCGGCATGGCTTACGATTCCACACAAAGTCAAGTTGTTTTGTTCGGGGGAGCGCTCGGCTTCAACACCAATCTCGGAGATACATGGGCTTGGGATGGGACCAATTGGACCCAGAAATCACCACAAACCAGCCCGCCTGCTCGAGGCTATTGCGTCATGGCTTACGATGCCGCCCACCAGCAAGTGGTTTTGTTCGGAGGCTACAGCGAGCCTCCCGCGGGTCCACCATTCGTGGCTGGAACCAGATGGGGCGACACGTGGGTATGGGACGGCACGAACTGGACCCAGAAATCTCCGCAGAGTAGCCCTAGCGCGCGAACCGGTGCCGCCATGGTATACGACGCAGCCCATGGGCAGGTAGTCTTGTTCGGTGGTTTCGTTTCGGCGGGTCTGAATGACACATGGGTATGGGACGGCTCGAACTGGACACAGAAGTTTCCGCAGACCAGCCCGGGTACGCGATCGGGTCACGCCATGGCTTACGATTCCACGCGTGGCCAGGTGGTGTTGTTCTCAGGCAATATCAACGACACTTGGATATGGGACGGCTCCAATTGGACCCAGGAGTCCCCCCAAACCAGCCCGCCGGCGCGGCACAACCACGCCATGGCTTACGACTCGGCTCGCGACCAAGTCGTACTATTCGGCGGATCAGACCCAACCGGCCAGGATCTAAGCGATACCTGGATCTGGATCGGCGGCGCGATCGCTCCGGTGGTCTCAGCGGTGGTGAATGGAGCGAGCTTTGCGGGAGGCGGCGTGGTTCCGGGCGAAATCGCCACCGCGTTCGGAACCAATATGACGGCGGCCACCGGTATCAATCTCACGTCCGGTCTTCCACTTCCGAGCACATTCTTGGACGATTCGTTGATCGTCAACAATAAGAAGGTTGCGCTGTTTGCCGTGGACAACGTTAACGGTCAACAGCAGATTAATTTTCAAGTGCCATGGGAAGTCGCGAGCGGGCCAAACGCGACCATCGCGGTATCGAACGGCAGTACGGTCGGAGCTTCCATTTCGGTTGCTGTGCTCGCGGCGCAACCCGGAATTTTCAATTACAGCGCGGGAGGCCAAACTTTCGGCGCGATTCTGCACGCCGATTTTCAACTGGCTGATACAGCGCATCCGGCAAAACCGGGAGAAACGGTGCTTATCTATTGCACCGGTCTTGGCGCGGTGTCGTCGCCGCCCGTAGATGGCGAGCCTGGCAAAGGTCAGCCGATGATCGCCACTCCAATCGTAACGATCGGCGGCACGAAGGCGATCGTCAGCTTCAGCGGGCTCGCGCCCGGATTTGTGGGCCTCTATCAAATCAACGCCGAAGTTCCCGAAGGACTCGCCGCGGGCGATCTGCCAGTGGTTGTCGAAGTTGCCGGAGCGTCCAGCAATTCTGTGCTGCTACCCGTGCAATAACACGCTCGTCGGCAGTCTCGTGAGGGTGTTTCCGGGCGCTCTACGCCTCCCATTGAGAGAGCTACGATTTGGAGGGTAACGTGGGCAAACTAAACAGCGCTCTTCTTCTGCTTTGTACCGCAACGGCCGTCGCCGCCCAGGCTCAGACTCTCACCACTCTGGCGAGTTTCAACGGAACCAACACGAGCTTCCCGAACGCGCTCATCGAGGGAAACGATGGAAACTTTTACGGAACCACCGATTCCGGTGGAGCAAACCATGGTGGCACTTTCTTCAAAATCACCCCGGCGGGTGTGCTCACCGCAATGTACAGCTTCGGCGCAGCGTCCAATATCGAGCCCATTGGCGGCCTGATTCAAGCTACGGACGGAAATTTCTATGGACTGACGCCCGGCAATGTGGGGACTGCTCGAAATGGAACTATCTTCAAAATCACACCGGCGGGCGCTCTAACAACAGTGCACACTTTCACGGATACGGAAGGCGCACCCGCCGCCGGTCTGGTTCAAGCTACCGATGGAAACTTTTATGGGACAACCATAAATGGACTGGGGACAACTGCGAAGGGCTTCACCACCTTCGCCGGCTGGATCTTCAAACTGACCCTGGCGGGCACGCTCACGCCGCTGTACATCTTCGGCCAGACTTCGCAAGCTGATGGCGGCAGCCCTCAAGGTGGCCTAATTCAAGCTCGCGACGGGAACCTCTACGGGACGACCTCACAAGGCGGAACCGGCACCTGCGCAGACTCTATTCAATTAGTCGTCGGATGCGGCACGGTGTTTCGAGCTACTTTGGGGGGCACGGAGACCACGCTTTACAGCTTCCTCTCAAGCTCGAATGGCGGCATCAGCCCGATCGCCGGACCGATTCAAGCCACCGATGGAAATTTCTACGGGACCACGTCCACGGGCGGGGCCAACGGTTACGGCACGATCTTCAAGATCACTTCGGATGGCATGTTGACCACCTTGTATAGCTTCGGTTATGGTTGCAATCCGGGGAAGCTGATTCAAGCCTCGGACGGAAACTTATACGGCATCAGTCCGTATTTTTGTGGGTCCCACCAGGCCGGCATGATCTTCAGCATCACGTTAGGGGGCACTCTGACGACGGTCTACAATTTTTGTTCCCAGGCAGCTTGTGCCGACGGACGCACGCCAAGCGCGTTGATCCAGGGCACTGACGGAAACTTCTACGGGACCACCTCCGGGGGCTCCAACTCGCACGGCACGGTCTTTAAGTTGGTTCTCACTTCCGTTCCCGCAGTCACGGCGGTGGTGAACGGCGCGAGTTTTGTAGGAGGCGGAGCTGTTCCTGGCGAAATTGCCACGGCGTTCGGCACCAATTTGACTTCAAGTACGGGGATCAACCTTACTTCATCGCTGCCGCTTCCGGCAACGTTCCTCACCGATTCGTTAATGGTTAATAGTCAACCCGTCGCGCTGTTCGCCGTCGACAACGTGAACGGCCAGCAACAGATCAACTTCCAGGTTCCCTGGGAGGTGGCAAGTGGACCGACCGCGAATATCGCTGTGGTGAATAATGGGACAACCAGCGCGTCCATCTCCGTGCCGGTTCTAGCCGCACAGCCAGGCATTTTCAATTACAACGTTGGAGGCAACACGTTCGGTGCTATTCTGCACGCCAATTTTCAACTGGCGGATTCTGCGCATCCCGCCAAGCCCGGAGAGACCGTTCTAATCTACTGCACTGGCCTAGGGGCCGTGTTGTCACCGCCTGCTGACGGCGAGCCTGGCAATGGCCAGTCGACCGTTGCCACTCCCGTGGTCACGATAGGCGGAACGAAAGCGATCGTCAGTTTCAGCGGCCTTGCGCCCGGTTTTGTGGGCCTCTATCAAGTCAATGCCGAGGTTCCCGAAGGACTGACCGCGGGCAATCAACCGGTGGCCGTCGAACTCGCGGGAGTGTCGAGCAATTCCGTGCTGCTGCCAGTGCTATAGAGAGTTACCGGCCGTTGGACTGGATTTGCACCAACGATGCTGACGTATCCGGCGCCGTGCTCGGAATGGTCTGCGGGTCGCGCCAGAAATCCATGTAGGAAATCTGGTGCACGCAGGACACTGTGCAAAACGGTGCGCAATCTTTTTGCGTCAGGTACTCGCGACGGATGTCCGCCACGGTGTATTCAGCTAGAGGCTTCGCTGGAAAACCGCGTTGCTGCGAACAATAGTGGACCAGGCCGTCTTCGCAAATGTACAGATAGCGCGCGCCCGCGCGGCAGCGCCAATTGCTGGGCTTGCCGTGGGCAATGTTGTTCTGGAAATAATTGATCTGCGAGAAGTTCTTTTTCTCGAACTCCTTCATCGCCAGAAAGACGGAACGCTCGCGCTCGCCGATGGGCTTCAGTTGCCCGCCGTCATCGTGAATGATCCCCACGGTCGAAGTAAACCCCAGCTCCAAAGCGCGCTTGCCCACTACCAGCGCGTCGTCCGGATTGTGAATGCCGCCGCCTAGCACGGAATTGATGTTCACGTGAAAAAGCGCGTGCTCGGCCAGAATCTGCAGCTTTTTATCCAGAACCTTCAGGCTCTTCTTGGACACGTCGTCCGGCATCACGTTGTCGATGCTGATCTGCATGTGATCCAGACCCGCGTCGTTCAGTTGCTGGACACGTTGCGCTGTCAGCAGGTAGCCGTTGGTGATCATACCGGCGATGATGCCGCGCCGGCGGACATGCGAAATCAACTGGTCCAGTTGCGGATGCAGCAGNNATGGGAATGATGTGAGCCATCACCGGATGATCGGTGGACGCAACTCCCTTGAAGATCATTCGCAATTCCCGGGCGCGCCGGTTCAGGGCCCGAATGTCTCTGCGAAACTTGAATCCCAGGTTGGGCATGAGTACTAAGAGTTATTTCCTATTGAATCATACTCATCGCGCGATTGCATCCGATCCGGAGCCAATGGGGCTGCTGCGTAGTCCAACGGCAGTATGGAGCAGGGAGGGGAAAACACGTTTCTCGTTTCTCGTTAGGTGCGATCGTGCCCAACGAGAAACGAGAAACGAGAAACGGGTTTTTTCCTGTAACCCGGCCAGCCTTGAAAGACACCAATGAATGAGGGCATGTTATTCTTAAGCCAGTTCTGGCTTCTTGCGATGCGTTACCGGACGGCTTTCGCTACGTCATTTAATGCAGTGAGTTACTAAGGAGCCGGGAAGAGTCCACCATCCGATGTTCGAGTTCCTTTTCAAATATCCACGCACGGTCTTCGCGAAAGGAACATTTGTACTGCTGGCCCAATGGCCGCTCTGGCTGCTGATCCTCGCGATATTGGCAGCAGCGGCCGGCCTCGGTTGGGTGATTTGGAGCCGGCGCAGTGCGATGGCTCCTTCCATGCGGGGAGTCCGGACGGCGGTAGTGTGGCTGCTCGAAACAGTGCTGGTCTGCCTTTTGATTTTCCTACTTTGGCAACCAGCAGTCAGCATTGCGACTCTTCGGCCCCAGCAGAACATTGTTGCTGTGGTGATTGACGACAGCCGCAGCATGGCAACGCAGGAAGACGGCCAATCCAGGAAAGATCAGGTTCTTAAGACGCTTAATAGTGGTCTTATGAATAGCTTGCGGTCTAAATTTCAAGTTCGACTTTATCGACTTGGCGAGCATGTGGAGCGAATCGAAAAGCTGGATCAGTTGAACGCCACCGCTCCGGCAACTCACATCGGCGAAAACTTAAAGGAAGTTCTAGCTGACTCCGCGACTCTTCCCATCGGCGCGGTGGTCCTTTTGAGCGACGGCTCCGACAACACCGGCGGCATCGACTTGGACACGATCTCCGAAATCAAGCGCCAGCGCATTCCGATCCACACTGTAGGATTCGGGCGGGAGCAAATGGCGCGGGACGTGGAGGTTTCCGACGTCCAGTTGCCGGCGCGGTCGCTCGCAAAGTCGCGGCTGGAAGCACAGGTGAGTTTCCACCAGCGCGGATTTGGGGGCGGGAAGGGCCATTTGGTGGTTCGCGAAAGCGGTGGCAAGGTTCTCGCCAGCCGAGACGTCACGTTTAAGGGAGACGGCGCAGTGCAGACCGAATCGGTGTTGTTCAACGCGGGCGATGCGGGAGTGAAGAACCTCGATTTCGCGATCGACCCACTCCCCGGCGAAGGCAATCAGAGCAACAACCGGCAGACACGGGTGCTGAATGTGGACTCTGCGAAGCCCCGCATCCTCTATATGGAGGGCGAGCCGCGCTGGGACTACAAATTCCTCCGCCGTGCGGTGGAGGATGACAAGAACATTGAAGTGGACAGCGTCCTGCGAACGACTCAGAACAAGGTTTATGCACAGTTCGCGCCCGATTCCAACGTTGATTTCCTGAAGGCAGGGTTCCCGACCAAAGTGGAGGACCTGTTCGGGTTTCAGGGATTGATCCTGGGCAGCGTGGAGGTTAACTACTTCACCACTGCTCAGCAGGACTTAATCCAACAATTCGTGGATCGCCGGGGCGGGGGTTTGCTCTTCCTGGGTGGCCGCACATCGCTCGCCGATGGCGGCTACGATAAAGAGCCTTTCGCGGATTTGCTGCCCGTTCACCTGCCGAATCACAAGAACACATTCCACCGCGAGCCCGCCACTGCGGAATTGACCCCGGCCGGTCGCGATAGCCTGATTTGCCGTATCGAGGAGAATCCGGATTCGAATGTCGCCCGTTGGAAGAAGCTGCCGTACCTGATGAATTTTCAAGAAGCCGGTAATCCAAAGCCGGGCGCGCTGGTGCTGGCCGAAATGACCGCTTCCGGTCACAAGCTTCCGTTGCTGATTACCGAAAAATACGGCCGCGGCCGCACGGCGGTGTTCGCCACCGGCGGCGATTGGCGTTGGCAGATGCTGCAACCGGTGGAAGATATGAGCCACGAAATGTTCTGGCGACAGTTGCTGCGCTGGCTGGTTTCCGATACACCGAACCGCGTGGTGGCATCAACGCCGCACCCGACACTTTACGACGACGGCCATGTGCGTCTGCGCGCCGAGGTTCGCGACACCACTTACCTCCCGACCAGCGATGCGCAAGTGGAAGCGCGCATTCTGGAACCGGATGGTGCGGCGCAAACTGTGGATCTGCACCCCGATCCGATCGAGCAGGGCGTATATACGGCCGATTGGGATGCGAGTCGCGCCGGTTCCTACGTGGCCGAGATCACGGCGCGTCGCGGCCAACAGGAATTGGGACGCGACGTGGTTACGCTACGGCGTGAGAACGGTGTTGCCGAGAATTTCCATCTGGAGCAGAATCGCGAATTGTTAGAGAAGCTCTCTTCTCAGACCGGCGGGCGTTATTATCGGCCGAGCGAAGCGAGCAAATTAGGTGACGACATCTCCTATTCCGATGCCGGCATCACGGTGCGCGAGACCAAAGATCTGTGGGACATGCCGATCGTATTTTTCCTGGCGTTGCTGCTGTGTTGCACTGAATGGCTGCTGCGGCGCAGGTGGGGTGTGGTATGAGCGTCACGCATAGGTGCGTGCGCTACATCTTGATGCTTGGCCTGGCGGTTAGTCTGCATGCCGCCACGTTCTACGTCACCGTCGCGGGCTTGGGCGGTGAACCGGAATACGAGCAGCGATTTGCTTCTCAAGCCCAGGAGATCGACAAACTGATCCGCGCGGGCAATCCGGACCCCAAGGTGCAGACGCTCTACGGTCCTCAAGCTACCAAAGCCCAAGTGCAGAACGTATTGGCGGGGATCGCGAAGGAGGCCAAACCCGGCGACGCATTCGTGCTGATGCTGATCGGCCACGGCAGCTACGACGGCGTCGATTACAAAATCAACTTGCCGGGCCCCGATCTTTCGGCCATTGAACTCGCGACCATGCTGGACCGCATCCCCGCTGGCCGCCAACTGGTGGTGAACATGACTAGCGCGAGTGGCGGGTCACGCGCCGTGCTTGAAAAACCGAATCGTGCCGTCATCACTGCTACCAAGAGCGGATCGGAAAAAAATGCCACCATCTTCGCGCGCTACTGGGTGGAGGCGCTCCGCGACCCGGCCGCCGATACCGACAAGAACGAGACCGTCTCGGCGCTAGAAGCATTCGTCTACGCGGAACAGAAGACGTCGCAGTTTTACGAAACCCAAAAGCGGCTGGCGACGGAGCATCCCACTCTGGAAGATACCGGCCAATCGGACGGCACGCACAAACCGTCGCCCGAAAATGGCGAGGGCCGGGTAGCATCCCAGATCGCGATGCTTCACATTGGAGCAACCAAGGCCGCCGCGAACACGCCCGAGAAAAAAGCGCTGCTAGCCCATCGCGAAGAGCTGGAGCAGCAAATCGACACCCTGAAATACCAAAAGGTCGCGACTCCACCTGACGAGTACAAGAAGCAACTGCAAGCATTGCTGCTGGAGCTAGCCAAGACCCAAGCGGAGCTGGACAAGTGAAAATCTTAGCCACGGATAAACACGGATGCACACGGATAAGAAATCTGTGTTTATCCGTGTCCATCTGTGGCCTAATAGTTTTCCCGCTGGCGGCCCAGAAACTCGACGACTGCCGCACTCTCCGCCATCACGGCAAGCTGCCCGAAGCGCGTACCTGTTTCGCACGGCTGGCCGGTGCCTCCGACCCTTATCTCCGCGCCGAAGGCTTATGGAGCCTGGAACAGTATCAAGAAGCCAACGATCAATTTCGCGAAGCGCTGAAGCAACATCCCAAGAGCGTGGAAATCCGCGTCCGCTGGGGCCGCCTGTTCCTGGAGCGCTTTAACAAAGACGAAGCCAAGGGCCTGTTCGAAGAAGCTCTGGAAATTAAAGAAAACGACGCCGGCGCGAGCCTGGGCCTGGCCCTAGTCGCAGCGGAAGGCTTCGGCAGCGCGGCGGTCCATTTCGCCACCCGCGCCGCCGAGCTCGATCCGAAAATGGCCGAAGCGCATGAGCTGCTGGCCTATCTGGCGCTCGAAGACAACACTCCGGAGCGCGCCGCGAAGGAGGCCGATAATGCGCTGGCCATAGATGCGGAATCGCTGGACGCGATGGCAATTCACGCCACAATCGATTGGCTGGACGACAAGAAAGAGTCGCCGTGGATGGATCGCATCCTCAAGATCAACCCGGTGTATGGCGAAGCGTATTCCACGGCCGGCCATTTCTTCGTGCTGAATCGCCGCTACCGGGAAGGCATCACCTTCTATCGCAAGGCGCTGGATTTGAATCCGCGTCTTTGGGAAGCGCGGGCGCAGTTGGGAATCCAACTAATGCGGCTCGGCGAGGAGCAAGAGGCCAGAGCACAACTCGAGCAGTGTTACGACTCGGGATACAAGAACGCGGAAACCGTGAACACGCTCCGATTGCTGGACAGCTACAAGAATTTCGTCACGTACGAAACCAGCAACACGATTCTCAAGCTCAACAAGAAGGAAGCGGAACTGCTCCGTCCATATATCGAGTCCGAGCTCAAGCGCTGCATTGCCACCTACGAGAAGAAATATCAATTGAAGTTAAAAGGGCCGGTGCAACTGGAAGTTTATCCGGACCATGAAGATTTCGCCGTCCGCACCATGGGCATGCCGGGTCTGGGAGCCTTGGGCGTTACGTTCGGTTCCGTGGTCGCGATGGACAGCCCTTCCGGACGTCCGCCCGGCACCTTTCATTGGGCCAGCACGATGTGGCATGAGCTGAGCCACGTGTTCGTGCTGCAGGCCACCAATCATCGCGTCCCGCGCTGGTTCACCGAAGGCTTGGCCGTTTACGAAGAAACCGCAGCCTCGCCGGATTGGGGCGATCGCTTGGATCCGGAAGTCGTCACCGCCATTCACGCCAAGAAGCTATTGCCTGTGGCTGAACTCGACCGTGGCTTTATTCGGCCCAGCTATCCGGCGCAAGTGGTGGTCTCCTATTATCAAGCCGGCAAGATCTGCAATTACATCGCCGAGAAGTGGGGCTACGGGAAGCTTTTGGATATGATCCATTCGTACGCCAAACTGGAGTCCACGCCGGACGCGATCCGCAACAATCTCGGCATGTCCAGTGAGGAATTCGACAAGCAGTTCCTGGCGTGGATCGAGGCGCAGACCAAGAATACGGTAGACCACTTCGACGAATGGAAGAAACAGTTGAAAATCACAGTCGGGGATCTGCGCGCCAAGAAGTATGACGATGTGATCCGCGAAGGCGCGGTTATTCGCGATTTTTATCCTGACTATGTCGAACCGGGAAGCGTCTATGAATTAATGGCGGACGCGTACGAAGCCAAGGGCGACAAAACGGCGGCTCGCAAGGAACTGGAGACGTACAGCCAGGAGGGCGGCCGGAGCCCGCTTCTGATCAAGCGGCTGGCCAAGTATCAGGAAGAAGCAGGCGATCCCAAAAAGGCGGCGGCCACGCTGGATCGTCTAAACTACATTTATCCCGAAGATCCGGAATTGCACAAGCGATTGGGCGACTTGTGGCTCGCGCAGAACAACCTGCCGGGCGCGATTCGCGAATACCAGGCCGTACTCGCCACCAAGCCGCTGGATCAAGCCGGGGCGCATTTCGAGTTGGCCAACGCGTTGCGCAAGGCCAACCGAATTGATGATGCGCGCGATCAGGTGCTGCAGTCTCTCGAAGCGGCTCCGGGCTACAAGCCGGCGCAAAGATTACTTTTAGAAATCTCAAAATAAAATGTCCACTCCAAGCACAACCATTGCCGGCTCGGCGGAACTCAAGGAACGGATTGACCGTTTCCAGGAGGTCCGCAACAGCATCGTGCGGGAAGTCCATAAAGCGATTATCGGACAGGAAGAGGTGATCGAGCAGGTGTTGATTTCGCTCTTCGTGGGCGGCCACTGTCTGATCACCGGCTTGCCTGGAACAGCCAAGACGCTGCTGGTCCGCACGCTGGCGCAGACGCTCGGCCTGGTTTTCAAGCGCATCCAGTTTACGCCCGACCTGATGCCTTCCGACATCACCGGAACCGACATCATCGAAGAGGACACCACCACCGGCCATCGCACCTGGACCTTTGTTCCCGGCCCGATATTTTCCAATGTCCTGCTGGCTGATGAGATCAACCGCACGCCTCCTAAGACACAATCGGCGCTGCTCGAAGCCATGCAGGAGCTGTCCTGCACGGTGCGCGGCCATCAATACAAAATAAATGCGCCGTTCTTTGTGCTCGCTACCCAGAATCCGATCGAGCTGGAGGGAACCTATCCGCTGCCCGAAGCGCAACTGGACCGGTTTCTATTCAACACCATCCTGGATTATTTGTCGGCCGAGGACGAAGTGAAAGTGGTGGATCTCACGACTACCACAGCTGTTGCGCAGGTGGATACCGTGACCAACCCGGAGGAGATTCTGGACTTCCAGCAATTGGTCCGTATGGTTCCGATTGCGGATTCGGTGGCGCGCTACGCCGTGGAGCTGGTTCGCGCGACGCGGCCCAACGACTCGAGCGCCCCCGATTTCGTTAAGAACTACGTGAATTTCGGCGCCAGCGTTCGAGCCGCTCAGTTCATGGTCTTGGCCGCGAAAGCGCGGTCTTTGATGCGCAACCGTTACCACGTGACCTACGAAGACATCCGCGTCTTGGCCGCCCCGATCCTGCGCCATCGCATTCTCCTGAATTTCCACGCCGAATCGGAGCGGCTCGATTCAGACGCGATCCTCAAGCGCCTGTTGGAATGGAAAACGGAGCCGAAGTGAAAGACGTTTCTCGTTTCTCGTTTCTCGTTTCTCGTTCCTGGTCACCGGACGCCCTGCGTTACCGAGCCGCGACCGGGAGGGAGCGTGAATGAACGACGAAGAAGAGAGAAAACAGCTAGTACGCACAATGGTGACAACGAGAAACGAGAAACGAGAAACGAGAAACGGTCGTTAGATGCACCCCCGCACTCCAACCCGCTTCATCAATCCGGCGCTTCTCGCCGAGATCTCGAGCCTCGACCTGGTGGCGAAAACTGTGGTGGATGGATTTGTGGCCGGCCTGCATCGCTCGCCCGATTTCGGATTCAGCCAGGAGTTCGCCGAATATCGCGCCTACACGCCCGGTGACGATCTGCGCCACGTGGATTGGAACGTCTATGCGCGTACCGAGCGTGCTTACCTGAAGCGCTATCGCGGAGAAACCAACAGCCAGCTCACCTTGATGGTAGATTCAAGTGCCTCCATGGGATATTCGTCGCATGGAATCACCAAGCTGGACTATGCGCGCTTCCTCGCCGTTTCGCTGGCATATCTGGCGAATCAGCAGCGCGATGCCGCAGGCGTGATTGTCTTTGACGACGACGTCCGCAACTACGTACAGCCTTCCACGCGGCAGGGCCAGTTCATGCGCGTGGCTCATGCCATAGAGAAAGCCGAGCTCGGAACGCGAACCGATTTCGCGAAACCGTTTATTCATTTCCAGCAGTTCCACCGCCGGCGCGGCATTGTCGTGGTGCTCTCGGATTTCTACGAACAACCGCAAGTGGTGATCGACACCATCGCGCCGCTGCGCTTCCACGGCAACGATCTGGTCCTATTTCACGTCCTCGATCCAGAAGAGATCCGGCCCACGTTGAACGAACCGGTTCTGCTGGTGGACATGGAAACCAAAGACGCGTTGGATGTTTCGCCCGAATACGCGCGCGAAGAATATGGGCCGAGGATCGACGCGCACGTGGATGCGCTGAAGAAAAAAGCGCGCGCCCACAATATCGACTATTTTCTGCTCCGTACGGACCGACCGCTGGATGACGCGATGCGCGAGTATTTCCTGATTCGCAAGGGGAGGTTATAGGTGGGCTTTCTGGCGCCATGGTTTCTGGCGGGATTGGCGGTCATCGGCCTGCCATTTTGGATTCACCTGCTGCGCCAGTACCGCAGCACTCCACATCCGTTCAGCTCTCTGATGTTCTTCGAGCGGCGCACTCAAAGCTCCATCAAGCACCGGCNNCGGCTCCGCTATCTTTTGCTGCTGTCGCTGCGCGTGGCTCTGTTGTTGCTGTTAGCGCTGGCGTTCGCCAACCCGTTCGTTACGCGATCCGCAGCCAGCTCTAGCTCTCGCAAAATGCTGCTAATCGCGGTGGACAATTCCTTCAGCATGCGCTACGGCGATCATCTAGCGCGCGCAAAACGGGAAGCTTTGACCGCTGTTTCAAATCTCAACGCCGGGGAGCGCGGCCAGGTGCTGGAGGTCGGCTCGCACATACACATGCTGACGCAGCCGGTGGAAGAGGCGGATCAGCTCAAGGCCGCCATTCAATCCATTCAGCCCTCCGACGAACGCAGCTCCTATGGCGAACTGGCNNTCCTTCGCCGATTTGCGGCTGGGCGGCGATACCAACCTGATCTTTCATTCGGTCGCGGACAGTCGCGAGCCCAACTGGCTGGTAGAAAGCGTAACGGCGCCCGGCAAGATATATGGACCCAAGAAGGTACAGGTTCAAGCCGTCATTGCAGGCATCGGAACGGAACCTGCCAAGCGGACCGTGTCGCTGGTCCTGGATGGCCGCGTCCTCGAGAGCAAATCGGTGGACATTCCAGCCGGCGGCCGGGCGAGTGTAGAATTTCTATCGCTCGAATCGCCCTATGGATTTCACAAAGCCGAGATCCGGATCGAACCGGCCGACTCTCTGCCTCAGGACGACCGTTTTCCATTCGCCGTGGAGCGCGCCGATCCGCATCCGGTGCTGTTTCTACACGCAGCCGGCCAGCAACAAGGAGAGCTTTACTACCGTTCGGCACTGGAATCTGTGACTGAAGCCGGCTTTGTGCTGGAGCCGCTTGCGGTGGACCAAGCCACCAACCAGTCGCTTTCGAAATACGCTTTCGTGGTGCTCTCCGATGTCAGCTCGCTGCCGCCCGGTCTCGAGAACAACTTGCGTGCCTACGTCAACGGGGGCGGCTCATTGCTAGTGGCCCTGGGTCCTTTGTCTGCAGCTCTCGCGCACGTGCCCGTTTCAAACGAAGGCATCCAGGGAACCAGCTACGCAGGGCGCGAAGGCGACCGATTCCAGATCGTGTCCACAGCCGATGCCGAGCATCCCTCGCTGCGGCGAGCCAACAAGCTGGACGGCGTTCAGTTCTACCAAGTGGTGCGCGTGGACCCCGGCCAGTCGCGTGTCATCGCCCGTTTAACAAATCAAGTGCCTCTGCTGCTCGAAAAACAAGTGGGCGAAGGGCGCGTGCTGGTGTTTGCGTCCACGTTTGACAACATTGCGAACGATTTCCCGCTGCATGCCTCCTTTGTGCCGTTTGTCGAAGAGACCGCTCAATATCTGGGAGGACAGCAGGGGCGTTCCACCAGCGTGGCCGTGGATTCATTTATCGAGCTGCGCTCGGCCAAGGATCAAGGCGCATCGGTGGATGTGATCGATCCTGAGGGCCACCATCCACTCTCGCTGAAGGAAGCCGCCACGACGCAATCATTCCAAGTGAATCGCGAAGGCTTTTATGAAATCCGCCGCGCCAACGGGCGGGTGGAGATGGTAGCGGTCCATGCCGACCGCCTGGAATCGGATCTGACGCCCGTTCCGCAAGAAACGCTGGAGCTGTGGCGCAATACCGGCCGCGGCCCGGAAACCGCCAGCGCGAACAGCGAAGCCGCAAGCCAACCTCGTCCGCAAAGCCTGTGGCGCTACGCTTTGCTA
>PMUN01000338.1:18590-29823 GCA_003166875.1 Bryobacterales bacterium | reverse complement strand
TCGTCGATCCCGCCGATCCCCGCCGTTGCGAAGTTTGCCACAGCCAGACTACCGGCGCGGCGCAGGCCACTGCTTATTTGATTACGCCGAGCAGGGCTGCCTGCGGGGCCTGCCATGACGATGTTAACTTCGCTACTGGCGCGAATCATCCTGGCGGATTCCAGGCGGACGACACTCAATGCCACAACTGCCACATTCCTCAAGGGGAGCTGCCATTCGACGCCTCCATCAAGGGAGCGCATGTGGTGGCCAGCGACACGGCAGCCTCATATCCGCAGAACCCGGATACGCTCATAACGAGCATCAAGGTAACCATCACGGGCGTGACCAACCATCTGGCCGGAGAGAAGCCCGTGGTCGACTTTACAGTAAAGGACATGAAGGGCAATCCGATCGCCCTAAACGACCCCACGCTGGAGGACATGCAGTTCACCATGGCCGGTCCGACAACCGATTACGGTTACACCAGTTTCGGCAGCGATGTCACCACGCCCGGCTATGTGGGCGAGGATGGCACCCAGGGAAAGTGTGATTCGAGCGGCAACTGCACCTACACCTTCCAGCACGCGATTCCGGCCAAGGCCACCGGATCATATGCCATCGGAGTAGAATCCGAACGGCTGGAGAACATTCTGACGGGCACCAACTCGGCCCAGCAAGTGGAAAGCGGAACTCCTAATCAGGTCTTCTACTTCTCCGTGGACGGCTCACCGGTGCAGCCCCGCCGGACCGTAGTGGCCGAAACCAACTGCAATCAATGCCACGTGCATCTTACGCTGCACGGAAATCGGCGAAACGACCCTGAATACTGCGTGATGTGCCACAATCCGTCCGATACCGACTTTTCGCAGCGTCCGGCCGGCCAAACGGCGCAAACTATTAACATGGCGGTCATGATTCACCGCATTCACGACGGCGTGAATGTTGTGCCCGCTGGCGGCAAGCCCTTCGTCATCGCAGGTTTTGGCGGGAGTTTGCACGATTTTTCCGGTGTGCTCTACCCAGCCATGGGTCCGACGGGAGACGCCGCTTATCTGCAAAACTGCGCGATGTGCCACACCGCGAGCAGCGAGGCGAAGCTGCCGATCGGGCTGAATCAGGTGATCGATCCCCAAGGCTGGATCAATCCGGTGCAGGCAACGGCCTCGGCTTGCAGCGGATGCCACGTTTCGAAGGGCGAGGCGGCCCACTTCCTGGCGAATACGGATTCGTTGGGAGAGAGCTGTGCCACATGCCATGCCACTGGAGCCGCATACGATGTCGACAAGGTGCATGCGCAATAGTTGCCTCCAGGCAGTTTGCAGCGTAGTTGCGGGTATCGCGCTGGCCTTGTGCCTCACGATACCCGCGGCCGCTGCCGAGTCTCCGGCCTACGTCGGCTCGGAGACTTGCAAAACCTGCCACGAAGAAATCTATAACAACCTACAGAAAACTCCTCATTTTGCAATCGAAACGGGCGCCCGCAAGGGCTGGGAGAAAAAGAGCTGCGAATCGTGCCACGGGCCTGGCGCCAAACACGCCGAGTCCGCCTCAGCCGACGATATCCGGAACCCAGCTAAACTGACGCCCGTCGAAACCGATCACACCTGTCTTACCTGCCACTTGAATCAACGCACTCCGGGTGGCCGCATAGCAAGCGGCCACGCCAAGGATCAAGTGGGCTGCACTACCTGTCATTTCGTCCATGGAACAGCGGGCGCCAAGCTGGTGGAACACAAGAAATCCGAGATCAACGCGCGCTGCTCCACCTGCCATATATCGGAATGGGCCGCCTTCAACCGGCCTTACAAGCATCGGCTGCCCGAGGGAGCAATGTCCTGCGTGGATTGCCACAACCCGCATGCCACGTTCAACGTGGACAGCATGCGCACTTCTTTCGGCAATGAACCAGGATGCCTGCAGTGCCACAGCGATAAACGCGGCCCGTTTGTTTTCGAGCATGCACCCATGCGGCTGGAGGGCTGCGGGGCCTGTCATGAACCGCACGGCTCGGCGAATCCAAGAATGCTGGTGCGTCACGAGCAGAGCCTGGTATGCCTGGAGTGCCACGCCAACATCTCCATGCCGGCCGGGCAGAACACCAAAATTGGTGGAGTTCCGCCGGCGTTCCATGACCTCAGAACCTCGCGGTTTCAAAACTGCACTGTCTGTCATGTGAAGGTTCACGGATCGTACGTGGATAGAGAGCTGTTGCGATGAGACTACTAGCGACATTAGTATTGCTTGTTCCACTGGCTGCGCAAGAGCCAGCCGCGCCGGCTCCGCAACCAGCTAAGCCCGCCGATCAGACGGCCACGCCACCAGCCGCTCAACCGGCCACGCCACCAGCCGCTCAGCCGGCTGCTCAACCGGCTGCTCAACCAGCGGCTCAGCCGGCCGAAGCGCCTCCCCAAACATCCACTGACAACTGGCTACAAGGTAGCTTTGAGGTGGGTTATCGTTGGATTCCGGGTGGAATCGGCGGAAATTTCGACGCCTATCGCAGCGTGGTGAATCTTGGCGAAGGTCCTAAGTTGCTGGATGCGGATTTCACCATCCTCAATCCGTCCAAAATCCTGTTCGACCGCGCCGACGTGCATGCCACTTCCTGGGGAGGCGATCCCTACAACACGCTCCGCGTCGACATACAAAAGAACAAGATCTATCGTCTCTTCGCGGACTATCGCAATATTGCCTACTTCAATTTCTTGCCTTCGTACGCCGATCCAACGCTCAGCCAGGGCGTACAGCTGAACCAAAACGCCTACGACACCGCCATCCGGACCTTGAATGTCCAACTCGATCTATTGCCTGGCAAATGGATTACTCCTTACGTGGCCTTTGCAAGGAACACGCAGTTTGGAAGCGGGATCACGGAGTTCTATACCGATCAGAACAACTATGCGGTGGCCAGCCTGTACTCCGACCAGACCAACGACTACCGCGCCGGAGTGCGTATGGAAATGGGACGCTATCACGTCACCATCGAACAGGGCGGCACTACCTTCAAAGACGATCAGGGTGCTTCCAATAATGAGCCCAATGCGGGGAACGTCCCCGGCCTGTTCAATGGACAGCCGCTCGTATTGAATCAAATGCAGGAGCAGTATCGCGTCCGAAGCGACTCGGTTTATACGAAAGTGCTGGGCGCGGCCAATCCGTATTCCTGGATGACCATCACTGGCCAATTCGTCTACGAGCGTCCGCACACCGATGTGAACTACACGCAAACTTCCGCTGGAAATTTCTTCCTGAACGACCTTTACCAGTTTTACAGCGGAGGACAAGATGTTCTGACTGGCTATGCGAATATGCCGCATAGTTTCGGAAACGTGACGGTTGAACTCCGGCCATTGAAGCGACTGCGAATCGTCGAGTTCTGGAACACGGATCGTTATCACAACGCTTCGAACGCTCTGCTGGCGGAGAACCTGCTGCTGGTTGGAACCGCGCCGCTGACGGATCAGCAATTGGCCACCGATCGCCTGAACTTGAACTATAGCGAGGAAGAGATTGATGCCTTCTACGATGTGACTTCGCACCTCACTCTGCGTGGTGGCTACCGGTACGTCTGGGGCAATACCGACCTTGGCGCGCCGGCTTTGTCCGGTTTGATGTTGGAGACCGGCAATCTGCGGCAGAACATTGGAATCGCCGGAGTCAATTATCGTCTGGGCCAGAAATTTAGAGTAGTTGCTGACGCGGAAGGATCCAGCTCGGGGCAGACTTTCTTCCGAACTGGATTGCAGCAGTACCAGAAGGCCCATATCCGCGCCAGCTACGATGTGATTTCTTCTCTACACCTCGCCGGCGACTTCAGCCTGCTCAACAACAACAATCCGGACCCCACCGTGAAGCTCGATTTCGCGAGCAAGGTGGAATCGGCGTCGCTGTTCTGGACGCCGAAAGGCGGCAAGTGGGCCAACCTACTGCTGGATTACTCGCGGTCCGCTATCAGCTCGAACATTTTGTACTTGGTTCCAGAGACTCTAACGCCGACGCCCTCCATCTACAAAGAGAACGCCCACGCATTGACCGCGGTAGTCACTGTAAAGTGGTTCACGTTCGGCGGATCGTTGTTCACCTCATCCGGAAGCCGTCCAACGCAATACTACCAACCCCTCGCGCGTTTTTCGCTCCCGTTGAACAAACACATACGATGGAACACGGAGTGGCGCTGGTATTCCATGTCCGAGGCGTTCTATGCGTACGAAGACTTCCGCAGCAATCAGTTGATGACCAGCCTGCGGTTCACCAGATAGTTGGGGCGGACCCCCTGGTCCGCNNCCAGGGGGTCCGCCCCACTCCGTGTTTTCGACGGTGCGAACACGGCACGCAAAGGTACGTGCGCTAGTGGCTAACCAGAATCAATTCTTCCTGTTCCACTGCAGCACTTGAAGCTACAACCCGCACGTCCATATGCGGAGGTGTGTGCAAAGTATTCGTGATCAGGCAGGCATCCACCGCGCGCAACAAGCCATCCCGATGCCGTTGGGTCAATCCCGGTGCGATGACATCTATCTGGATGGAGGCAATTCGCGCGGGTTTTTCGCCCTTTAGCGCCGAGATCCGGATCTCAAGATCCTCATCCGGCAACCCTCTCACCCGTAGATATTCCTCGGCGTAATAAGCGGCGCAGGCCCCCAACGAGCTAAGAAACAGCTCGGGCGGCGTCATGGCCGAGTCCGTTCCGTCGTTATCGAATGGCTGATCGGACAGAACCTTGTGGGCACGGGCCGTCATTTCAAACTTCTTACCACCCAGACAGCGAACCTTGACGTTCATGAATGATAATCCTCCTCTGGTACAGCAGCATTCGTCCAGCCAGTCCCCCGCTCCAGTGGGCATGGGACTTTTCTGTATGCTCAGTTACGGATAGCGGATTATGCCTCACCCAGGGGCGCGGACCTTGCCCCGCTCACCAGTTTGGTACTAATCCTGCTATGGGTAGGAGACATGGATTCTGCGCTGGCGGTACACCGTCTACACTTTGCCTTCACTATTACGTTTCACTACCTGTTCCCACAACTTACGATGGGGCTGGCGTTGTTGATTGTTATTTTGAAGACAGTCGCGCTCAGAACCGGCGACGAGCATTACAATCAGGCCGCGCGTTTCTGGGTGAAGATCTTCGCCATCAACTTCGCCATGGGCGTTGTAACAGGCATTCCGATGGAATTCCAGTTCGGCACCAGTTGGGCGCGCTTCTCGAAGGCGGCCGGCGGCGTAATTGGGCAGACGCTGGCGATGGAGGGAGTCTATTCCTTCTTTCTGGAGTCGACCTTTCTTGGACTGTTCGTGTTTGGCGAGAAGCGGCTAGGCCCTCGGTTGCACTGGTTCTCTGCGGTATTGGTCTGCGCGGGCGCATGGCTCTCGGGATTCTTTATCATCGCCACCGATGCGTGGATGCAACATCCAACCGCCTACAAGATTGGCCCCAACGATCAAGTACTGTTGACAAGCTTTTGGGAGCTGGTTCTGAATCCATGGATATTCTGGCAGTACCTGCACAATATGATCGGCGCCGTGGTGACAGCGAGTGTCGTTATGGCGTCTATCGGCGCCTATTATTTGCTGGCCGCGAGGTGCGTGGAGTACGGACGGATTTTCGTCCGGACAGGCGTGATTGCCGGCACGCTCGCGACCATTGCAATGCTATTCCCCACGGGCGACGGTCAAGGCAAGATGGTCGCTCAGAATCAACCAGTGACGCTGGCTGCCATGGAAGGGCTGTTCGACACCAGTGAAGGAGCGCCGCTCGTGCTCATCGGCCAACCCGACACCGACAAACTCACTCTGGACAATCCGATTGTTATTCCCAAGATGTTAAGCTTTCTGACCTACCGCCGTTGGCAGGCGGAGGTGAAAGGGCTGAAGGATTTCCCTCGCGATCAGTGGCCGGACAACATCCCGCTGCTTTATTTCAGCTATCACATCATGCTCGGAATTGGAACACTGCTGATTTTGATAATGCTCGTCTGTGTGTGGTCATTATGGCGTGCTCATCTGTTTAACAACCGGGCGCTGCTGTGGGCGTTGATGCTTGCCCTCCCGTTTCCCTACATCGCGACCACGGCGGGCTGGATGACGGCGGAACTGGGCCGGCAACCGTGGTTGATCTACGGTTTGATGCGCACCTCCGAAGGTGTTTCGTCGCGAGTTTCCGCGGGCAATGGACTGTTCACGTTGATCGGGTTCATGGGGCTCTACATGCTTCTTGGAATACTGTTCCTGTTTCTGGTTTACCGTGAAATCGAGCATGGGCCGGATATCGAGGCGATTCCCGCTGCAGGAGGCGCCCAATGATCGGAACTGTGTGGTTCTGCCTGGTGGCGATCATGATCGCGGGCTATGTAGTGCTGGATGGCTTCGATCTTGGCGCCGGCATCATCCATCTCTTTGTCGCGCGAACCGAACAGGAACGCCAGCAGGTGTTGCGATCCATCGGGCCTGTATGGGACGGCAATGAGGTGTGGTTGCTGGCCGCAGGCGGCACTCTGTACTTCGCGTTTCCAGCGTTGTATGCAGCGGCATTCAGCGGATTCTATCTGGCGCTGATGATGGTGTTGTGGCTGCTGATTCTCAGAGGCATTTCCATTGAGCTGCGCAGCCACATCGAAAGCCCAATCTGGAAGCCGTTCTGGGATTTAGTGTTCGGCGGATCGAGCGCCTTGCTGGCCCTACTTTATGGAGCGGCCCTGGGCAACGTTGTCCGCGGCGTCCCTTTGGATGGCAACGGATTTTTCTTTCTGCCCTTGTGGACTAATCTTCAGCCAGGGCGCGATGCGGGAATTGTCGATTGGTACACGCTGCTGGTTGGCGGGGCTTCCTTCGTCGCGCTGGCGATTCACGGCTGCTACTGGGTGGTCCTGAAAACCAGCGGCGATTTGCAGCGGAGAGCGCGACAGTTCGGAGACAGGATCTGGTGGGCCGTGGTCGCGTTCACCGCGGCCATTACCTTTTTCAGTTTCCGTCTGCAGCCGAATCTCAACACCGAGTTTGAAGTGCGGCCCTGGGGTTACGTATTCCCGTTGCTGGTGGTGGCGGGCTTGGTTGGGATGTATGTGTTCAGCGTGCGCCGGCGCGACCTGGGAACTTTCTTGTCCTCCTGCCTCTACCTGGTGGGGATGCTCACCAGCGCGACGTTCGGACTATTTCCCTACGTGCTGCCATCTAACCTTGAGCCGGAGGCTGGCCTGACAGTTTCAAACGCAGCGGCAGCGTCCTACGGGCTTTACATTGGACTCGCGTGGTGGATTCCGGGCATGCTGCTAGCGGGTGTTTACTCAGTATTCGTCTACCGGCACTTTGCGGGCAAGGTCAGCGACTAAGGGTACGGGCCGCGAATGAACCCGAAGATCCGCGCTCTTCCGCGAAGATTCGGCGTGACAGGTTGCCTGTCTGATCGTGCGATTCGGCTTGGCGGGCGCTTGTTGAATCCGATTTTGAATGCAGCTCTTCCGGACACCTAGCTTCCCTTGTTTGCCAGCTTCCCGGCTTTGGAGTAGGGTGAAGCTGGCGTAAACTGGAGAGAGCAGAGTATTCCATGACGGTTAGCCTTCACTTGAAGCCGGAAGTCGAGGCAGGCCTTCTCGCGCGGGCCCAAGCCAGCGGTATGGCTTTGGAAGAGTATCTCCTCTCTCTCGCTGAGCAAGCAGTCCTTCAGGCCGCACCCGGCGACGCCGCGCAAACGATGCGCGAGGAAGCCGTGCGCCGCATGCTCGAATTCGGCGAGAAGTATCGCCTGACGCTCGGTGAGCCGATTACACGCAAGCTCCTGCATGAAGGACACCGCCGCTGATGGCGGCATTCATCCTCGATGCTTCCGTTGCGATTTCTTGGTGCTTTCCGGGCGATCCAACCGAAGATACTCCTTACAGTCGCCGGGTGCTCAAAGAACTGGCAGCGAATGATGCTGTCGTGCCGGAAATCTGGGCGTTTGAGATCGCCAATAGCATCTTCGTCTCCTTCAGCAAGCGCAAGAGAATGACCGAAGAGCAGATTACCGAATAGGGGCTGATGTTTTCGTTGTGCCAGGCACCGGGATGCTCCGCCATTGTCGCGTTCGGGTGCCCGGCGATGCGTTGCGCGAGCTCGATCCGCGCCCGTTCGTTCAGGTAATCCGTTATCCCGGTGGCTCTGAAGGTCACCCATCGTGGTCCGTCCCTATGAGCGCGACGTTCGACTGTCTTCCCCTACGTACTGCCATCCAACCTTGAGCCGGAGGCTGGTCTTGGTTCAAACGCAGCGGAAGTCCAACGGGCTTTACATTGGACTGGCATGGTGGATCCCACGCATGCTGCTAGCGCGTGTTTACTCAGTATTCGTCTACCAGCACTTTGCGGGCAAGGTGACTGACTGAGAAGGGCCGGCGATGGCCTAAGGCAAATCCACTACCTTCCCAGCAAACCGAAGATTGTAGACCTGTTGTAGTTCCCGCCATTGTCCCATCCATGCTCTGTCGGTGGGTGAGGCTGTAGACCCAATCCCCCAAGCAGTTCGGGTGCGGCTCAAGCCCCAGTTGTCCGAGCGATATGGATGAAACTAGAGGGCTTATCGGCTGGCATGGTACGTGCCATTGGCCACTGAGAAATGCCCTTTTCGGGGAAGGAGTTTTATCAATGCTGATATTTTCTAAAGTGAAGTTTCCCTTGGCTCACACAATCGCGATCTCGCTCGTTGTCCTGATGATTGCTGTGTGCGCCCCAATCGTAAACGCTCAAACTACAACTACGCTGGCGGCTCAGCTTATAGCGCGGCCAGTTACTCCTGACGACGTGACTAATTATAAGCTGCCCGCGACCACCGAGCATACCGGCGGGCTGAACACCGTCGGCCTCGGCCAGGCCGTGAACCTGGAGGCGGACGTTGACATCAATGTTCCTGCATCGCAAATCTCCGGTGTCACCTGGACGATAGCGAGCCAACCGACTGGCTCAAAGGCTACGCTGGAGGATAGCCCGCTGGGGTCCAACGTGCCCGTTTTCCTACCGTCTGACCGCTTGATCTATCAGGTGGCCGCCCGGAAGCTGCTGCGCGCGGATGTCTCGGGGATTTACAACATCAATGCCACAATTACAACCAGCGGCTCGGGTGTCGCTCCGTTGTCGATCATGATCACCGGCAGTACCTACATGGGGATTTCGGCCTGCTCGCAGTGCCACGCCAACGGACCGGCGGGGACGCCATTTTCGCTGGTCAACGCCTGGCAGAATACGGCTCATGCCACCATCTTTACCAGGAGCATTAACGGCCAGGGCGCCATTGTGAACGGGACCCCTTATCCCTACACAAGTGAATGCTGGGGTTGCCACACGGTCGGCTATGACACAAATGCGACCGATCCCAACGGCGGATTCAGCAATTTAATGGCGCAACTGGGCTGGGTAGCTCCCACCAATCTCGTAGCCGGTAACTTTGCAGCCATGCCCAAAGCGCTGCAAAACGTCTCTAATATCCAGTGCGAGAACTGCCATGGACCCGGCTCGAATCACGTCGTCACTGGCGGCGATCCCCGTCTGGTCTCCACGACTTACACCGCCGGCACTTGCCTCCAATGCCACTCCGAGTCTCCAGGCCACATCCAGGGCATGGAATGGACGAACTCCGCGCACGCCGTAACCACGACCGATCCTGCCGGCAACGCGGAATGCGTCGGTTGCCACACCAACAACGGCTTTATTGACAGGATGAACGGAGTTGGACCTGCTGATCTGTCCTATGACGCGATTGCCTGCCAGACCTGTCACGAACCGCACGGCGAAACCAACCCCAGCACCAACCTGCACCTGGTCCGGACGTTAGCTCCCGTCACACTGGCCGATGGAACCAAAGTGACCACCGCGGGCCTCGGCACGTTGTGCATGAACTGCCACCAGGCTCGCGAGAACGCCGCGACCTATGCCGCGACCACTCCCGGAAGCACCTATTTCGGACCGCATGAAGGCCCGCAGGCCGACATGTTGATGGGGACCAATGGCTACACGTATGGCCAGACCATCCCCAGCTCCGCGCACCGCGAGGTAGTGACGGACACTTGCGTCACTTGCCACATGCAGGCGCCCGCCTCCACCGACCCGGCACTGGGACAAGTGGGCGGCCACACCTTCAAGATGAGCTTCGCCGGTGCTGCCAAGATTCCCGCCGAACAAATGATCGGTGCTTGCCAGACCTGCCATGGCTCTGACATCACCACTTTCGACTTCCCGCTATTTGACTATGACGACACGGGCGGCCCGATCTTGGGCGTGCAAACCGAAGTGCAGAACCTGCTGAACGATCTGGCGGTGCTGCTGCCTCCGGTGGGCACGGCGAAAACATCTCTCACCATTGATGCAACCTGGACCCAGCCACAACTGGAAGCTGCTTACAATTACCTTTTCGTGCAGAAAGATGGCAGCCTAGGAGTTCACAACACGGCCTACACTGTGGGCTTGCTCAAAGCATCTATTGAGAACCTGCAGAAGAACACTAGCACTAAGTGATAGCGATTCTGACCCAATGAAGTAATGGGCCGCAGATGAACGCAGGTAAACGCGGATAAGATAACAACTCTTATCCGCGTCCATCGGCGTTCATCTGCGGCCCAAGTTTTTCTCCCCTAGTTTTGCGGGCTGGTAGTAGTCAGCCTAAGATCCACCGTAACAGTAGTGGAATTACCTTTACTGTCCGTTACGGTGACGGTGAAGAAATAATCGCCGGCCAACTCCGCAAGTTGCACGCTCGGATGCGAGGTCGTCGATCCCAGTACAGCCGAACTCAAGTTATTCGATACTGTCAGGAATGTCAGCGGATTGTTGCCGGTGGGGCTGCTCGATCCGCTCAGGTCCAGAGTCACTTGCCGGATGGCCGTCTGGCAAACCGTGAGTGTTCCGCTCACCGTACATCCGGGACCGCTAACAACCACTGTGGGTGGAGTGCCGCCACCACTCGCCGGGCCCACCGGGACTGTTAAATTCTTCGCCACTTGGGCGCCAGCGCTGTTGATGGCCACGCAGACGTACGTGGAAGTGGTGGTCGGATTCACGGTCAGGTTTCCGCTGGCATTCACGTTACCCACTCCCGATATCACCACTCGAGCGGCGCCAGTCGCGAGACAGGTCANNGTGGGCGCTACCGCGACATTCACCGTAACGTTGGCTGTTACCGTCCCGAAGCTATTCGTAGCGGTCAAGGTGTAAGTGGTGGTCTGAGTCGGATTGACATCTTGCGTTCCGACCAATCCTACCGAACCAGGTGCAGGCGAAATGCTTAC
>PMUN01000338.1:0-18553 GCA_003166875.1 Bryobacterales bacterium | reverse complement strand
GTCACCTGCACCGAGACGCTACAGGTTGCCGTGCCAACAGTATTGGCCGCCGTGATGGTGTAATTCGTAGTGGCGGCCGGAGTCACCTCGACGTTTCCGTTTGTGCCTACCGAACCGACGTTGGGCGTGATGGTCACGGTATTCGCGTTTACGGTGTTGTAGTACAGCCGCGCCGATTGACCCTGGGAGATGTTCATGGGAATGGCCGTGCATTCCAGAATCTGCGGTTTCGGCTGCTGAACGATAACGGTCACCGTCGCGGTATCGGAGCCGCCTGTGTTCTTTGCAGTTAGCGTGTATGTGGTCGTGCTGGTGGGAGCCACGCTGATGGAGCCGCCTTCGGCGCTGACAGCACCGATGCTGGGCGAAATGGTGGCCGAGTCCGCCTCCTGGATTCTCCAGGTTAGCGTGGAGGATTGGCCGCTCTGGATGCTGGTCGGATCGGCGATGAAGAACAGGATCTGCACTTTCCGCGGCTTCACGGTGACCACGCGGACCATGGCGGAGGCCGATTGATTGTCCGTGTTTGTGACGGTTAAACGGAACGCATAGGACTGTCCGGCCGCCGCGTTGAAAGTTGCGATCGCCGCGGTGGGCGTGTTCAGCGTAACGTGTAGCCCGCTTTCCTGAACCCACCTGTAGGTCAGCGCTTCGCCGTTCGGATCATGCGAGTTTGAGCCATTTAGCGTGATGACACCTGCCGGCACGCCGATTTGATCCGGGCCGGCATCCGCAACCGGCGGCGATGTTCCGACGTGAAGATTACGCGACAGAACGTTGTATCTTACCTCTGGGATATCCGTGGGAACCGCTTGTGTCTGGCCCTGGTAATCCTTCGGCCGCATAAAATTTCCAAACTGGACGCCAAAAACCGCGCGACCATCGTTGCTGGGACCCACTAGCGTCTGGTTGATGCTGCCTTCCGCCGTGAAAGCGAAATGGTTTTTGAATGGGAAAACGAAGCGCACCGTTCCGCCCGGACGGTCCGCGCCTCCGGCGCTCTTCAAGTAACCGAGGTTGGCTTCCAGATAATTGTTGCCCCACAGGCCAACGGTGGTGCTGGCGCCATACTGATCGATGATGCTGAGATAACGCTGGACAAAAATATTGGGAGCAACGGCCATCACCGGCGTACCATCCGCATTGGTGGCGCCAGTGGCGAAGGTGGCGTTGCTGGTGCCGATGATGGCGCTGTTCATGAAGCCCTTAGTTGCGAACAGGCCCACGCGGCCGAGTTTGAAAATATAATCCGCCGTGAAAGCCGCCTGCCCCAGCGTTCCGCCGCTTGGGGCATCGGCAATGTTGACGTGCTTGAAGCTGGTGAATAAGCCGGCTTGGAAATTGCCGATGCGGTCCACTACGCCGAAATCCAGCTCTCCCTCACGCTGAGTCTTGAAGTAGAGATACTCGGCCTGCGCCTGGAGCGCGAAGTGATCCGCGAAGGGTTGGAAGTAACGGCCTTTGCCGGTGAAAGTGAAGTTGCCCTGGTTATCAGCACCGACATTAACTCCGAGCAGCGTGAAGGGCGACTGGCCGCCACCGCCCGAGGAAGGCGTTTTTCCCGCGGTTTGTCCAGCGGGTGTTGCCGGCTGTACGGCGGGCGCTGGCGTAGCCGGAGCCGGCGCGTTTACTTTGCCTTCCAACGCCGCTTGCTGATTCTTCAGCGCGTCCACTTCCTTGCGAAGGTTGGCGTTTTGATCCAACAACTGCTGCAGCATCCTTGCGATGTCGTCCAGTTTGTCGAGGCGCTTGAGAATATCGTCGCAGCAATCGCGCGGAGAACGGCCCTGATCCAGGGCGCGAATCGCTTCGCCCGCCCCGCCTGCGCTCACCGTCCTGCCTTGCTCGTCCGTCACGGTGAGCACTACGCGGCGGTTCATCCAGCGCGCCACGTCGGTCTTGCTATAGCCGCCCTTGTATCCGGGGTATTTGGGATCCGCTTTGCCGCGCGTCGTCACTTCAATCTGGTTTGCGGATGCTCCGTACTTCACCAGAAAATCCTTCACCGTAGTGGCTCGAGCGAGGCCGAGTTTCTCGTTATACTTCGGGGAGCCGAGATTGTCGGTGTTGCCCTCCACTTTGACGCGGTAACCCGCATGCTGATGCAACAAGTCGGCAAGTCGAAGCAAGCTGGGGTAACCGTCGGAAAGTACTGACGAGTTGTACTCGAAGTTAACTTCTTCCCAATCGTCTTTCGAAGCGTTCGTAGTCAGGCCTTGCGCATAACTGCAGGCGGCGGCGAAGCCGGCGAGAGTTACTAATAGCGTCAACTTGCGGAACATGATAGAACTTCCCCCCTGTAATTTCTGGCTCTATTTTTCGATGAGTGGGGTTTAGACCCCTTTGTTGCGGCGCGCGGGACACGCCTCAAACATTGTACATTAACTTAGGAATAGACACACTTTTCACGGTTACAGTAACATCAGTATTTCAACAAACTGATGTGTAAGTACCCGGTACTCCAACTGTATGCTGACTTACTCAGCGTAGCGCAAGCCTCCGGCTTGCGAATTTGACAAGCCGGAGGCTTGTCCTACTGAGATAAACTAGACGAACTCTATGGATCAATCCAAACTACGTGCTTGGTGGGCGCATCGGCAAGGATTGGACGGCGGGTTGGCCGGCAAATCGGCGGCGGAGGTCTTGGAGCGGGCAGGCTGGGCCCGATCCGTGGGCGGCGTGGGACCCTACCTCACACTGTTCTCGCGTGCTGGATTGAGCCGCGAAAAGGTGGACGCGGCCGTCGCAAACACTGAAATTCACGAGCTTCCCAGTGCGCGCAGTTGCACCTACGTTCTGCCCACGTCCGACTTCGCATTGGGGCTGAAGGTGGCGCAGAGTTTTCCCGGTGAAATGAAGACCGCCGAAAAGCTGGGCGTCACGCCGAAGGAGATCGACAAGCTCTGCGATGCCGTGCTTCATGCGCTTGAAAAGGAACCGCTCGATCCGGATGGTTTGCGCGAGGCTACTGGAAAAGCGGTTCGCAATCTCGGCGCCGAAGGCAAAAAGAAAGGTCTTACCACCACGCTTCCAGTAGCTTTAGGCAAACTGCAAGTGGCAGGAGACATCCGGCGCGTCCCTGTGAATGGGCGTCTCGACCAGCAACGCTATAAATATACGCTTTGGCGGCCCAATCCATTACGCAATTTCAAGCTGTCGACCGAGGAGGCTTACACGGAGCTCGCCCGGCGATATTTTGCGTGGATTGGACCGGCCAGCATCGCGGAGTTCCAATGGTTCTCCGCGCTCGGCGTGAAGGCGGCGAAGGCAGCAATGGAGCCTTTGAAGCTGGAGCCGCTCGCGGCGGGCGACGATCGGCTTATGCTCCCGGGCGACCGCGCAAAGTTGGAAGCTTTCAAGGTGCCCAAGGATCCGCTGTACGTGCTGACAAGCGGGATCGATTCTATTGTTCTTCTTCGCCGGGATCCGAAGGGATTGTTGGATGCCAAGGACATTGACCGGCAGGTTTTCGCTGAAAAGGGCGTCAAGCCTTTGGGAGAACTCCCCGATCTGCCCAGCCATGCGATTCTCGATCGCGGGCGTGTCGTCGGGCTGTGGGAATATGACACTGCCGCGGATTCGATAGCCTGGATTTCCTTTGTCAAAAAGGACAAGGCGCTGGAAGAAGCTGTGGCGCGGACGGAACAATATGTTCGAGAGCAACTTGGCGATGCGCGCTCATTCAGTCTCGACAGCCCGAAGAGCCGTGCGCCCAGGGTCGCGGCGCTTCGCAAAGCAGCGGGCAAATAGACGTAGCGCGCGCCACAAGCCGGTCGCACGGAATCAATATCTGGACCGGCGTCTTCACGGAGCCGGTGCATGCCCATTGCACTGCCGCCACCCACTTTACTGCTGATCCTGCGCAGTTGGAGTGGGCTGGTTGCGCTCTCGCTCCGGTTTGCCGGCGTCAAGGTGATTCCAATTGAGAATTGCATTGAAGGCTAAGAAGTACGTTCCCTGGGTTTGCCAACGCCAGAATGGGCGCAGCGCAAACATCACGATGTGACCTTTCCCGCTCGGGACATCCAGGACCAGCGGCCGATTCGCGAGAGCCTGGCCGCCGGAAATTGTTCCCGACAGGAGCATGTCATTCTCTTTGGCCGGAAATTGCATCACGACGCGCGGGCGCACTGGTTCGACAAAGCCGAATTGGCGCGCGAGCTGGCGCATGTCGGCGGCTTCATCGGCTTGAGGACGCTCCGGTGTTTTCGGCGTTTCGCTGGGATCGAGCGGCGAAAGTTGTAAGGGCACGGCATTGGGTGTGACGTTCTGGCCGAGGCTTGCGCCGCCGCCGGCGCCGCCTCCGAATCCGCCAAAGCCTCCGCCGCCGGCGTTGAATACGGGATCCTGATTGAAATACACCGGCAGATCTTTGCCCTCGAATCCATATAAGATGGGGCTTTTTTGATCGTGTAAAATGCCTCGCAAGATGGATCCGCGCGCGAAAAGCTGAGCGGGATGTTCGACAGTGACCGTTCCCGCCAAGCCGTAATCCGCCATCAGTGCGGCGCTGGACCCGTCGGTGATCAACGTTCCTCCTTCTTGCACGAACTTAGCGAGTTCGGCCAAGCCATCCATACCCATACCGCCGCGTATATCATCGCTCTGGTCAAGCGTGCCGAGATTCGGCGTGAGGTCGGACTTTTGGTACGGCACTGGATCCGGGCCGTTTTTCGGAATCCCGTTCACGTGCGATTGCGATGAGCCGCCCACGTGCGGATAGAGGATCACATCGTATTTCGCGCGCAGGTTTCCCTCACGCAGTTTTTGGTCCGCGAAGTAGGTGTACGGAACGCCATAGTAATCCAGCGCCGCGCGCGTCCAGCCTTCATCCTGGGTCCGTTGCCAGGAGTGGATGTAGCCGATTCGGGGGATGTCGAGTTCGTGCGTCTTCACATTCGGAAGTGAGGAAAGCGCTATCGCCGAAAGTCCCAGATCGCGGATGGAAGGCTCAAGGCTGGCGCGATCGGCATCCGGAATGATGAACGCGCCAGCGCGAAACCTGTGGCCCATGACTTCAAAATCGTCCTCGGCCGCCAGCATCTTCACGTCGCGATTCCTGAAACGGAACGTCATCAAGGCGTTGTCGGTGGTGTGATCCACCACGATGACGTTGCCCGCTCCAGCAATGCTGCCGGGCGCCTTGGCATCGGAAGTGAGCAGGGTCATCGGTTGATCGAGAATCGTCTTGTCAGCGATAGCACTGAGCTTCACATTGCGCATGAACTGCACGGTCCAGCCCGTGTCATCGTAGGGCCGGGGATTGGCCGGCGGATAATTCTGAACGCTGAAATACATGTCGGCGAGGGTGCGGTAGGGCTGATCCGCGCGAACAATGTAATCACCCGCCGCCACGTCCACGCTTCCGGCTTTGAAGCTTGAACCGGCGGTGTGAATCTCCAGGCCTTGGCGGCGTAGCGAGTTCACGAAGTCGACCGTGTCCGCCCTGCGGCGTTGCCCGGCGGGAATCACCCAGGCGTAGGTCGGGCCGGTCCTGCCTTTCTCGACTGACCGCTTATTCTTCATCCAGTAGTTCTCGAGATACAGCTCCCGGCTTTCTGCCACTTGATGCAGCGCGAACAGCAGTGCAGACTCCTGGATGTTGGTGTTGTTGCGTGGTCCCCATTTGATGGACGCCAGCGGCGGATTGGGCCGGAACCACTCGCGGCTGGTCACGGCAGGCAGGAGCCGAAGATTCTCCACGATGTCGGGACCATAGCTCTGCACTTCGTAGAAGCGCCCGAAGGAATTGTGGGTCATCGCGATCCAGAAGAGATAATTCGGCACCCAGCCGTCGTAGAATCCGTAGGTCCACACGCCGGGCACTCCGCGCTTGGCCATCTCCATGATTTCGGTTTCTGCGAGCAGCCACCATTCGTTCACCTGGATTGGGTCGAGCGAGTTGTTGTATGGTCCGGTACCGGTGGAGACATAGAGGTAAGATTGCGCTTCATGCAGGTCATGCAAAATGGTGGGATGCCATTCCAGCAGGGTTTTGGTGATGTTTTGCGTGAGCTTCAGATACTGACCCATGCCATCGCGATTGTTGTCGTGCGCGGCGTATTTGCCCCAATACATTAACGGTGGCCGCTGTTTTCCGGTCTTCTTGCCGTAGTAATAGGTGTCCACCTGTTTTTCGCGCCCGTCCACTTCGATTACCGGCGTAATAAAGACGATGACGTTGTTGCGGATGGCTTGAATGAATGGCGTTTCTTCCACCATCAGGCGGAAGGCGAGCTCAAGCAACATTTCAGGGCCACCTGTTTCGGGCGAGTGTATGCCGCTGTTGATCCAGTAAATGGGTTTGCCGGTTTTGATTAGCTCGCGCGCCTGTTGTTCGGTTGTTTTTCGGGGATCGGTGAGCGACGCAAGGGTAGCCTTGTACTTGTCGAGTTGCCGGATGGTGGCTTCATCGGCGATGGCGAGAACTACCAGGTCGCGGCCCTCCTCGGTCTGGCCGATTTTCCAGAACATCGCTCGTGGCGATGCTTTTGCCAGGGCTTCGTAGTAGCGGTTGATGTCCTTGGCGTACGTTAGCTCGCCCGGAGTGCCAGGAATGCGCCCGAAGAATTTGAGCGGCGATGGCACGGTGTCCGACGCCGGCATGTGATCCACCAGTTCTGTTGTGACGCGCGGATCCTGAAGGTACTGTTTGATCAACTTGGTGTATTCTTCGTCGATGCGCTGCGCCGGAGTGCCCTCGGAAGCTTGTGCGGCCGCCGGTTTCGTTTTCTTGCTCTGAGCCAGAAGGGCTGGAGCAGGCGCCCATGCGAGAGCCAGCACAAGCAGTGCATGGTCAAGTCTGGCGAAGCGATGTGACATGAGAAATCGTCCTTTCGGGCATCTCAAGAGGGGCGTGCCGATGGATGTCCAGGTTACCAGAGCTGGGACCGCGTTTGCTAACGTGAGGCTTGGCGAACGTGATTTTTACGATCGGGCACTCCACGCATCCGATCGATGAGTTCATCCGTATCCTGCGCGCGCACGGCATCTGTCAACTGGTGGATGTCAGAACCATTCCCCGTTCGCGACGAAATCCTCAGTTTAGTCGAGAGAATCTTCCAGGCAGCCTGAAGGCGGATGGTCTCGTGTATCACCACATGCCTGGTCTCGGCGGTCTGCGCCACCCGCGACGCGATTCCATCAATGCAGGTTGGCGCAATGCCGGATTTCGCGGGTTCGCCGATTATATGCAGACTCCAGAATTCTCGGATAATTTGGGGAAGCTGATCGAGCTGGCTTCCCAGGCGCCTACCGCAATCATGTGCGCCGAAGCGGTACCGTGGCGATGCCACCGTTCGTTGATCGCGGATGCGCTGGTGGCGCGTGGAATCGGCGTGCAGGAAATCTTGACCGCGGCCAAATCCCAGCCGCATGCGCTGACACCATTCGCCAAAGTGGACGGGACCGAGATTACTTACCCGGGCTATGAAGGCAGCAATCTGACGTTAGAGTTTGACGGCCATTGAACGCTGCGCTAGAATCAAAGTGCGGGGTGGAGCAGTCTGGTAGCTCGTTGGGCTCATANNGTTCAAATCCATCCCCCGCAACCAATCCTTTCAATCGGCTGCAGTTCGTTTTGCCTTTTCTTCAGCCATGAATTGCTAACATTTTGCTAACACCCTGTTCCGCTCTGCGCGGGAACAAGGGGCCTCACACGGTTCGCGCGGTCTCGTTTCAAGAAGAATCCAAATCAGTTATTTGCTTCCGGCTTCCGACTCCCGACATCAGAATTTGCTAACGGATTGCTAACACTTGTCTCGGCCTTGCGGCGCGCGACTTCCATCGATTTTTCGTACCTTTCACTGGCCTCTTTCCCACGGCCGGGGAACAAGTGTCCGTACGTATCGAACGTGACGTGGATGCTCGAGTGGCCCATCTGATCTCGAACGTACGCCGCCGTCTCCCCATTGGCGATCAACTGGCTGGCGAAGAAATGCCGCAGATCGTGAAATCTTGTATCAGTCAGTCCCGCATGTTCGACAATTGGCCTCCAGATCTCGGCATCAAACATGTCTGGATCGATGAACCCATTGCAATGTCCCGAGAAAACGAAATCGGAATCGGCACGGCCGGCTCTCAGATCGGCAAGAAGCCGCATGACGCTTTCTGTCGCTGAAATGCCACGCAGGGATTTGCGTGTCTTCGGAGAACCCAGGTAGTTGCCACCTTCCCGCAAACGGAAGGAGAGGCCGATCGAAGGGCCGCTGCCAAAGACTGTGCAGATCGTTCGCTTCCATTCGAACCTCCCGAGCAGGAGAATATCCGTCTCCCGCACAGCGAATCGGTGGCGTCGGTTACCCCATTACCTACTTAGGAGCCTTCTGTGGCTCCACAACGCAGTTATGTTATTGCGAAGCATGTTGGCGGGTAGGAAGGGCCCGAGCGCATTCCGTCGCGGCCTAGCATTCGCTGATCCGACCTTACACATCAAACTTCCTCCGCTTGAGTATCGGCAGATCTTGCCCCTTGCGCGAGCGCCATTCGCGCGTTCTTAGTCGGTGCCGACTCTGCACCGAATTCCACGGCAATTGGAAACTGAATTCCGCGGCTTGCAGGTGTCGCCAAGCATGTCTTCGTCTTCTCGAAGGCGTCGAGGATTTGCCCAAAGCCCTGATCCGCGCACGCATAGCTGCGGGAATGACGCAGGAGAGCCTGGCGCGACGCCTTGGGGTCAAGCCGCAGCAGGTGCAGCGCTATGAGGCGACCGAGTATGGGAGCGCCAGCTTTGCTCGCATTTTGAAAGTAGTGCAGGCACTCGGGCTGAGCATGCCTAGAGCGGTACGACTCGTTCGCAACCGTTGAAATGATCTGGAGCTAACTCTCTTCCCCCAAAGATTTCGGAAGACCCCCCGCGCAGTTGGTTAGCTCTTCGGGCGGGGTTCTTGGCGCCATTAGTAAAGTTTAACGACGGACTTCGACCGATGTCCGGCAGCGCGTATTCGACGATAAAGGATCGCGAGATTGTAGTGCGAGGTAATATGCGCAAGCGGTCAGTACATCGAAATGATTTTGTCGTCAAAACCGCAACTTGCACAATTGCTTCACCGGGCCTCACCTATGCCCAACTCCCATTCCTTGGGTCGTAAACGCAAAGGTCAATTCCAACTCCCATTCAACTCCCATTACCCGTTTCCGAGGGTTACTTGAGGCTTTTTTGAGTTGCCACTCGTGCCTGGTTATTAACTACATAGCCATAGGTCCGCGCGCTACGGCTTACAAGACCATCATGCAGCCCGCATCAGCGGTGTGCGAAAGCGCCAGTCTTCGTCCGGCACCGGCCCGAACCGCGCTCGGCCTTACTGCCAGCGATGCGCGCGTCATGTACCAAGAACCCCACAACCGGGCAGTCACGTTTAACGGCAGTTCCAGGGGCATCGGATTTGATTGGAAGGGCGAGCCAGCGGAGATCGCTCAGCGGCTTGAATGCGTCCATCAGGGACACGCCGGGGAACGAGAAACATTCCTGTCGGCTGTCAACGTGGCTGTCAAAATTCCCTGAATCGCGGGGTTGGTTCTCCAACTTTTTCCGAGGAGTACCGTAAGGTACCTGGCAGGTACCTACATCCATAGTGCTTTCCGGCGGTACTCATCAAAGCGCAAGCCTCCAGGCCGCGCGTATTAGAAGAGGGCCCGCGTTGGTGAGGGAATGGCCCGGCATGCCGAAGAGATCAAGCTGAAGGCGCAGCGGAAGGCCGGCGAATGCCTAGCCAAACTGGAAAGGGGGAAAGCAGGCCGGCCTAATTGTGCGCAGGCTGTGCGCAATTCGTGTCCTTCCGGCAAGGCTGCGTAAGTTAGGATTTCTTCGGGTCCAGGAAGCGGCGAACGGACGTACGATCGCCCCAAGCTGCGACACCCGGCAAGATCGCCAAACGGGATAGCGAATACGAGCGCTGTGGCACAGCCAATGTCTTTTGTGCTGTTGAGCCCAAGGCCGGCCGGCACTTCACCAAACCGACACCAACCCGGCCGGCGGCGGAGTTCGCTCAAGTTATTGCCAATCTGGCGGTCAGCTATCCCTCCGCGCGCGCGATTCATCTGGTGATGGACAACCTGAACATCCACTGCCAGAAGTCTCTTACCAACTACGGGGACATGGCCGGTAGGTACCTTTGGAATCGCTTTACGACTCATACACGCCTAAACACGGCAGTTGGCTGAATCAGGCCGAGATCGAGATCAGCCTGTTCTCCCGCCAACGCCTCGGAACCCGCCGGATTCCAAACCTTACCTCACTCCGAAAGGAGGGACGTGCCTGGAATCGACGAATGAATCGTCAACGGACCAAAATCAGATGTCAGTTTAGCTGTAAGGATGCGCGCCGAAAGTTCCGCTATAGAAAACACTCCTTCAAGCGGTCAAGGACCTAGCCCACCGGGCGGAAAAGTCGTCTCCCAATAGGCCGCGTGGGCCAAAGACGACATCCTCCATTGTTAGGCGCTTAGCTTGGAGAACTACAGCTATCGCGGACTGGTCTGGTAGGCTTTCGGAGTTGAGGCAAGGTGATTCGCCATTTCTGTTTTCCCACGCGGCAGGAGCGCAAAGAACGTGCTGCCTACTCCAACTTCACTCTCCAGCCCGACTCGGCCGCCTTGAGCCTCCACGATCCGTTTGGTTAGCGCCAGACCCAGTCCCGCGCCCTGAAACTGCTTGGCGACTCCGGCGTCGAGCTGGTGGAACTCTTGAAACAAGTGCTGCTGGTCTTCCGGGGAGATGCCTATGCCAGTATCTTGCACCTCCAGACGGAACCATCTTTCCGCTTCGGCCAGTACCCGGACCGTGATCCTTCCCTTGGGAGGCGTGAATTTCAAAGCGTTCGATAGGAAGTTGAACAGAACTTGCTTGAATCGGGCTTCGTCCAGGAAGGCGTGCCGCCCTTCGGGATCGATTTCCGGCCGGATTTGGATCTGTTTCTGCTGCGCCATCAAGTCCAGCATCTGCACAGTCCCACGAATCGCTTGTTCCAAATCGACCACTTCAGGGCGAAAGGTCATCTTTCCAGACTCCACCTTGGCGAGGTCCAGCACATCGTTGATGAGATGCAACAGGTGGTGCGAACCATCCAGAATCTCGCCGAGATACTCACGCTGGGCGTCGTTCACGGGCCCTGGAATCCCGTCGATCAATACTTCGCTGAATCCGGTGATGCTGTTGAGCGGCGTGCGAAGCTCGTGACTCATGTTGGCGAGGAACTCGCTTTTCAGCTGCGTGGCCCTCAGAATTTCGGCATTCTGGCTTTCGAGAAGCGCGGTCTTTTCGCGTAGCTCGGCCGCGGATTTTTCAAGCGCCGTTTGGGTGACTTCGCGAGATTGGACGGCCTGATACAGGCGCGACCAGGCGAGGCGCGCCAAGATGAGAGATAGAATCGCGCCACACAGCAAACGCCACTGCGCTTCCCCAGCTCTCCGCCTTTGCTGCTCTGAGCGATTCTCCAGAAGCTCGTACGAATCGCGGCGCGTTTCGTTGATGGCCGTGCGGATCTTGTCCATGGCGGCTTTGCCCTTGCCTGCCAGCACCTTCTTGCGGGCTCCCTCGAAATCGCCCGCGCGGCGCGCTTCGATGGTCTCCGCCATTTCCGAGAACTTTATCCGGACTTGCTCTTCAATGAGGTCCAGGTGAGTGTGCAGAGAAGGGAAAATATCCTGAGCCGAGCGAAGTTCGGTCAGGAACCGTTTCGTGTCTCGAACTCCCAACTGGTAGTCGGTTAGATAGCCCGGTTTTCCCGTCAGCAGGTAGCCGCGCTGGCCGGTCTCAGCGTTTTCGACGCTCGACAATACGCGTTCAACCTGGGTGAGCGACTGGTTGGCGCGCATTACCCAGTCGATGTCCCGGCCCCAGCGCACCAGACTCCACGCCGCAAAGCTCCAGACTCCGATATACAGGGCTATGCCAAAAAAAAAGCCGATCTGAATCTTCTGCGGCAGTGTAAGACTGAGGCGGGTTTTTCTCCGAGGGGCGACCTTAGCTTCCATGGGAAAGGGATGCTGCTAGGTGCCGCACCAGCCGCATGACCCGCACCGTGACGTCCTCAGGGTCGAAGGGCTTGACGGCGTAGTCGTTGGCGCCATAGGCAAACGCCATGCCGATGTCATTTTGCTGTTGCCGCACGCTGAACATTAGGATCTGAAGCGTACGATTCCCCTGGACTTTGCGGATCTCTCTCAACACCGACATGCCGCTCATCCGGGGCATGCCGATATCCAGAACCAGCACATCCGGCGACAGCTTGCGGACTGCATCCAGCGTCTCTTGGCCGTCGTGCACCGAGAAGGTGTCCACGCCGAGCTTAATCAGCATGGGAACGAGAAGCGAATGAATTATCGGATCGTCATCGGCGATCACCACCAGCGGCTTTGAGTTCCGCTCCACGGCCGCGGGCAGCGGCTTGGGTCTCTGGCCGATCATCCGCCGGGCGCGGCACAGCAATTCTTCGGAGTCCCAGGGGGCGATTATGAAATCCACAGCGTGATCGAGCAGGGCCAGCTTGGAATCGAGCAGCGCGGTTCTGGAGGAGATCAGCAGAACGGGTTTTTCCAGAAGCGGTTGGGCTACGACTGATTCCCAGCACCGGATTCCCTCCTCAGTGCAAGTATTCAGGATGATCAGATCGTGAGCGCGCATCGCTTCCATGCCGAGACCTTGCGACAACGCTCCCAGGTCGCGCGCAGTGGCGTGGACTTGATCGAACGCGGCGCGAACGCGAGCCGCCTCGCTATCGCTGAAGCCGATCAGCCCGACCTGTTTGGAGGTCAGATTCTCGACCATGTCCAGCGGAACAGCCGGCTCATCCGCGTCTCTTATGCCACGGGCGAAAAGCTCCCGAATCTCCGCGAATCCTTGGAGCACTCCCGGCTGCCATTGGCCGTATGAAGCTTCCAGTAGGTTGTCGAGCTCCCGGGCTCGCTTGGTAATCTCGGGGTAGCCAAGCGTGCCGCCCATACCGGCCCAATGGTGGACCACACGGCGCATCGCCTCGATTCCCTCGTGGCAATCGTTTTCGACATAGCGGCGGCTGGCTTCCACGCCCTCCACCAGGAAGCCGTTTCGTAGTTCGCGCAGAAGGTCGTTCGGGTCGCCACACTCCGGTATTGCCGCGCCGGGCTGTTCGGAAGACTTCTCCAGGTAACTCCGTATCTGATCCACGAACGTGCGGGTGTTGATGGGCTTGCACATGTAACCATCGCAGCCCGCGGCTTTCGCTCTTTCCTCGTCGCCGCGCATCGCATACGCGGTCAATGCCACGATAATCGAGTCGCACCTGGTTGGGTCATCTTTCAAGCGGCGAGTCAACTGCAGGCCGTCCATCCCTGGGAGTTGGATATCCATCAGAATCAGCCGCGGCGAGAAGGATCGAAGTATTTCCAATGCCTCCATGCTGTCACCCGCGGTGCGGACATCGTAGCCCGCATTCATCAATAGCAAACGTGCCAACTTTACATTGGCAGGATGGTCGTCGATGATGAGAATCGCTTCATGCGCCATGTCGCTACTTATTCAGATCGGCAGCGGAGGCGCTCCCCAGCAGGCCTTTTTCGTCTAATCGATTCATTCTTATTGCCTGTGACGATACTCAAAATCGCCAGACCGCGCGCCCCACTGCGGCCGGACGCTACACTACCGCGAGGCTTCCGGCGATGGGATGGGCCACGACCTTGTCTAGCTGTGCGGGAAAACTGATTGGCGGATAGGCGAGGAAGAGGGTCATCTGCTCGCCTATCCACCAAAATTGGTTAGCTGGTGGTCGCGGCAGCGGTCATCGTGCTGGCGATTTTCCTGAAGATCGTGCTGATGCTGGTAGCAACACCCGGCATGATAGCGCCCGCGGCAACCGCCACGAAACCCGCCATCAAAGCATACTCAATGAGGTCCTGTCCTCGAGTGTCCTTCCAGATTCTCAGCTTCCATACCAGATTAGTGATGCGTGTCATGTATCTCCTCCTCCGACGGTTTACTCCGCCTCTATTGGCAAGTTATCACCCGAAGCCGGTACGACTAAATCCACGAAAACGCTTAGAATATTCTAAAGTCGCCTGTTGGAGGGCCGTACCCTTGGTACTGAGAAATAGAACTCTAGTTTTTCGCCGCACCCGCCAGAGGTGTTTGAACCCTCCCTGCTCCGGCGATGAGCATTCACGACCAGCACCAGTCATCTATGCGGGAAACGAACAACCGCTAGTTACAATCTGCCCCACCCCCTCTGCGAAGATGGTGCGTCTCGCTGTTGACATTAAGAGATTTAGCACGAACTGCCGATAGCTACATTTGCAGAGATTAGCGACTCGTGGGGATACTACAGCTCATACTAGCTGCGTTTTTAGGATTTGTCGTCGCCGTGTTTTTGTTGGCTTTCCTGCGTAAGCTCTTCGAACAGCCTGCGCCTGTAGCTGCTACCAGCGCTCCCGTTGCGCCTGAAGGCGTTGACGATTGGTTCGAACCCGCTCCAATCGGATACCTCGAAGTGGATCGCCAAGGGATCATTCAGCGTGTCAACCGCCGGGAGTGTGAGCTGCGGGGCCTGACCAAAAGAGACTTGGTGCGAAAACATTGCACGGATTTGCTTCCTGCTGCGGACCGCCAACGCCTTTGGCAGCAGATCGAGCGTAGGATGTTCGGCAAGGTAGCCCTGGTGCCTTACCACACCAAGTACGTTCGCCCCGATGGCAGCACGGTAACCGTGGAGGTTCATGAACAACTGCTCAGCGACAGCGCGGGCTATCCGATGGGCATGCGCATGGCCACCATCGACATCACCGAGCGGAAACAAAGTGAAGCCGAGGCCTATCAGTCCGCCTCAGAGCTGCGAGTGTTATTTCAAGGAATCCCGGACTTGTTTGCTCGGTTGGACGGCGACGGCAACGTGCTGGACTGCAGCGGAGGCCGGAGCTCGGATCCATTCCTGTCCCCGGAAAACTTCGCGGGCCGCAGGTTACAGGACATTCTAATTCCAGAAGTGCTGTTGCAATTCAGACTCGCCCAGGACAAGGCTCGAAAGACGGGCGAGATGCAGATAGTCGAGTTTGGCATAGACAACCATCAAGGCGGCGCGGTTTATGAAACCCGTTTGCTCACACTGAACTGGGATGAGTGGATCGCCATTATTCGAAACATTACGGTTCGGAGGCGTAACGAGAGAAAATTGAAGGAATATGCGCAGCAGTTGGAGCGCAAGAACGAAGAACTTCATTCAGCGCTGGTGACCGCGCGGGAAGCCACGGAGCTCAAGAGTCAATTCCTCGCGAACATGAGTCACGAGATACGTACTCCTATGAACGGCGTGGTGGGTATGACAAGCTTCTTGCTGGAGACGGCTTTGACTGCCGAACAGCAGGAGTATGCCGAATCGATCCGGCGTTCGGCCGATGCGCTGCTTACGCTGATCAACGACATCCTGGATCTTGCCAAGATTGAATCCGGTAAGCTACGCATAGATCGTGTCCCGTTTTCTGTGGAAGCGCTGGTAGAGGAAACCACGTCCGTCTTAGCTTTCGAAGCGCGAGCGAAGGGGCTGGAGTTCGTCTGTACTATTCTTCCCGGCTTGAACCGCCCGGTTGCCGGCGATCCGGGAAGACTGCGGCAAGTGTTGACGAATCTGGTCGGAAATGCGATCAAGTTCACGGAGGAGGGACGAATTCACGTGAACGTTGAATTATTGAATGAAGTGACCAGTGGAGTGCTGGTCCGATTTACCGTGAAGGATACCGGGATCGGGATTCTCCCAGACCAGAAAAATCGGCTGTTCCAGAGTTTCACTCAAGGGGATGGCTCGAGTACGCGCAGATATGGCGGCACGGGGCTCGGCTTGGCCATCTCGAAGCAATTGGTCGAGTTACTAGGCGGTGAAATCGGGGTGGAAAGCGAGCCCGGCCGAGGAAGCCGATTCTGGTTCACTGCCAACTTCGGCAAGCTAGACTCCCGGGCGGCAGTGGAGGTCCAGCCGGCGGTAAGTCCCATAGAGCCGCCTGGGATGCCAAAAGCCAACGTCGACGCGATCGATTCGAGACCTCCGGCTCCAGGCTTCGACGCGGTGAAGTTCGCCGGCGTCCTCGCTGAAAAATCGCAGATCGGAGAAGACGACAGGCGCGTGTTGCTGGCTGAAGACAACGAGATAAACCAGCGGATCGCAGTGCGCCTGCTGCAAAGACTGGGCCTGACCGTAGACTCCGTCGCAAACGGGCGGGAAGCGGTTGAAGCGATGGCACACCGGAAATATGACCTGGTCTTTATGGACTGCCAAATGCCGGGCATGGACGGCTTCGAAGCGACAGGGATCATCCGAACCCAACAAGGGAAGACGGACCGGACGCCCATCTGTGCACTCACCGCCAACGCCATGGAAGGGGACCGAGAGCGATGTCTGGCGGCTGGCATGGACGACTACATCAGTAAGCCGGTGGGTATCGAAAAACTGAAAGACGTAATAGACCGGTGGATTCAGCGACGTGGCGTCCCATCTTCCGAGCCAAGCGCCGTCACTAGAGTCCGATAGCGACGACGTGGATCAGCGGACCGAAGCCGACTTTCTATCCCGCGAGCACTTAGGCCGGTCGACGCTGGACTGCCCCTGAGCTTGCGACGAAGCCTAATGTCCGTTGGATGCACGACATTCCGATTAGTAAGGCACACTCGGCGAAACTCGGGCGGAACGGCCATACCAGGTGGAGTCGGGGTGATGCCCGCCAATGGACCGTCACCTGCCACAAGAGGCTAGCAGCGGTTCGGGCAATCAGGGTCTCCCAATCCTCGTGAGCCGCCATTTTGTAGCGCCCGTAAACAAGGGATCGAACCCCACCGAGCGGGTCACTCAGAGCGTGGGCCGTGTGTGGCATACCTTCGCTCAAACAGCTCCCGCCGCCCCTCGCGTTGCGAATACTGCGGATTCCGGATCTTGAGCCAGCGCTCGCCGTAGCACCCGTGCTTGAGCTTGGCCACGATTCCTGCCAGAGTCCTGCTCGCAGGTCAGGCGGAAGAACTCCATGCCGTTTCGCTCGATGTGGCTAGCGTAAAGCAGGACTGACGGTTGGCACCCCATCATTAGAGAATGAAGAGTGGCGCAACCGATGAACCCCAGACCGCTCTTACATCTCGAAGGCGCCGCCGTCTTCGTTGCCAGCCTCTACGCCTATCAATGGAACCATTTCAGTTGGCTTCTGTTCGCCCTGCTCTTTCTGGCACCCGACTTTTCAATGATCGGTTAACGTCATCAACGCTCGTGTCGGGGCGATGACGTACAATACCGTCCACACCTATGTCGGCCCTTTGGTGTTGGGCGGGTACTCTCTTTTCACTGGCAGACATTTGCCATTGCTGGTGGCGCTCATCTGGATCGCTCACATTGGATTCGACAGGTTGCTTGGGTTCGGCCTGAAATATCCGAGCCGGTTCAAGGATACTCATCTGGACCCGGAGCGTCATACGGTCGGGAGCTTCCGATGAGAAACGTTCCGTTCTTCGAGATCCGTCGCCGCCTTTTTTGTGGAGCGCCATATTCCTGATGCCCATTTACCACACTCGGTGTGGAAGGTACTACAACAGCCGCAATGCGCTTCGAGGTGTCCTTCGGCGGTGTGAAAGTCCCTCGACATTCTCCCCAGCAAACCCGGCTTCGTTTCATTCAGTCCAACTACTATGCTGATGATGAGTAGGAAGCACGCCCTTCTTTTCCTCTTTTCGCTGATCGTCCTCGCCGTCCTGTTCGCCATCTACCGCAAATGGTCAGCAAGCCAGTTGGACGTGACGCCGGATGCGCAACGGGAAATTGAGAGGGCGAAGCGCCGTTGACGGGCCGCGAGTGGCTGGCTCATAGTGCCACAGTCGCCCCTGTTCGCAAACAGCCTGAGGCCGGCGGCCTTCCATCTCTTTGGGATCGGCAATGGCCTCGACCAATGCGCGGTGCTTAACGGCTTTACATCGTGGCTTCCGAGGGAACAGGTCAAGTAGGGAAGCGGAGCCGTGCCAACCCGCCGTCGACAATGCTGGTTCCTTCAAGCCTGCCTGAAACTAGGTTGCTTCCGACGATTTCAATCGCTTCCACGGTCACAGTCTCGCCGGCTTCCAGCCGGCGCCGCGCTTCTGCCACCGCCGCTTCCGGCTTGCCAGCTAAAGCCTTCGCAATCAAATGCTCAGCAATCACGTCAAGCTGCCGAGGCGTCAGTTTTTCCGGGTCGATTTCGAGTAGGCTCGTCTGTTCCAGGCGGTCCCGGAACGTCTCAGGCTTCAGTCCCTTTAGCAAAAAGATGGCTGCTGTGACGTTCCCCTCGAATGCCATTTCCGTCAGCTTGTCTTGCAGCGAATCGCCAGCTTCAATCACCGCTTGCCGGAAAGCTTGTACGTACCAGGGATCGTCTTTTAGTTCACAGCTTCGGTGCGACTGCCAGTTTCCCTGGCGATGGTCTTTTGAGCTAGGCCCCCACAACTTCGTGGCACCCAAATCATCTTCGGATCCACTTGTGATAGCTTCATTATTTCGAGGAGGTAAGTGAATGCTCGCATTGCGGCCGCTGATTTCTGCGCTAATCGTTGTGTCGAGTGCGACTCCGCTAATCGGCGCGCCGGA
>PMUN01000066.1 GCA_003166875.1 Bryobacterales bacterium | reverse complement strand
CCCCTGGCCCCTGGCCCCCGGCCCCTGCTTTGCGCCTCGGACTCCGCTATGCCCGCGGTCTCCGCGAAGAAGTCGCCCGCGCCATCCTGCGCGCCCGCCCTTTCACCAGCATCGACGACCTTGCGCTGCGCGTGCCCGAATTGCGCAAGGACGAAATCAACCGCCTGGCCGAAATCGGGGCGCTGAATTCTCTCAACGGAATTCATCGCCGGGATGCGCTCTGGCAGGCGCAGCGCGCCGTGCGGCCGGTCGGCCCGCTGCTGGCCTCGCTCGAAGAAAGCGGCGGGCCTTCGCCGCTCGCGCCCATGAACACCGAGGAGCGGCTCCGGGCCGATTACCACGGCGCCGGTCTGACCATTGGAAAGCACCCCATGGCCTACCGCCGCGCGGAAATGAACGCGCGCGGCGTGACGCGCGCCATCGACCTTGCGAAGACGCCCAACGGCCGCCTGGTGCGCATTGCCGGTTCGGTGATCGTGCGGCAGCGCCCGGGCACGGCCAAGGGCTTCGTGTTCCTCAGCATGGAAGACGAAACCGGCGTCTCGAATGCCGTAGTCATGCCCGACGTTTTCGATCGCGAGCGCGCCACCATCCTCAACAATTCCTACCTGGTCATCGAAGGCGAGATGCAGAACATCGACAACGTTCTCACGGTAAGAGCCACCCGCTTCGAGCCTCTCCACGTCGCCGAAGAGGCCGTCCCCTCTCATGATTTCCATTAGGAATAGCCAACTCGATCCATTACTATCGCCCCCATAGTTTGGCCCCTCTTACTCATGAGACACACACTGAAAAGCTTCATGCTGTTGATGGAGCAAGAATATGAAGTTCACAATTCAACTGGCGGCGCTCCTTACCGACACTGAGCCTGCGTTGTGGATCCTAGCCTTAATCGCGTTGTTTCTTATCTCGGTCGCGGTACAACGGCGCGACAGGAAGGAGCGACGATGAACCGCAATCACCTCCATGGCGGGCTGATCGCACTTTTCCCGATATTAGTCAGCATCGCCACCGGCTTCATCGTCTCAGCCACGCGCTCCGCTCCACCGTTTTACGCGATCGCCATTTGCTTGCTCATCCTCACCGTTGCGATACGGATGGGCGGTCAGAAGCAGGCCGAACCAGCGTTATCCCCCAGAGAACGGCGGGAATCAAGACGGCTAGGCCGGTCGCGCTAGCGACAGTCGTCGCCGCTACGTTCCGATCGATCAGCACGCCCGCCGAGTAACTCGAAAGCGACATGGTCACAACGCTCAGCGCCCATTCAGCCGAAAAGACACGCCCCCGAAATCGATCATTCGTCTGAAGTTGCAGCAACGTCGCCGAAAATACCCACAACGTAGACCCGCCAGCGTGCGCTAATATGATTCCGGTGCAAGCTATCGCGAGGCCAGGCGCATGTCCCAAAATCAAATATCCAGCCGCCGCTGCCAGATAGCCAAACAGAATTCCCAGCCGCATCCGCTTCTCGATTCCAGCCGCCCAGTATCCACTTATCACGGGCCCAATGATGGCTCCAATCCCGCGGCACGCCATCAGCAGACTCATTCCAAGCATGCCCGCCTGCCGCTGGTTAAACCCAGCGCGATGAATCGGAAAAATCCGTTCGCCGAAAATCGGAAGCAGCACCCAGTTGGCGCCCATCAGTCCGAGTCCAGCCTTGACGAAGATAGTAGTTCGCAGCCGTGGATCTCGCCACACATAGCCAATACCTTCCTTGATCGGCGAGAAATCCGCGAAATCGCGAGGCCTCAACGGCGGGCGATTCTCAGCATGCGGCTCACTGAACTTCATGCGTCCAATCAGCAGCGCGGAGAGCACAAACGAGAGCGAGTTCAGAACGAACACGAAGTCGCGGCCGAAATAGGCCGCCAACGCCCCGCCAACCGCAAATCCCATGGCGAAGTTGAACGACCAGGTTGTGGACGAAAGCGTGTTCGCGACCATCAGCTCGGATTCACCCGCGATATTCGGAATCACGGCGCTGCGCCCCGGCTCGAACAGCGCCCACAGAACCGTTTCCATGAAGAGCAACGTATAGAGCAGCCAAACCAGGTGCGGCCCGCGCACCAGCAGCATACACAATACGATCGCTGCACGCGACCAGTCCGCAAAGATCATCACCTTCTTACGGCTCAGGCTATCGTTGATTACTCCCACTGCCGGCGATACAAAGAACTGCGGCAATACCTGCAGCACGAATGCGAGGCCGACGGATTTGGCGCTGCCAGTGTACTCCAGCAACAAGCTATAGACGGCTACTGCATACAGCCAATCGCCTTGTTCGCTGATGATCTGCGCGAACCACAGCAGCCGGAAATTACGGTTGGTGCGAAGAAGGCGAAGATAGGGGGACATCTCAGGCTTCGGTGTAGAGCCCCATTCGCTCTTTCACCAGCCGCACGGTGGACTTGGCGAAGGGCGAAACCCGTTCCGCTCCCTCTTTCAGAACGCTGTCCACGTACCCCGGTTCAGCCATGATTTCGCGATACCGCTTCTGCAGAGGCTCCAGGTTGGCGATCACCATTTCGGCAACTTGCTTCTTCAGGTCGCCGTAACGCATGCCATGGAAATGTCCGCGCATCTTCTCGCTAGTCCATCCGCTGAAGGCCTGAAAGATATTCAACAGATTCTCCACTCCGGCTCCCAGCGCCGCGAAATCCACAGCCGGGTTTGAGTCGGTGGTGGCGCGCATAATCTTCTTGCGCGCCTGATCGATCGGGTCCAGCAGCGCGATGGCGTGGCCGGCTCCGGTGGTGGACTTGCTCATTTTCTTATCCGGCTCGTCCAATCCCATGACGCGCGATCCAACGATCGGCAAGTGTGTCGCTGGCATCACGAATGTTTCGCCATATAGCGAATTGAAGCGTTGCGCGATATCGCGCGTAAGCTCCAGGTGCTGCGCCTGATCGTCACCGACAGGCACGATAGCGGCTTGATAAAGCAGGATGTCGGCGGCCATCAGTACCGGATACTGAAGCAATCCGTCACCCACGGTTTCTTGAGCCAGCGCTTTGGCCTTGTATTGCGTCATGCGCTCCAGCCAGCCCACCGGAGTCACGCAGGTCAGCATCCACGCGAGTTCGGCATGTTCCGGGACCGACGATTGCGCCATGATCGCGGACTGCTTCGGATCAAGCCCCACGGCCATGAACAGCGCCGCGGTTTCCAGGACTTTCGATCGCAGCTCGGCCGGATCCTGATAGACAGTGACGGCGTGTAGATCGACGATGCCCCAGATGCTTTCGTATTCGCCCTGGATTTCAACCCAGTTCTTCAAGGCTCCCAGATAGTTGCCGATGTGCAGATTGCCGGACGGCTGAACGCCGGAGAAGACGCGTTTTTTCATGCGTGACCATCCCATGTTACCGTAGGGTGAACTTCCAGCTTGCCCACCGAAGAAAATCTAACGATTGAGAAACTTGTTTACGGCGGCGATGGCTTGTCCCGTCTCGAAAGTAAAGTTGTCTTCACGCCGTATGTTTTGCCTGGAGAAAAGGTGCGAGCGGAAGTTGACCGAATCAAGAATGATCTATGGCGCGGCAGGCCGCTCGAAGTGTTGGAGCCTTCGTCCAATCGTGTGACTCCGCCGTGCCCCTATTTTCTGCACTGCGGAGGCTGTCACTACCAGCACGCGGATTATGCTTTTCAGGTGGAACAAAAGCGGTCCATCTTGCGCGAAGCGTTGTTGCGCGTAGGCAAGATCGAATTCGATGGTGAGATAGAGGCGATCACAGGTGAGCCTTGGGCGTACCGCAATCGCGTGCAGCTACACATCCAGGATGGAGCAATTGGCTACTTCGAGCATGGTTCGCACAAGCTTTGCGCGATCGATCACTGCCCTATCGTCTCGCCGGCGTTGAACAACGCTATTTCGAAGCTCCAAGGGAAACTAGGGCGTCTCAGCGCGACCGTGGAGTTGTTTACAAACGAGACGGAAATGCAGGTAACTGTTCTGGACCGCGTGCCGCAGTCCATTTACCGGGTGTTCGAATCGCTCGGGACCAGCGCGCCGCTCGAATACAATGGATTCCGCGTCAGCCGCAATTCGTTCTTTCAGGTGAACCGTTTTCTAGTCGACCGCTTGGTTCAGTGCGCGATTGGAGGAACCGAAGGGGCATCGGCGGTTGACCTTTACGCTGGAGTTGGACTGTTCGCGGCGCGGCTGGCCGAACGATTCCAAAAAGTGGTTGCTGTGGAATCAAGCACCAGCGCCTTTCGCGATTTGGAACACAACGTCCCACACGTTACTGCTGAGAATAAGACCAGCGAGGAATATTTGACCACACTAGCGGAGAAGCCGGATTTGATTCTCGCCGATCCACCCCGCGCTGGGTTAGGCAAACTCGCGGTGCGGGAATTGGCGCGTATTCATGCGCCGCGGCTGACGATTGTATCCTGCGATCCGGCAACGCTCGCGCGTGATTTACAGGGCCTGCTGGCCACCGGGTATCGGATCGATAAAATCACGATGGTAGATTTGTTTCCGCAGACGTTCCATATTGAGACTGTCGTACATTTGCTTTCCGAAGCGACCGTAAAGGCACCGACTCCCTCACGGTCGCGGCTCGGTAGCGTTTACTGAACCGCGACCGTAAGGGAGTCGGTGCCTTTACACTAAGATTTCGCGCGGAATGCGTCTACTACTGCCCGGCCCTTGCGCATTAGCAGCTCTGTCAAATTCAGCAGGATTGCCAGCGCCAGCAGTCCCGGCCACAACCGCAGCGTGGATGCTTCCGAGCGGCCGGCTGCGTCGAAGACTTGCCTCGGCGATGGATTGAAGCGGCCACCCGTGAATTCCGAAATGGACCGCAGCAGAAATTGGTTGGAGCCGTAGTCCAAAAGCTCCTGCTCCTGGCGATAATAGCCGACCTCGGGAAAAGCGTGCGATTCGTCCAGCGGACGAATGCGGAACAGGCCCTGGAGTTGGCCGATGTGAATCTTGCCGCGATATGATTTGCCAGCCAGCTTCGCTAACGGCAGCGGATGCTGGAAGCCGTTTGGGCCAAAAACAAACACACCCGGCAATGTTTTCGGTTCCTCAACATCTTTTCCCAGCACGTAGTTGACGATCAGGTCGCCCGAGGCGCTATCGAACTCAGCTTGAGCCTCACCCGCTTCCGCGTGAGGCAGCAGATCGCGAAACACATTCGTCCAAAGCTTATCGAAGCCTTTCCAAGTGACCCAATCCGCGGCCCAGCGGCTCTTGGCATCGGAGGCGAACACCACGGCGCGGCCGAGCCCGTATTGCCATCGCACCAGCAGAGGGTCCTTCTCGTCAATCTTGAGAATCGTGTCTGAACTGGGCTTTGCGATGAACCTGATATAACCTTTGAGCGCGGGCGCGGAGTCGATACCCACACCGTCCAAAATCTCCACGTTTTTTGCGACGATAGGCTTCAGCGTTTTTTCAACCGCGGTTGAGCCGGTGTGCTCCATCACATCCTTCAGAAGAAGCTGCTCGAGGCCGGCCGGCTCATTCAGGAAGTACGATTTGCCACCCGCCGTCACCGCTACCTTTTCGAGATAGGCGCGGTTCACGTCTTGACCGAGACCAACCGTTGAAATGGTGACGTGCTGAGCGAGCGCTTCCTTGGATAAATCGAGGCTGTCGCCTTCTTCCGAGATCCCGTCGGTGAGCAGCACAATGTGCTTGAAAGTGGCGTGCGACGGAAGCACCTTGCGATAAGCTTCGGCCAGGGCGGGCGCGATCTGCGTGCCGCCGTCGGGTACGATGCCGGAGATCAGCCGCTTGATGAGCGATTTGTCTTCGGCTCTGCGCATCGGCACCGCCCACTGGAACGAATTGTCGAAAATCAGAACGCCAACCTGATCGATGGGGCGCAGATTTTCCACCACGCCGATGGCGGCCAACCTGGCGAGCTCAATCTTCTTGCCCTCCATGGAAGAGGACTTGTCGATGATCAATATGACTGACGTACCTTCGGGCGATCGCGGCGGGGCGAGTTTCGCCGGTAAGGTGCGGTCGAGGGCGTCCTCTATTTTCTTGGAATCGTTATAGGTATTGCGTTCTCCGGCGATGACGAGCAATCCCCCGCCCTGCTTGACAAACTTTTCGATCTCGTCTTTTCTTGCGACGCCTAGCGATTCTAGATCCTGATTGTTGAAGACCACGAGTTGATAGTCGGTTAGTACGCCATGCGAGGGATCGCCGGTGCGGTCCACATCGAAGCGGGCTGCCGCTAGAGTCTCGATCAGGTGTTTCTCGGTGCCTTCCGGATCTTGAGTGACGAACAACACTTTCGGACGCCGCAAGGTGACCGCGCGATCGAATCGAATCTCGCCCAGATTATCCGCGCGAATCAAGCCGGAAAGGTTGAGAGCACCGGCCGCGGTCAAGCTGGCATGCACGCGAATCTGGTTGCTGCCCTGCTCGAGCGCCACGCCGTTCGATCCCAGCAGTTTTCCTTCGGCGCTGATCTCCACGGTTCCGGATACGGCTTTGGGCGAAGACACATTGAGGTCGACGGGGAACTGCTCGCCGGTAAATGCCAGAGTGGGGAGACTCACCGATTCCAAGCGCAAGTTGGGACGGGTGCGGCCCTCCAGCGGGAAAGTGTCGATGGGGATGCCGAGGTGCTGCGCCTGCCATGCCGCGCGCGTGATGCTGCCGGCGTTTTCATTTCCGTCGGAGATCAGAACCAGCCGCGGCACCAATCCGGAGGGGAGTGAAGTAACGGCCTCACTGATGGCGGCTTCCAAATCTGTGGCGCGGCCGGCTTCCCCGGCGGTGTATTGCAATTCGAAGCCGCGGCTTTGTTCCGAGGGCGCGAGATTACGAACGGATCGGGCAAAGGGAAGAACACGAATCCAATGGCGGCCGCGGGCTTTTTCCAAAGTTCCGGCCAGTTCGGAAGCGCGTGAGAGATCCTGAGAGGAAACGCTGGCCGAGGTGTCCACCAGCACTGCGACGGCCATCTTGGTTTCAGGCAATGTGAGCTTTGGTTCGGCGAGCGCCAATATGATGGCGGCGAAGGCGAGTGTTTTGAGAGCGAGCGCCAACGTTCGGCGAGTGCGACGCCATTCGAACAGCATCCAAGCTGGCGGCAATAACAGAAACGCAAGGACCCACGCGCGTTCGAAGGTCATGACGCTTTTCTCCAGAGCACGCTGCGGGAAGCGGTGGAAGCCGGGGCAGGGCTGCGCTTGCGTCCGTACAGAATCCAATCGGCGAGCAGGCCCAGGGCGCCTGCAATTGCCAGCCATTGCCAGATGTCGCGGGAAGCTGGTTCGGATGGACCACGGCCGGGAAGGCCATGTTTGGCGTTGGTGGGCGTCCAAAGTACGTCGCCGGGCTGTGGCAAAGTCATCGAATAAACCAGCTCGCGATCGCCGGTGAGGACGCGAACAATTCCGGGCGCGCCCGCAAAAAACCGCAGATTTCTTCCCTGGACCGTAAACGGCACGGGTTTGCCGTCTTCCGTGACTACCCGGACGGTGGATGGGTCGGTTTCCGATTCCAGTGCGACGTCCACGGTGCCCACGGTGCCGGCTGTCAATTCCCAGGAGCGAAAAATGTCCGGAGCCATCCAGCGAAGGATGTTGGCGAACAGCAGCGGCGTGGTCAGCTCATATTTCATGCCGGAGCGCACCGGGTGAAATCCGAACACGACAGTCTTGGGCTTTCCAGGGCGTGCGACGATGAGCGGGCCGGCCTCGGATTCCGCCACTGCGATGTCATCGCGGTCCAAACGGAAGACCTCAGCACTCGAGAACTGCAGGTCCTTGGTCCGCAAGCCGGCGCCGAGCGGGTGATCCGCGATCCAACGTTTCAGCTTCACATTCTGCTCCGTGCTTCGAACTGCAATGGGCGATTTCCCTGGCGGCGGCTCCATCCAGATGCTGTCCGTGGCGGGCGGCGACGGTGGTGCGAAATGATCGAGCAGGACGATGCCGTTCGATATTTTGGGGTCGTACGCGGAAATGGGTTGGAAAGTGGCTTGCACTCCAGAAATAGCAGTGAACACGGGCCGCAGCAACTCGGGTTCAGCGGAGTAAACCACCACTGGCAATACCTTGCGCGCGGGCAGCTCGAGCACGGCGCGATTGTCTTGGGAAAAAGCATCCTGAGTGAACAGGCGCGCTTCGAGCCATCCGGCAGCGCGCGTTTTGAAGTGGAACGCGGCGTTTTCCTCGACGCCCGGCTTGAGATTGAACCGTTGCGTGCCCACCGGCGCGCCTCCGAACTGCACACCCAAGGGGACTGATCGCGGCGTGTTGCCATAATTCTTCACCGCGACGAAAACATCCCAGGTATCCGGATCGCTGAGGGACCTGCGCACACTGACCTTGCGCAGGCCGCAATGTTCGAAGGGACCGGGAATGGAGATGAAGCGGAGATTGGCCGGCAGTACGAGTGATGGATTTTCGTCGGAGGAGACGCGGCCGGCGCCGATGAACACGATCTCGCCGGCCTGTTGCGCACGTATCCGCTGGGCTTGCTTTGCGAATTCAAGCGCAGCGCCGATATTGAGCTCCGATCCTCCCGGCTGGGTCTGATCGATGGCTTGCCGGATCTTGCGGCGGTCGGATTCGAATAGCGTGGCCGGCGTCGCCAGCACGTCGGCGCGGACCACCATCACGCGGTCACTCGAAGGCAGGAGCTTGACGTAACTTTGCGCGGCCGCGCGGGCTTGATCGATTAATCGGGCTTGACCAGAGCGCGCGTTCATCCAAGCGGAAGCGTCGAGAATCAAGACGTGATCGCGAGAGGCGCGCGCCGGAGATCCCCATCTCAGTTGCGCGATGGCCAGCAGGAGCAACAGCAGGCTTAATAGTTGCAGAAGCAGTGACCAGGGCTGCTGGAGTTTGCGGCGATGCTTCAATACTGGCGGCTTTTCAGAGACGGCGAAAAATCGCAACGTGGCGACGGTGTGTTTCTTCCGTAGACGGTCTAATAAATACAGGGCCACCATCACGCCCGAGAGCGAGCCAAGCAGCGCCATGAACTCGGGCAGGCTGAGGTTGAGGAAAAACATGCCGGCTCTACTGAATTCCTCCGGAGCGGGCTAGCGGACCGAATACCGCTTCCTCAATTGCAGTACTGGTGGAAATACCTACGTAGCGGCCGCTGTTGCGCAGTCCGATGCGTTGGATTCCGCGGGCGTACTCGTCGAAGGCGGCAGTATAGTTGCGGCGAGTGGCGGCATCGAAGCCAATTTCGAGAGTCGCGCCGGTTTCGGCGTCGGTGAGATCCAATTGGCCTTCCCACAGCGGCTCGCGATCTTCCTCGGACCAGACGTGCAGCAACATCAGCTCATGGCCGAAGTCCGCCAGGAATTGCAGGGGACGCTCGCAATCGGTGTCGTCCAAAAAATCGGAAATGATGATCAGCAGGCCGCGCTGCGGGTAGCGGGAGATGAATTGGCGGGCGATTTGAAAATAGTTGGTACGGCCGGAAGGCTTCAGGTTCTGGAGAAAGTTCACGGCGGGAATAAACCTGTGGCGGCCGCCTCCAGAAATAAAGGAGTCGCCCAGATCCGCACCGAACGGTTGAATGCAGATGGTATCCAATCGCACCAGCCCGACATAGCACAGCGCGGCCGCGAGCCTCCGCGCGTAGTCGAACTTTGAGACGTGTCCGGTGACCATGGAGTTGCTGCAATCGAGCAAAAGTCGGACGGGGATGCGGGGTTCCACCTGGAACATCTTCAAGAATAGCTTTTCCAGGCGCAGGTAGGCGCGCCAATTGACGGCCCGCAGGTCGTCGCCGTGATGGAACTGGCGATGATCGAGAAACTCCTGGCCGGGGCCGGCAAAGTGCGAGATGTTATGGCCGCCCACCAGGCCCGGGAACGACTTCTGCCACTGAATCGCCAGCCGCTCAAGCTTCTCCAGAAAGACGGTGTCGATCAGAGGGGTTGGTTTCACAGGACGGCCGCGGCGCTGACGTGCTCGATGATCTGGGTCAGGATGGTCTCGGGCGTCTGTCCATCGGCATGCGCGTCGAAATTCAAAATGATGCGGTGACGCAGCACGGCTGGCGCGATTTCGCGGACGTCATCGGTGCTAAGATTCAGGCGGCTGCGCATCAGAGCCAGCACGCGTCCGCATTCCACCAGCGCTTGCGCGCCGCGCGGCGAGCTGCCATAACGGATATATTTATTGGCTAGCTCGTGCGCATACTTGCTTCCAGGCTGCGTGGCCATCACGAGATTGATGGCAAACTCCTGAACGTGCTCGGCGACCAGGACATCCCGGCAGGCGGCTTTTATTTGCATGATGGCATCGCGATCCACCACTTGCTCGAGCGGAGTCTCGTCGCGATGAATGGTGCGCTCGATGATGCGGTTCAGATCGTCACGCGAAGGATAGAGCACCAGGATCTTCATCAGGAAGCGATCGAGCTGGGCTTCAGGAAGCGGGTAGGTGCCTTCCATTTCGATGGGATTCTGCGTGGCCATGACCAGGAAGGGCGCTTCCAATTCGTGCGTGGTGTTGCCGCTGGTGACGGTGCGTTCCTGCATGGCTTCGAGCAGAGCCGACTGCGTTTTGGGAGTGGCGCGGTTGATCTCGTCAGCGAGCACCAGGTTGGCGAAGATCGGTCCCGGTTGAAATCGGAGAGCTTTAGTGCCGCGATCGTCGGATTCAATGATCATGCTACCAACGATGTCGGCGGGCATGAGATCCGGCGTGAACTGGATGCGGGAATACTTGAGATGCAGGACGCGGCCGAGCGTTCGAAGCAGGGTGGTTTTGCCGAGGCCGGGCACGCCTTCGAGCAAGACGTGGCCGCCGGCGAGGAGGCAGATGAGGACGCCATCGACCACCTGTTGTTGGCCGACGATGATCTTGCCGATTTCGTTGCGCACCTGATCGAGGTAGCCGGTGGCGAGCTGGAGAGTGGAGTCGGTCCGCACCTTTTTATTTTAGCGGTTGAGGGGCGGGAGGATGCGTGGGGTGGAAGCACGGCTACCCCGGTCTTCTAATGGAAGCGCACTACCCGACCCAGACCTTAAAGTCGAAATAATTCTAAGATAGTAGTTTCTGACACATGTCTCCAATGTAGCCACGATCAGAGACCTCTCGGCGACTCTCTCTTCAGAGTTGCGCAGCCGGGGTCTTCGCCCACCGAGCCGAAAGATCCTCGACTCGCTGTTCGGTGCCTTATATTATGCCAGCCTGAGAACCGACGAGGGCAGAAGATGTTCAGTCAGCGTAGTATTTCTCGACCCGCAGCGTCCTGATCCCAGCCCTCCACCGCGTATCCGACAAAACCGGTGGAAATTTGTCCGCTTAGGCGAACCGATCGCCTTCACGGATCACAACATCGTGAAGGTTGCCTACGCGTCCGATCCCAGGACATCCTCTTTCGCGGTTTATCCCGACGCAACTGGAATGTTGCGAATCTGGGGCCTCGTCGATCAGCAAAATCGTTACCACGACTTCGTCGACTACCATGCTGAGTCTGGACCGCAGCGTCCGGGTATGTTCCAGGTTGAAACCGTCGGCCTGGGCCACATCCGTGTCCTCATCAGTTACGAGAGGGTCGCTGAGCTCAAGGTTAATCGACTTATGGGTCGGCGGCTCGAGGTATTCGAGAGGGGGCCAATATGGGACCTTCTGCGTCCAGGTATCCTGAATTCGCTTGCCACTGTTGAGGAAAGGCTCATGCAGGAGGGCGTAGAACTGAAGATCAAACCGCTGTATGAGTGGACGACGTCGCTGTGCAGACTTATTCTCAGGATTCAGAACTACAGACATGGTGGCGCGTTGCTGCTCACACCGGACACGAAGCGGATTGGTTTGAAGGTAAGGCATGCGCTCGATTATTTACGCCTCAGGACGGCGATCGAGAACAAGATATATTTTGCGGAGCTAACCTACAAGGCAAACCGCGAAACCGGAAAGCTGTGGAACCGCGATAAGCCCATACCTATAGACCTTTACCTTGACGAGCTGGTGAACGACGACGATCTGCGCGACGCTCGATCGGAGTTGGATGGCGCGATTTGGTTTGTTTCCCTCCTGTCGCGTGTGGACGGCCTTGTGCTTCTGACACCCGAATTCGACGTCAAGGGTTTTGGGGTGGAAATCAACATTCAAGATATTCCGCGCCGAATTTTTATGGCGCGAAGTGAATCCGGAAGATCGAATGATCTCGTACCACTTGACTATGAAAGATTCGGGACCCGACATCGATCAATGATTCGGTATTGTGCGGCGGTCCCAGGAAGTATCGGCGTGGTTGTCTCGCAAGACGGTGATGTCCGCATCGCTACCTCCCGTTCAGAAGGTGTTCTCGTTTGGGAAAACGTTAAACTTCAACTCGATACACCTGAACGCCGAAGGTCACAATCGAAGCCGACCAATAAATAGAGGGCAATTAATCATGAGAGCGACGAAATGCGTTGGCTCGGCGCGATAGAACGGCAGAGGCCGCCCAGTTTTGGCCGCGTCGGGAACCTACCTCATGCCCTGACGGTTGACCTATCGCTCAATGCCGGCATCACGCGCAATCCGATTCGCGAGGCCTGGTTTGAGATTTCAATTTCCGTGGACTGGAATTGAGATGATCTTGCGCTCGCCGGGTTTCGAATAAATGTAGTGACTGTCCTTGAGTCGCTGAAGGAGCCAGCCGTTAGTTTTAGCCAAACGGCACATTTCTGGCTGGTAATCGTATTCAAACTGCGACGTCCAGAATCTGGATGTTTGCCTCGGGGCGCTTTCCCTGTTCGTTCATCACTTCCAGCACGCCAGTGATTGCTTCTCGGACGTTTTCCATCAATTCATCGGTGGTTTCACCTTGTGAATAGCAGCCCGGCAGCGCAGGAACCTCAGCCCAGAATCCGCCTTCGGGGTCTTCATGAACGACGGTGGCATATCTTTCCACGCCCCAATTTTCGCACAGCTTGGGATATTGTGGAACTGGAGCTATGATTCAAAGCGACGACCAAATGATGCTCGCGCAGGAGTGCGTCGCCAATCTGCGGAGAATCCTGCTGGAGGCGCGTCAGGTCCATTCGCGACAGGACTATGCCCGGATGGCGCAACCCATCCTGCTCGAAGTCCAGCAAAGGGAACAGGAGATTCTCGAGTATCTGAGCGGAGATTTGGAACAACCAGTGGCGAGCTAGGCGGGCACCCTGTCCCTTGACGACCTTCATTCCTAAATTCAAGACCGAAGACGACGAAAGGAAATTCTGGGCCACTGCGGATTCCACGGAGTATGTGGATTGGCCGTCGGGAAAGCGCAGAAAGCTGGTCCAGCTCAAACCGTCTCTGAAGACGATCTCCCTGCGGCTCCCGGTTTCCATGCCGAGGGGCAGAATTACCTGACTGGCTATTGGTGGACCAGGCCAGCGAAAGACAACCCGGACCTCGACGAATTAGGACCCGGAAAACTACCCCGCGGATCTGATTAGTACACAGCGTAGTACACAGCTTCCTTATTCGGCCCGCAAAGCCGTTACCGGATCGCTGCGCATTGCACGGCGCGCTGGAATATAACTTGCCACTACTGCAATCAGCCCCAGTAGCGCGGCCGACCCCATCCAGGTGGACACGTCGTTCGGACTGGTCCCATACAGCAGGCTACGGAGCACGCGTGCTAGCGCGAAATGTCCAGCCAGACCGATGGCTACGCCAGCGGCCGCCAAAACGATCGCCTGGCGCACAATCCAGCGCAGGATGTCGCCCCGAGTAGCGCCCAGAGCCATGCGTATGCCAATCTCCTTGCTTCTTTGAACCACCGAATAGGACATGACACCATAGATTCCAACTCCGGCCAACACCAGCGCGATGACAGCGAAGGTGGTTGCCAGGAGCGAATTCAGGCGTGCCTTTCCGTTGATTGAATCGACCCGCTCCGTCATGGTGCGGACGTCGGAGATGGGCTGGCGCCAGCCGGAATCCAACAGCGCGGCGCGGACGGCCGGCGCCATATTCCCAGGGTCGCCATCCGTTCTGACAACTACGTGAATCGCCGGCCAGTTTCTCTGTGCATATGGCAAATAAATCTCCACCGAATCCATGGGTCGCTTGGTAAGGTACCGGATATCTCCGGCGACACCCACGATTTCGCTAGCAATTTCGGCATCTCCCACTGTCAGCTTACGCCCAACGGGATTCTGGCCAGGGAAGAATTGGCGCGCCAGCGAATTGCTGATAATTGCAACCGGAGGAGCACTCTCGTGGTCGCGAAGCTCGAACTCGCGGCCTCGAATTATCGGAATTCCCAGCGCGTGAAAGTAACCGGGATTGATCATGTCAACCGCAGCCGAAGGTCGTTCTATGGAATTCAGCGCAGCAGACCCGGCAGGTTGAAAATACATTCCCACCTGGCGATAACCGTCCACGGGTAGATTGTTGGTTGCAGCCACGGCGCGGGCTCCGGGCACCGCCTTGATTCTCTCGAGCATACGCTGATAATAGGCCGCCCTTTGCGAGGATTTGGATAACTGAGGGCCGGAAAGAGCAACACGGAAACTCAATTGATGGTCCGGCGAGAACCCACGGTCTTGATTTTCGAGCCACCGCAGGCTTCGCAGCATCAAAGTCGCTCCAATGGCGAGCACCAGCGACAGAGCAATTTCGGAGACCACCAGCACATTCCGCGAGCGGCGCCCGCTGGTGCTGTTGTTTGAGCCGCGTCCCGACTCCCGTAGGGCGAGTTGCAGGTCGCCTCCGAGCAATTGATGCGCGGGAAACAAACCAAACAGCAGGCCGGTGATAGCGGTGGCCAAAATCGTGAACCCGAGCACTCGCGCGTCGAGAGCGACGCCTTCGATGCGCGGCAGTTGGCCGGCTGCCACGGTGACCAGCAGCCGCAGCCCCGCGTAGGCCAGCGCCAAGCCGGCCAGACAACCCGCCAGCGCCAGCAGCATTGCTTCCGTGATGAGCAGGCGGACCAATCTGGCCCGGTTGGCCCCCAGCGCCGAGCGGATGGCTATCTCCTTGTAGCGCACGCTGGAGCGCGCCACCAGCAGATTCGCCACATTGGCGCAGGCGATCAGAAGCACCAATCCGGCGGCCACCATGAGCGCAGTCAGAGGCTGGCGAATGTGGCCGCCTCCAATAATATCTGGAAGCGATATCACCATGGCTCCCCAACCCTTGTAATCCGGAAATTGCGATCCCAGCCTCCTGGCGATGACCTCCATCTCCCGGCCGGCTTGCTTCTCGCTTATGGATTGCTTCATGCGGCCGAGCACAGCCATTTTAGTGGCGTTCACCTCCCCTTCCCTGAAGACGAGAGGAACCCAGACATCGACGTTTTCTATAACGAAATCGAAATTCTGCGGCAACACTCCAATCAGAATGAACGGCTCACCGTTTAAGCGAATGGGCTGTCCCAGCAGGGCGCGATTTCTTCCGAATTGACTCTGCCAGAGCCCGTAGCTCAGTATCGCCACGTGTTCGGCGCCGGGCTTTTCCTCTCCCGGAGCAAAGTCCCGGCCCAACGCCGGCTGAACGCCGAGGGTGGAGAAACAATTCGAGGACACCCTGGTTCCGACAACTTGGTTAATCTGGTCACCGCTGCCCACATTGAAAGACTCCATTATGAGCCCGGCCAATTTTTCGAACGTCGTTGACTGCTTAATCCACTCGTGATAGTGGATGCCGGCCACGCTGTTCATCTGCCCGCTGGGTCTTTTCTGCCAGACCATGACCACGCGGTTGGGATCGCGGTACGGAAACGGCCGCAGAATTACAGCGTCAAATACGCTGAAGATGGCCGTATTTGCGCCGATGCCAAGCGCCAGAGTGAGAATCGCAGCCACGCAAAACCCAGGTTGTTTCGCAAGTGTCCGAAGCGTAAATCGTACATCCATCCCCAAAATGCTACCGCATTTCAGGGATCAACGGTTGATCGGTTACCGAACCGAATAACCGATGAACCGAATAACGGTTTTATTCTTCTTCCTCTTCTTCGCCGGTCTTGGCTGCCTTGGCGGCGGCTATGATCTTCTCGGCCTGCAATGCCGGGACGTAGTCGTAGTGGTCGAACTCCATGTGGAACGAGGCGCGCCCTTGCGTCATCGAAATCAGATCGTTCTGGTAGTTGAGCATTTCAGACATCGGTACCTGGGCGCGGATAATCTGCGTGCTGCCCTTGGTGTCCATACCTTGAATGCGGCCCCGCCGGCCATTAAGATCGCCCATCAAATCCCCGGCGTATTCCACGGGAGCCTGAATTTCGACGTTCATAACAGGCTCCAATATAGCCGGCTTCGCCTCCTGCATGGCGGCCTTGAAGGCTTTACGCGCGGCCAGTTTGAACGCCATTTCCGAGGAGTCTACGTCATGATAAGAGCCGTCATAGACGGTAACCTTGAAATCCACCACCGGAAAGCCGGCCAAAAAACCATTAGCGGCGGCTTCCACAATTCCCTTTTCAACAGCCGGAATGAAATTCCGTGGAATAGCCCCGCCAAACACCTCGTTTGCAAATTCGAATTTCCCCCCGCGCGGCAGCGGCTCCATGCGGATCCAGCAGTCGCCGAACTGGCCATGACCGCCGGTCTGTTTCTTGTGACGGCCCTGCACGTCGGCTTTGCCGCGAACAGTTTCCCGATAGGGAATTTTGGGCGCCTTCAGCTCGACATCCACGCCGTAACGCTTCTTCAATCGGCTCACGATCACTTCTACGTGCTGTTGACCGCTGCCCGCCAGCAGAAACTCCTTGGTCTGCGGATCGCGATAGAAGCGGAGCGACTGGTCTTCTTCCAGAATTCTCTGGATGCCATTGCTCAATCGATCCTCGTCCTGGCGGCTCTTGGCCAGGATGGCAAACGCAATGGAGGGCTCGGGCGATTGAACCGGTGGATAACTGATAAGGGAACTCTTGTCGTCCAGCGTGTCGCCCGTCAGCGACTCCTTCAACTTCGCTACTGCGCCAATGTCGCCGGCGTGTATTTCGTTCACGGGTTGAATGGTCTTGCCGGCCAAAACACCGATGTGCGCCAACCGCTCCGTACCTCCCGTGCGCGCGTTTACCAGGCTGGCGTCGTTCTTGACGATCCCGGAGATCACTTTGAAGTACGTCAGGCGCCCAGCAAACGGATCGGCCACGGTCTTGAACACATAGGCCGAAACCGGTTCGCTGTCCTTCAGAGCGCGTTGGACCTCTTGGCCATTCAACTGGCCGGGAATCGGCTCGTGCACAGTTGGCGCCGGAAAATTCTCGACCATGAAATTCAACAGGAGATCGCTGCCGATATTGCGAAGTCCTGAGCCGCACAGCACCGGGTAGATCCGGCGCTCGCGAATCGCCTGTTCAAGGCCAGTCTGGATATGCTCCGCCGGGAGCGTGCCCTTTTCAAAAAATTCTTCCATCAGGGCATCGTTTCCTTCAGCCACCATTTCGATCAGCGCTTCATGGGCTTTTTGCGCGGCATCGGCCAGGCCGGACGGGATCTCGCCTTCCTTGCCTTTCCCGTCGCCATCCATCGCATAGGTATAGGCCTTCATGCGCACCAGATCCACCACGCCCTTGAAATCCTTCTCGGAGCCGATAGGCAACTGGATGGGAACCGCCAGGCGCCCAAATTTTTCCTGGACGCTTGCGAGCGTGCGCTCGAAATCCGAGCGCTCACGATCCAGCTTGTTGATCAGGATGGCGCGCGGCAGATCGAATTCATCCGCGAAGCCCCAGACCTTCTCGGTTTGTACTTCCACGCCGGCCACTCCATCCACCACCACCAGCGCGGCGTCCGCGGCCCGCATGGCGGCCCTGGTGTCGTTGATAAAGATATTGAACCCGGGTGTATCGATCAGATTGATCTTCTTCTTCGACCACTCCGCGAATGCAAGCGCGGTGGAAATGGTCAGCTTGCGCTGGATCTCGTCGTCATCGAAATCCGTAATAGTCGTGCCTTCGTCGACGCGCGTCAACCGATTGGTGGCGCCGGCCGTGAAAAGACATCCAGCGGCTAGCGTGGTTTTTCCCGAATGTCCGTGGCCAATCAACGCCACGTTTCGGACGTCCGTTCCTTCGTATACTTTCACTCTGTTTTTACTCCAGGTGGGGTATCAAGAAGGGATGTTATCACAATAGAGGCCGAGCCGCGCGCGGAAGCAAGCGTACCAGGTCATTTTTTCAATATAATGAATCGCCATGCTGTGAACGGCGCGACTTCTGTGGGGAGTGGCTCCTCACAAATATCAAATGGCCTGGCAGTGGACTGATCTGGAGCTGGTGAAGTAGCTTGGATGAATGAGTGGATTGACAGTTTGGTTCACCGGCTTGAGCTCGTCCGGTAAAACCACCATCAGCCAGGCCGTGCGCGAAAAGCTTCTCCACGGCAGTCATAAGGTGGAGTGGCTGGATGGCGACGCCGTGCGCCAGCACATCAGCAAAGGACTCGGCTATAGCAAGGAAGACCGTGATGAGAATATCCGCCGCATCGGATTCGTGGCGGAGTTGCTGACTCGCAATGGCGTGATCGTGCTGGTTTCGGCCATTTCGCCCTATCGGGCGGTGCGCGATGAAATGCGCCTCCGCATCGGCAACTTTCTCGAAGTTTACGTGGAGGCTCCCTTGGAGGTCTGCCAGCAACGCGATATCAACGGCATCTACCGCCGCGCGCTGTCGGGCGAAATCCAGCATGTCACCGGTATGGATGATCCTTACGAGCCGCCGCTCTCGCCCGATGTAATCTGCCACACCGCCCGCGAGACGCGGGACGAAAGTGTGGCCAAAGTGATGGACCGCGTGGAAAGCTACAATAGGACTCGATGAAAGCCCGAGTCTACGTCTCCATGAAACCGTCCGTTCTCGATCCGCAAGGCCAAACCATTCGCTCCGCCCTGGCCGGCTTGGGCCACACTTCGATCGCGGCGGTTCGTCAGGGCAAGTATTTCGAAATCACGCTCGCCCCGGGAACCGATCGTGAAAAAGCCGGCGCAGAAATCGAGCAGATCGCGCACGACGTCCTGGCTAACCCGGTGATCGAAGAATACCGCGTAGAGTTTGTAGAATAAGTGTGGCGCAGGCACTCTTGCCTGCCGCGTCGGCACTCATGCCGACGCTACTTCTGATCCCTCCACTTCGGAAACAGCAGCGCCTGCACGTCCGGCTTATCCAGATCCTGCTTCACAATCACACGCGCCTTCAAATCCATCTGGCGCGGCGGCGTCTGGCCGTTCAACTTCATCACCAGGCTGTGGACGGCTTCGTACCCGATGCGATGCGGATCCTGAACCAGCATCACGTTGATGGTCCCGTCCTTCAACGCGGCCACATGCTCATCGCTCAAGTCGAACGTCACCAGCTTTATCTTGCCGGACATGCCGCGCGCTTTAATGGCCTGCATCGCGCCCAGCGAATTTGCTTCGGCTGAAGCGAACATTCCATCCAGATCCGGATGCGCCGTTAATATGTTCTCGGCCGCGTCACGCGATTTGGCGCGATCCGCCATGCCATAGCGGCGATCTACAATCTGTATCGCCGGAAACTCCTTGGCCATGGTCGCCTCGAACGCGCACTCGCGATCTCCGGTGGACATCCCACCAGGCTTGTGCATCAGCTCCGCTAGCTTGCGCGCCGCTATCACTCCAGCGCCGTAATTGTCGGTTGCCACGAATGTTACATAACCGGTCAGGTCCAGGCCAGAGTCGAACACGGTTACCGGAATTCCGGCATCCATGGCGCGCTTTACAGGTGCGACCAAAGCGGTATGGTCGGTAGCGGAAATAGCCAGCGCATCCACGCGCTACGCGACCATTGAGTCCACGATCTCGATCTGGCGCGAGAACTCGGTCTCCTCGCGCGGACCGTTCCACAGTATATCCACGCCCGCCTTGGGCACCACGCCGATCAGTTTCTTGGTTCGTTTCTGGCAGGACGACAAAACCAGGGCGATGAGCAGCAGAGTGATCCGCACTCGCAACTTGGATTGCATGGCTCAGGCACAGTATACTCTCCGCATGAAGACGAATCAGCAGTGGTTGATCGCGGCGCGCCCGCGCGGGGACGTGAAGGAGTCGGACTTCCGGTGGAACGAAGCCACGCTTGCCGATCCTGCTGACGGCGAAGTTCTGATCCGCACCGTCTACATTTCGCTCGATCCCACCAATCGCATCTGGATGAACGAGGCTGAATCATATCTGCCGGCGCTACCACTGGGCCACGTGATGCGGGGAGGCGGCATCGGCGCGGTGGAAGAGTCGCGAAATCCGGGCTTCTCGAAGGGTGACATCGTGCAAGGACTGCTCGGCTGGCAGAAGTACTCATTGTCAGACGGCGCGGGCCTCGCAAAGCTTCCGAAAGGCCTGCCCGTCCCGCTCACCGCATTCTTCGGATTGCTCGGCCACATCGGTCTAACGGCATATTTCGGCCTGCTGGACATCACCGATCCGAAGCCCGGCGAGACCCTGGTGATTTCCACCGCCGCCGGCGCCGTGGGATCGCTAGTGGGCCAAATCGGAAAAATCAAAGGCTGTTACGTCGTCGGACTCACCGGCAGCGATGAGAAATGCCATTGGATTAAGGACGAGCTCGGCTTCGACGCCGCCATCAACTACAAAACCGCGAACGTGCCCGATGCCCTGAAGCAAAATTGCCCAAAGGGAATCGACATCTACTTCGACAACGTCGGCGGCGCTATTCTCGAGGCCGTCTTGAATCAGATCAACATGAAAGCCCGAATCTCAGTCTGCGGTATGATCTCGCAATATAACGCCGACAGCCCACTTCCCGGCCCATCGAATCTAGCGAACCTCATCATGAAGCGCGCCCGCATGGAAGGCTTCCTCTGTTTCGATTACAATTCCCGCGCGGAGGAAGCATTTACGCAACTGATCGGCTGGCTACTGCAAGGCAAGCTGAAATATCGCGTAGACGTGGTCCAAGGTCTGGAAAACGCCCCACGCACCCTGCATAAGTTATTTGACGGATCGAATGCGGGCAAACTGATCGTGCAAGTCGGGCCAGAATAAGATTTTGGCCACGGATGCACACGGATAAGACGGATAAAATGTTTTCTTATCCGTGTCCATCCGTGTGCATCCGTGGCCTAATAATTCGCGGACTTACCACAGTGTTCGGACCTTGTATTTCGGAATCTGCTCATCGGCCGTCACAATAGTCAGGCCTTCGTGCACGGCCTGAGCGATCAAAATTCTGTCAAATGGATCGCCGTGCAGCATAGGAAGACCGGCCAGCACGGGCAGGTGTTCAGGCATCATCGGAAGAATGGTCCAAGGTGAATCGTTGAGAATTTTATCCAGTACTTCAGTTAGGCCTGCGTGCAGTCTCAGTTTGCGAGCCTGATACTTGAGTACCAGCTCCCATACGCTGACGATGCTGACCACGAGTGAAACGGCTGGCGCGGACAACACTCGCTTTGCGCGGTGCGATAGCCGCCCGCTTGCCGAAGTGGTCCATATCAAAACGCGCGTGTCTAGGAGGTAGCGACCGTTCACATATAGTCCTTGAACGCTTCCAGCGGAGCGTCGAAGTCCTCGGCCATCTCCATCTTGCCTTTGAAGAAGTCCCAGGCAATCTTCTTGGATTTGCGTGGCAGCCTGGTAAGCAGCGCCACTGGCCTGCCATTCTTAGCAATCGTGATCTGTTCACCTGCCGCGGCCCGTTTTACGAGCTTCGACAGACTGCTTTTTGCCTCATGCATGTTCACAACGACGGGCATAATGCCATGTTAGCCCGTTTATCGGGCTAAGTCAAAAGACCCATTCTTATCCGCGTTTATCAGCGTTCATCCGCGGCCTAATAATCCGATCAAAACCTTCCTCGACCACCGGTGCCTGCATGACCAGCACCATTCTCCGGATCGCCTCTTCCGGCACCACGCGTTCGCGGCGTTTGTTCCGCTTAATGCAAACTTCAACCGGCGTATCGAAGAACAGCGCGTCAATAGTAACTCCGTAGCGCCGCGCTAGCCGGATATACGGTCTACGCTCCCAGCGCGTCAAATGCGTCGCATCCACGTATGTCACCGGACGCCCCACCGTCAAGCGCTGCCGGATCAAATACCGGATAGTCGCAAACACTCGCGCATGGATGGTCTGATCCGCAGGATCGTCGGCGATCAAGCGCCGAATCTCGTCCGAAGAAATTGCGTTCAAACCGCGGCGCTTCAGATACGTGGACTTCCCGGACCCCGGCAAGCCCACCGTGATGACGATCTTCATTTGTCCGGCAAATCGTGGCGCACGCACGAGTGCGTGCGCTACACCACGTAGCGATCGGCTTCGAGCAACCTTGCTGCGATCTTTCTCCGGACTGCGATCGCATTCACTGGCTCGAACTTGGTGAAGCGCTTCAACACCGCTAGATTCGTGCGCAGGGCATCGCCTTCCGAACTCGCCGCCAGCACCGTGCGCGCCGCGCTCTCTATGGTTTCCATCGCCTCACGCAGGAAAACCGGGCACATCTCGGCCGCGATATCGCCTTTCTTTTGCGCCGCGAGTTTTTGTGTGCGCAACAGCACCGACTCCATGGCGAACGCGTTCATCATGATGTCCGTGAGTCCGGCCAGAATCTCCTGCTGATCCTCCAGCGCGTTCATGAATTTCTGATACGCCACACCCAGAGCAAACAGCGCCACCTTCTTGGCGTTGGCAGCGAGTTTGGTGTCCTCATCACCGCCCGCGGAGAGCGTCGGTCCGCCCAGAACTTCTGCTTGCAGCTTCTTCACCGCCTCCACCAGCGGCAACTGTCCGCGTTGCGCCCGCTTCAGCAGCATGCCGGTGGCTAGCAGCCGGTTGATCTCGTTGGTGCCCTCAAAAATCCGGTTGATGCGCGAATCCCGGTAGGCACGCTCCACCGCGTAGTCCTGATGATAGCCGTATCCGCCGTGGATCTGCACGCCCTCATCTACCACGTAATCCAACATTTCTGACGCGAAAATCTTGATATAAGAACACTCGGCAGCGAATTCCTCCACCGCTTTCAACATAATTTGCGCCGCGCCCGCATTCTTCCAGGAAAAGCCTTCCAGCTCGTTCTCAATCAAGCCCACTACGCGCCAACTGGTGCTCTCCGCCGCGTAAATCCGGATGGCCATTTCCGCCAGTTTATGTTGGATCATTCCGAATTCGGCGATCGATTTCCCGAAAGCCTTGCGCTCCTTGGCGTACTTCAGCGACACGCGCAGCACTTCCTTGGCGCCGCCGATGGCGAACGGACCCAGCTTCAGCCGGCCCAGATTCAAAATATTGAAAGCTATGATGTGCCCGCGCCCAATCTCGCCTAACACGTTTTCCACCGGCACCTTGACGTTGTCCAAATAGACGGCCGTGGTGGAACTGCCCTTGATACCGAGCTTCTTTTCCTCCGCGCCCGGTTGCACGCCCGCATACTTGCGCTCCACCAGAAACGCTGTGAATTTCTCGCCGTCGATCTTGGCGAACACCGTGTAGAGATCGGCGCCGCCCCCGTTGGTGATCCACATTTTCTGGCCATTCAGGATGTAGTGTTTTCCATCCGGGCTCAAATCGGCGCGAGTGCGAATCGCCAAAGCATCCGAGCCCGCCTGCGGCTCGCTGAGACAATAGGCGGCCACCATCTCCGCGCTCGCGAGTTTCGGAAGATAGCGCTGCTTTTGCTCGTCGGTGCCGAACATTAGCAGCGGCAGGGTACCGATGCCGGTGTGCGCGCCGTGCCAGCCGGAGTAAGAGCCGTCCTTCGACACTCCTTCCGCCACAATCATGGCCGACACCAGGTCCATCTCCATGCCGCCAAACTTCTCAGGAATAATAACGCCAGTCAATCCAAGTTGAGCCGATTTGCGCAGAATCGAGATCGCCAAGCCCGGCTCCTGATGCTGGATCGCCTCCACGTTGGGCGCCACTTCTTTCAGAAAAAATTCCTCGGTGGTACGCGCGATAGCGCGATGTTCGTCGGTGAAATCCTCGGGCGTAAAGATCTCGGCTGGGGACGTCGCCCCGAGCAGGAATGAACCGCCCTGGTGTTTAGTAGGAGTAAGTGTAGTAGTCGCCATTGGTAACTCCGTTTCTCGTTTCTCGTTTCTCGTTTAGTTCAGTCGTTCAAAGATACCGGCAGCGCCCTGGCCGCCGCCTACGCACATGGTTACCATGCCGTATTTTGAATTGCGGCGTTTCATCTCCCGCAAGATTGTCGCCGTCAGCTTGGCCCCGGTGCAGCCTAGCGGATGGCCCAGCGCTATGGCGCCGCCATTCGGATTGACGCGCTCCAAATCAAGCCCGCTCTGCCGGATTACGGCCAGCGATTGCACCGCGAAAGCTTCATTCAGTTCAATTACGTCGATGTCTTCTGTCTTCAACCCGGCCAGCGTGAGCGCCTTCGGGATGGCCACTACCGGTCCGATGCCCATAATCTCCGGCGGAACACCCGCGACGGCGAAGCTCACGAATCGCGCCATCGGCTTCAGGCCAAGATCTTTGGCTTTCTTAGCGGACATAATTAACGCCGCAGCCGCTCCATCGCTCATCTGCGATGAGTTGCCGGCAGTCACCGTACCGTCGGATTGAAAAACCGGCTTCAACTTCGCCAGCGCTTCCAGCGTAGTGTCCGCTCGCGGCCCCTCGTCCTTCTGGAATGTGGATTTGTGTTGATGAGCCGCGCCATTTTCGAGAATGTTCGCCTCCAACTCCACCGGTACGATCTCTTCGTCGAACTTGCCTTCCGCCTGCGCCCGCAGAGCGTTCTGATGGCTGCGATACGAGAATTGATCGGAATCCTCGCGGCTCACATTGTACTTGCGCTGCACTTCTTCCGCGGTCAGCCCCATCCCCATGTAGACCTGCGGCAGATGGTCCACCATCCACGGATTCGGCGCGAATTTGTATCCCCCCATCGGAATCATGCTCATCGACTCGGCGCCGCCGGCAATCATGATCTGCGCGCCTCCCGATCGTATTCTGTCAGCCGCCATCGCGATCGCTTGCAGTCCCGAAGAACAGAAACGATTGATGGTGACGCCCGGCACTGCATCCGGCAAACCGGCGCGAAGCGCGGCCACGCGCGCCAGATTCATTCCGGATTCGCCTTCCGGGCTCGCGCAGCCGAGAATCACATCATCCACTTCGTCCGGCGAAACGGCGGGATATTTTTCCAGCAGCCTGCGGATCACGGCCGCGGCTAAATCATCAGGCCGCGTGGTTCGCAACTTACCCTTCGGCGCTTTACCAATCGCGGTTCGCAAGCAATCAACAATTACAGCTTCGTGCATGAACTCGTTTCTCGTTTCTCGTTTCTGGTTTCTCGTTTAGTTTCGTAAGGGCTTACCAGTTTTCAGCATATACCCCATGCGTTCCTGCGTTTTCGGATGGCCGCATAGGCTCAAAAATGCTTCCCGTTCCAGATCCAGCAAGTATTGCTCTGAAACCATCTGCTCACCGGTCAACCGGCCGCCACTAAGAATGTTCGCCAGCTTCTCGGCGATCAACACATCGTGATCGCTGATGTAGTGCCCCTGCCGCGCGGTCCAAGCGCCCAGTTTCAGCAATGCGTAACCGCTCTCACCTGCAACCTTAATGTCAGTGCGTGGAACGCCAGGCGAATAACCGGGCGCCAGAGACAACGCCAGCGCCTTGGCATCACCGATCAAACGTTCCGGATTCATCGAAATCGAATCGTTCCGATTCAGTAGCCCGAGCTTCTTCGCGTCCTCCGCGCTGGAGGACACTTTCGCGTAGCCGATCAGCTCGAAAACCTTGCGCGCGTCCTTGAGCCGCACCAGCAGCTCTTTGCATCCGCCCGCGCCTGGAATCAAACCCACGCCCACTTCCACCAGGCCGATGTACGTTTCCGCCGACGCCTGCGCGCGCGTCGAATGCAGCACAATCTCACAGCCTCCGCCCAGCGTTCGCGCAAATGGCGCTGCGACCACCGGCTTGGCTGCATACTTCAAAGCCATGTTGGCCTGCTGGAACCGATTGATAGCGGCGTTCAGCTCGTCCCATTCGCCTTCTTGCGCCGCCAGCAGCACCATCACCAGATTGGCGCCCACGCTGAAGTCGCCGCCTTCGTTCGCGATCACCATCGCATCGAAATTCTTTTCGGTTTCCGCCAAACCCGCATACAACATCCCGATGTTGTCTTCACCGATCGCGTTCATCTTGCTGTGAAACTCCACGCACAGTACGCCGTCACCCAAGTCCACCAGCGACGCCCCGGCGTTCTGCTGCACCACGCCTTGCGAGCGCTTCAGATCCGACAACACGATGATGCCTTCCCGTGGCTCAATGGGCTGGTAGCCCTGCGTGTGGAAATCGAAATACGTGGTCTCGGAGCGGCCGTGTTGGTCGGCGTGCTTGTAGAGCGAGAACACTCCGTGCGACAGCGCCTTCTTCACGCCCGCGGGCAACGGACGATGTTCCGCCTCCAGGCGCGTGATCACATCTACGAATCCCAGCGTGTCCCACAGCTCGAACGGCCCCAGCTTGTTCGCGTATCCCCAGCGCATGGCGCGATCGATCTCCACCACACGATCCGAAATCTCAGGAATCATCTCGGCCGAGTACAGAAACAGATCGCTGAACACCTTCCACAGAAACTTACCCGCGCGATCCTGCGAACGCAGCAGAGTCCGCAGCCGCTCGCCCAGGTCTTCGATGTTCTTGGCAGCGTCCACCGTTGGAAAGCGCGGCTTCTGCAGTGGATGATACTCCAGCGTTTTCCAATCCAGCACTTGAATCTCTTTGCTGTCGCCTTTGCCGGTTTTTTTATAGAAACCCTGGCCGGTCTTATCGCCCAGCCATTTGCGCTCGATCATTTTTTTCTCAAAATCGAGCGGTAGAAAACGGTCGCGCCACGGATCGTGCGGCACCGCGCCATAAAGATTACTCCCCACGAACGCCCACACATCCAGACCCACCAGGTCCAACAGCCGGAAACTCGCGCTATTCGGCAATCCAATCAGCGGACCGGTGAGCGCGTCCACTTCTTCGATGGTGAAATCTTCCTCCACCATGGTTTTCGCGATGGTCCCGCCGAAAAAGCTACCGATGCGGTTGGCGATGAAGTTGGGCGTATCCTTGGTGTGAACCACGCCTTTTCCCAAACGCCGGTCGGAGAACTCTTCCACCGCCTCCAAAATCGCAGGATCCGTGTCAGCGCCCGGAATCAGCTCCAGCAAGTGCAGATAGCGTGGTGGATTGAAGAAATGCGTACCCAGGAAATGCCGGCGGAACTGCGGCGAGAAACCTTCGGAAATTTGCGCCAGGGGAATTCCGCTGGTGTTGGTGGAAAGAATCGCGTCGATCTTGCGCGCCGCATCCACCTTGCGCCATAGATCGCGCTTCAACTCCAGATTCTCCACCACCGCTTCCAAAATCCAATCGCACTCAGCCACGCGATGGAGATCGTCCTCGAAGTTGCCCGCCTCAATCAGCGCGATCTTGTCATTGGTAAAAAATCCACCAGGCCGCTGCTTGGATGCATTCTCGATGCCCTTTAGCGCTGCGGCGTTTCGATTAGGCTGTCCGGGAACAACAATATCCAGAAGCAAAGCGGGCACGCCCGCATTAGCGAAATGGGCGGCGATGCGCGAGCCCATGGTACCGGCGCCGAGCACGGCGACACGACGGAGTGTTCTCATGAAACATCAATTATAAAACTTCCGTGCATCAGAACTCAGTACTAGAAGAAAAGTTTTCGTCCACAGTAGTGGCACTGCTAACCCACCAAGGCGCGCCCGAGCCCATCGAGGCTATACTGAAATTCACGATGCGCTCGAAGATTCTAACCACGCTTGCGCTCCTAGGCGCTGCCTTTGCCGCCGACGTTCCACGCAAAGCGCCCGAATACGCCATAAAGCTCGCCGACGGCAAACAGGCGCTCGTCTCCAGCTACCGTGGCAAAGTTCTGTGCTTGGCTTTCATCCTCACCACTTGACCGCATTGCCAAAAAACCACTCAGGTTCTGAGTGGCCTTCAAAAGCAACTTGGACCAAAAGGTTTCGAAGTATTGGAAGGCGCCATCAATCCCGACGCCAACATCCAGCAGTTCATCGCACAATTCCAGCCAGCCTTTCCAGTAGGAATGTCCAGCCAGCTCGACGCGCTCAACTTCATGCAGATCAGCCCGGTGGTCCGTCCACCCTTCGTTCCCTACATCGCCTTCATCGATCGCAAGGGGATGATTCGCACGCAACTCACCGGCGGAGATCTTACCGACGAAGCGCAAGAAAAAGTTCTCCGGCAAATTGCCGAAAACCTGGTCAACGAAACATCACCCGCCGCCAAGCCCAAAGCTAAGTCAATCCGATGAGGCACGTGGCGCACGCACACTTGCGTGCCGCGTTCACACTCGTGTGAACGACTGGTTCTTTTCCACACTTCTTTGTGTTCCGAGGAGTGCGAACACGGCACGCAAGTGTGCGTGCGCTACAGCCCTGCTATCCTCACGGATGAATGAGTGCAAAAATCCTGGATGGAAAATGGGTTCGCGACCAGATTCTCTCGGAGCTCCGCCCGCGCATTGAACGATTGAAGCAGGCTCACCGTCCACCCGGCTTGGCCGTTGTTCTGGTGGGACACGACCCGGCCTCCGAAATCTACGTTCGCAGCAAGATCAAAACCTGCGGCGAGCTCGGAATCTACAGTGAGAAAGTCACTCCGGCCGACACTATCTCCACCGAAGAGCTGCTCGGCATCATCGAAGGCTTAAACGAACGCGACGAGATCGATGGAATCCTGGTGCAGATGCCCTTGCCTCCTCAGGTGGACAAACAACGCGTCCTGGTGAGCGTCCATCCGGACAAAGACGTCGACGGTTTTCATCCCGTGAACGTCGGAAATCTGGTAGCCAACCATCCTGGACCGCGAGCCTGCACCCCGGCCGGCATCATGGAAATGCTGCGGCGCTACGAAATCCCCGTCGCCGGGAAAAATGCCGTCGTGGTGGGCCGTAGCGATATTGTCGGCAAGCCGATGGCCCTGCTGCTGCTCCATCAGAACGCCACCGTGACCATCTGCCATTCCAAAACGGCCGACCTTCCCGGAATTTGCCGCCGCGCGGACATCCTGGTCGCAGCCATGGGCCGGCCTGCTTTCATCACCGCGGATTTCATCCAGCCCGGCGCCACTGTCATTGATGTCGGTATGAATCGCAAGCCCGACGGCAAACTGGTCGGCGACGTCGATCCGGAAGCCGTCCAGCAGCTTGCCGGCGCCTATACACCAGTCCCCGGCGGCGTCGGCCCATTAACTATCGCCATGCTAATGTCGAACACAGTCCACGCCGCTGAGCACCACTTATGCTAAGACTTGCCCGGCCTGAATTGACGTGGCGCACGCAATCCTGCGTGCCGCGTTCACACT
>PMUN01000165.1 GCA_003166875.1 Bryobacterales bacterium | reverse complement strand
TATTGTTGCGTCAGCCCTTAGCTGCCGATTGCCACCTGGTCTTCCTCCAGGACGGTATGACGTGCGCCTTCGTACAACAGATAGTGAATTCAGCAACGCGTGCCAGATCATCGTCGGCTCTCAAGCAAGCGGGACCCCGTCGGTTGAAGCGGCTTGCGATGGCTTAACGTGGCGCCCGGACGAAATTGTGCGTGATGAATCTGGGGTAGGGCGTCTGGCGCTGTGGCTTGGAGGCCTAAGTGACAATGCCGACCGGAACAATGTTCGGGTAATTCTAAACGGGCTGCGGATGCCGGTGGAGTATGTATCGGACCCTGACGAAGGGACTCGCCAGGTCAACGTCACAGTAGCCAAGTCCCTGGGCGAAGGACTCTTTCCACTGGTCGTCAGTCATGGCGGGCATGAAACACCTTCGAGACAATTGCGTATCAGCCGCAGACCGCTGGGCGCGGCTGGATAGCCGTCCGAGCTCAGCCCTGCACCCTCTTCTCTTTACCCGCCCAGAACTGCTCGCGCAGCACTAACTTACGGATCTTCCCCGTCCCGGTCTTGGGCAATGGTTCGTCGGTGAAGGCGATCTTACGCGGCAGTTTGAACTTTCCCAACCTCAGCATCAAGAACTCCATCAATTCATCGCACGTAAGTTGGGAGCCGGGCTTGCGCACCACCACCGCCGCCGGAACCTCGCCCCACTTCTCGTCCGGAGCAGCCACCACGGCGCATTCNNTCCATGACGTGGTCGCCGGCCGCCACCACCTCTCCGATGCTCTGCATGTCGCGCGGCACGTCTTGCATGTTCAGATCCACCACCCGCACTTGCACTCCCGGCGCGGTCCATCCGGCCATGGCCCGCCTGCGATACCGGTCGGCGTCAGATGTGTACTCCACGCCCGGCTTAGTGCGGCCGGACGTCAGCATCGGCGACGTTTCGGTGAGACCGTAGCCGCTGTACACGTCGCAATGAAAAGCTTTCTCCATGCGCTCGACCAACTCGGGCGACGCTGCGGCGCCTCCCAAAGTAATATTGCGCATGCTCGAAACGTCGTAGCTTCCAAGGTCCGGCGCATTGAGCAGGGCATTCGCCATCGTAGGAACCAGGGCCATGTCCGTGGCCCGATGCTCTTGAATGAGCTTGAAAACACCAGTGGGCTCGAAGCGCCGCACCATGATCTGCTTGACCCCCAGCATGGTCGACGTCTGGGGCTTGCCCCAGCCATTGGCGTGGAACAAAGGGATGGTGTGCAGATCCACCATGCTCTCCACGTCCTTCGCCAGAGTCGCCACGGACATCGCGTGCAGATAAAGCGTTCGATGCCCCAGCATCACGCCTTTGGGGGTGCCCGTGCTGCCGCTGGTGTAGAACAGTTCGGCGATAGCGTTCTCATCTATGCCGAAAATGTCCGCGCGTTCTGGATGGCCCTTATCCAGCAGCTCTTCGTAGGTCATATCCGCGATGGGCACTTTCTCATCGAGGGTGACGAAGCGCTCAATCTCGCGGCAAGCCGGCCGTAGCATCTCAACAAGCGGCGCAAAATCGTTTTCAAACAGCAGCATCCGAGCGCCGGAGTGATTCAGGATATTAGTGAGCTCCAACGGGGACAGTCGGACATTCAGCGGCATTACAATGGCGCGCGCTTGCACCACGCCGTAATAGCCTTCCAGCAACTGATGAGTGTTGAAACTCAGGTATGCGACACGATCGCCGTGCTGGATGCCTTCTTTCGCGAGCGCCGTAGCCAATCGTTCGCATCGAGCGCCGAATTCGGCATAAGTGAACTGCCGGTGGCCTGAAACGATACCAACTCTTTTTCCAAACAGGTCCACGGCGCGGTGGAGACACCGGATAGGTGTCAGAGGAACAAACATGACGGCATTGTATCAAAGCCATTACATAAGCTCCGCGTCGTGGCACCACTGCCTGCTGCGATCCCGAATCCGCCGTGGGGCAAGTCTCCGACTTGCCCAGACAAGCCGGAGGCTTGTCCTACGATGAGGCAGACGGATGAACCCACGGGTGACGGTAGGCGCGCGCTAGAAGCCGGTTCGCCTCGTCGTCGCCTACCACTCGTTGGTTCAAAGCGTCCCACTCGAACGTCCGCCCGGTCTTCATCGCGAGATTCGCCAGAATGCAGCTCGCCGTGGAAATGTAGCCTTCCTCAATATCCGCAACCGGCCTGCCGCGAGAATCGATCGCAGCCAGAAAATCCTGCATATGATGCCGGATCGCCGGAGCAACATGCCGTTCCAGGTCCTTCTCGGTTTTATCTTCGGGATACTGTTCGAACTCGTACGTCACGTCCTTGTGCACGGGCTGGCCTTTCCCTTCAACGGGCGTAAAGTCATAGCTGAAAACGCTGGCCTTCAGCGTCCCCTTGTCTCCGTAGAACGTAGCGCCCCAGGGATACTTTTCGTCGGCAGAATCACCGTAAGACCGGTGCTGCCACACCACGCGCAGATCGTCGAAATCGAACGTCGCGGTTTGTGTGTCGCTAATATTCGACTTGCTGGCCTTGTCCACCAGAATGCCGCCCGTCGACGCGACTCGCTGAGGCCAGCCCAGCCCCAGCATCCAGCGCACCATGTCGAGCATGTGGACGCACATATCGCCGACGATCCCGTTCCCATATTCCATGAATGCGCGCCATCCGCGAGGATGCACCCACGCGTTGTACGGTCGCATGGGCGCCGGTCCGGTCCACATTTCGTAATCCAGATACTCCGGCGGATTCGTGTCCGGTGGATTGCCGGACGCGCGCATATGGTAGTAGCAATAAATTTCCACCAGCCCGATTTTTCCCAGCCGGCCTTCCTTTATGATGGTGTCTCGCGCTTCCACCAGGTGTGGAGTGCTGCGCCGCTGCGTCCCTATTTGCACTACCTTCCCGTACTTGCGCGCCGCGCGCAGCATGGCCTGTCCCTCCGCTACATCCACGCTGATGGGCTTCTGGCAATAGACGTCGGCGCCAGCCTTGACTGCTTCAATCATCGTCAGCGCGTGCCAATGATCTGGGGTAGCGACCTCGACAATATCCAGATCCTTTTCCTTCAGCATTTCGCGGTAGTCGCTGTACGTCCGCGGCCGCTTCTTCGACGCCTGCCGGGCTGCGACCATATCGGCGCACTCGGCCAGCATTCTTTTATCGACGTCGCAGAGCGACACCACTTCAACCGGCGAGATCTGAATGAGCCGGAACAAATCCGACTTGCCGTACCAGCCAGTGCCGATCAGCCCCACCCGCCGCCGCTTCTGCTCATCGAAAGCAAGAGCCGAGCCACCGGCAGCCGCCAATGCCAACAGGAATTTGCGACGGTCAATATTCGTGGGCATCAATTAAGCCACTCCCCTTGCGCAATTAGGCCGCGGATGAACGCGGATGCACGCCAATAAGAAAATCGTTTTGCCGCGTTCATCTGCGTTCATCTGCGGCCTAATTAAGCACCTCCACGACTGCCGTCAACACCACATCCTTGAATGCAGCCGCTTCGGAGAACAATCCCCAAAATACTTCCCCCGTGAGCTCGTCCACTTCGCCATTAGAGGAAACCACGCGGCCTGGAGCTTTCACGATGAATAGCAGCGGGACGAATCCGGAGCTATTGGTAGTGGTGGAAGAAGGGTCCGGTGGATTCGGGGTGGTAGTTGCTGAAGAGAACGTGTCCTGGATCATCTTGAACGCAATGTCCCTACGCTGGGCGGCGGTGAGTTTATCACCGAACTGCTGCTCGAGCGCTTTCACCATCAGCGCGCCAATCCGCTGGCCAGCACGCCTCACCGCTAGATCGGGATGCAGAAATCCCATGGTCAGCAGCGGATCACCCGGTCCGAACAACAGCGGGATGGATAACTCCGCGGTCTTATCAGCTAGCGCCTGTGCGTTCGCGTCAGTCGCAAGTTCCGCAGGAAGCTTGGCCTTGATCTTCGCCAGATCTTCCGGCTTGATTTTGCCGAGGATCTTGGTAGGATCGCCCTTCCAGCGCAGCGTCTCGCGATACTCGAACCGATTGGGCGCTACCTGAGTGACGGTGGCCTGGTTGACCATGTTCGGTTTGCCTGCCGCGCCTGCTTTGACGGAGATGTCGCCTTCGATCGAAGCGCCCGCGGCCAGGACTCGCTCCAGCGTGAGTGTGCGTTCGTCATTCTTCTTCTCTTCATGGGACTTCCACGCCGCGCCGGATGGAATGACAAAAGTATCCTCCAGCGTCGGAGTCATTTGCCCTTCCTTCTTTTCCTGGCCGATCAGAGCGACGCTCCGCATCCAGGAACCATCGGCTTTGATCGTGGTTGTAACCCTCGCCCGGGCACACGCACTCGCAAGGACGGCGATGATCAGCCCGCACGCAATAGCGGCAAGTCGCATTGGCTAATCGTACCGCGAAGTGGCGCCTTACTTGACGGCGATGAAGACCCCCTGCGCGCTCACGTTGCCCCCCACCGTAAGGCTCACTGGGACCGACGACGGATCAGGCCTCACGCCTTGCGGAACGATGACATTGACTTGGGAGAGCCCCACGAATCCGGGAGCGTCACCGGCGAAGACCGCTTTGGCACTCTGCCCGTCGATGGTAGCCGTCACTGTGGCTATCGCCGTGGCCACACCTTTCACTATCTTGCCGTCAACGCCCGGCGGGTTGGTCTGGCCGAGGCCGGTGGCGTAGAGGGCGATCACCTCGCCGCGCGCGGCTGGATTCGCGGCAGAGTTCATGGTCCCGTCGGCATTGGCGGCTGCGAAGATTCCTGCCCTGCCGTCGATCACGTTTACCTGGGTGGAGGTGCTGTTCCCCTGATTGGTCACGCGCATTGTAGTGACGCTCGAAAATCTCCAGTTCCAGCAAACGTAGTAATGATGCCCTTGGGCGAGACGCGGCGAATCCTCGCGTTGGGGCCGTCGAGATATACAGATTGCCGGAGGAATCCACGGCAACTCCGGTGGGCGAAGAAAGCTCCGCCGAGGTCGCCAGACCACCGTCGCCAGAAAATCCGTCCACGCCGTTTCCCGCTACCGTGGTGATGGTTCCAGCGGGCGTCACCTTGCGCACGCGCGCGAAGGCGAAGTCGGCGATATACAAGTTTCCCTGAGCGTCCAATGTCAGCGCTTCCGGATAGCCGAGCGTCGCGAAGACGGCAGGACCATTGTCCCCCACGCCCGAATCAGCGCCCGCAAATGGAACGAATCCGGGCCCAGGTGTCACGGCTTGGGCGAAAAGAGACGCACTAAGAGCGAACAAAGAAAGAAAGCGCATGAGCTCTTGGATGCGGGCTACTCCAGTTCCGGCACACGATCATCAAAAACTTCACAAGAACTTTACCAAACATCATCCCTTCTGCTTTCTGCCTTCTGCTTTCTGCCTTCTGCTTTCTGCCGCCGCCTCCTGCCGCCTGCTCTCTGCCAAACTGGAACGAATGGAAACGAAACGTCTGGCGTCCCAGCTTCGCCGATCCTATGAAGGGCAAGCTTGGCATGGTCCCAGCTTGCGAGAGTTGCTGGAGGGCGTGACATCCGAGCAGGCGGCCGCCAAGCCCATCTCGGGCGCGCACAGCATCTGGGAATTGGTGCTGCATGTCACGGCTTGGGAGCAGGCTGCGCTGGGGTTCCTCGAAGGGAAAAAGTATGAGACGCTGGCCGGTGAAAAGGACTGGCCGCCAGTTCAGGAAACGTGGCAGGCCGCGCTTGATGCCTTCGGATCCGCCTCGCACGCGCTCGTAGCCGCGATCCGCGCGATGCCGGAAGAGAAGCTGAACGAATCCGCCGGCGGCGCCGAATACAATTTCTACTTCCTGCTGCACGGCGTGGTCCAGCACAACCTGTATCATGCAGGACAAATCGCGCTGTTGAAGCGTGCGTTATAGCTTCAGATCCCAGGTCTCGGTCATCATTTCGTAGCCGAACTGCTTCGCTGGCTCCTGCTTCACTAACCGGAAACCCGCGTTCGCGTAGATGTGGCGAGCGGCATACAAATTGGATTGCGTCCACAACGTCATCTTGCGATAGCCCACCTCACGCGCGAAACTAACGCACTCATCTACCAGTCGCTTGCCGATCCCTAGGCCCCGCGCCGACGGTTCCACCAGCAGCAGCCGGAGCTTGGCGACCCGATCCGACTTCTTCACCAGAAAAACGCATCCCAGAATGGCGCCGTCCCGTTCCGCGATCCAGCAGCGCTCCCGCTTCGGATCGAAATTCTGAATGAACTTCGCCACTATCTCCGCCGTCAATGCCTCGAAGCTCTCGTCCCACCCATATTCGGCGGCGTAGAGAGCGCCGTGCCGGTGAACCACCCATCCCATATCGCCTGGACGGTGAGGCCGCAGCACGTACGGAGCCTTTGGCTCAGGCTGCGCACCCAACAACGTCTCGATCGTGTGCATCGCGTCCACCAGGCGCTTCTGGTCTGCGCTCGAGAGCTTACTCAGCATCTCGCCAGCTTGCTTACTCGTCTTCGCCTCAAGTGGAGCGAAAGCCTTGCGGCCACGCGCAGTAAGGGATAAATAACTCTGGCGCGCGTCGGTCCCCGAAGCTTTTCTCGCGATCAAGCCCCGTTTCTCAAATTTCGCGAGCAATCGGCTCAGGTATCCAGCATCGAGATCCAACGCCTTCGAGATTTCAGCAGCGATGGGACGTTTCCGATGAACCACTTCGTAAAGAACCCGGACCTCAGTGAGCGAGAACGGGCTGTCCAAATAGCCCTTACGCAGCAGGCCGATTTGTTTGGTGTAAAAGCGATTGAAGCCGCGAACCGAGCCGGCATGCGGGTGCATGACTCATTGTCAGCCAGATAGTTGACTTTGTCAACTATCCGTCATACCGAGCCGCGACCGGCAGGAAGCGCCACGAGACCGCCGAGGATTTGCCTATTCGTGGCGCAACGCCGTCATCGGATCCACACGCGATGCGCGCAGCGTCGGAATCCACGCCGCACCCAGCGCAATCAGAAGCAGCACCGGCAGCACCACCAAAAACGTCCATGGATCCCGCGCCTCCACTTCGAACAACATGCTCCGGAGGGCGCGTGTCGCAAAGAGCGAACCCGCCAAACCCACCAAAACACCAACCAGTGTCCAGGCCGCCGCACGCGAGAGCACCAGCTTGGTAATCGCCGCGGGAGTGGCGCCCAGCGCCATCCGCACTCCGATCTCTTGCGTCCGCTGCCCCACCAGAAACGCCATCACTCCATAAAGTCCAATGGCGGCCAGCAACAATCCCATCCCGCCGAACAGTGTCAGCAGGAAAGCGTTGAACCTCGGCCGGTCCACCAGCCTGCCGACACGCCGTTGCATGCTGCCGATGGTAACGGGCAACGCAGGATCGAGAGCCGCGAACTCGCGTTTTATCCAACCCGCCATTACGTTGCCGTTTACCGATGTGCGGATTGCAACTTTCGCCTGTCGCCATCCGGTGGGCGGTTCCTGGATTCGCGAGTTCTCGTCCGGAACATGTTTGCGCAGGATGTAATACTCGGGTTCGGAGGGCTGCATGGGGCCCAAATTCTTTACATCCGCGGCCACACCGACAACGGTGGCCCATTGCACGGTCTTGATCCGCTTGCCCACTGCATCTCCATTCGGAAACAGCCGCTGAGCGAACGCTTGACTCAGGATCATGGCGCTCGCGCCGGGCGCACGGTCCTCTTCCGTGAAAGCGCGCCCACGCACCATGGGAATCCCGAGGGATGCGAAATAGCCGGGGGTCACATAGCGCCACATAATCAATCCGCCGGTACCTTTGTCGAACGGCGGCTGACCTTCGACTTGCATGGACGCCAGTAGCCGGCCGCGCGTGCCGCCCGATGGTGGTAATGAGTCGCTGATGGCGAACGACCCTACGCCCGGAATTCTACCCAGCCTGGTTTCCAGCTCGTTGAAAAACTGATGCTGGCGCGCATCTTCGGAATAGCCTAGCCGGCTCAGCACGAATTCAGCAGTCATGACATGCTCCGTTTCCAAGCCCATCGGGACGCTCTGGATTTTCCAGAGGCTGCGCAGCAGCATGCCGGCCGAGGCCAGCAGCACCAGCGAGATTGCAATCTGACCCGCGCACAGCCACTCGCGCAGCAGCATGCGCCGGGCGCCGGCGGTGCGCGATCCGGTGAGCGATTCGGCTTGCGGATTTTGAATCGCGGGCGCGATGCCGAATAACAAGCCCGAGGCAATGGACCCAGCCAACGTAAATAGCAGAACACGCGGATCAAGCGCCGCTTGGTCCAAGCGCGGAATCCCTTCCGGAGCCAAACCAACAAACATCCGCACTAACGCCCAGGCTAGGGCGCATCCCGCCAACCCTCCCAACACACCCAACAGCAGAGTCTCGGTGAGCGTCTGCCGGATCAGACGTCCGCGCCCGGCGCCCAGCGCGGCTCGAACCGCCATTTCCTTCCGGCGGCTGGTGGCGCGCGCCAGCAACAGGTTCGCAATGTTGGCGCAGGCGATCAGCAACACCGCCCCGACCGCACCCAGCAACACCCACGACGCTGTACGCGCATCCTGTACCTGCCGGTCACGCAGACTTCGCATTCGCAGATGCACTTCCTTGCGAAATTGCGGCGGAACATACTGGAGGGAGGATTCGAACAGCGGCTGCATAGCAGCCTGAGCTTGCGCCAGCGTTACATCCGGCCTCAATCTCGCGAACACGCGCAGGGCGCGGCCGGCGCGCTCGCGGGCTTCATCCAGCGCCTCCGGAAACAGCAGATCCGGGTGCACTAGGGTGGGCATTTCAAAGTTCGCCGGTAAGACGCCGACGATTGTCACCGGCTGGCCGTCGATCAACACCGTCCTGCCCGGGATATTCGGATCGCGCCCGAACCGGCTCTGCCACAAGCCGTAAGTCATGAGCGCTACGCGTGGACCGTTCGGCACGTCTTCTTCCGCCGTGAAATTTCTTCCGAGTGCCGGCGAAATTCCGAATGTAGTGAGAAAATTGCCCTCCACCTGGGCGCAGCCCAAACGCAGGGGATTGGTCTGGGTCAGGTCACAATCCGCGACGCCCGCAGTGAAAGATGTGATGGATGTAAATGGCGTCTGGTGCTTGCGCCAGTCAAAGTAAGCATCCGCAAAAAGGAATTCGTTGGTATCCAGCGGCGCCGTCATCCCCAACGAAACCAGCCGGTCGTCCTGCGCATAGGGCAGGCTCCGGAACAGAATGCGGTCCACCACGCTGAAGACTGCTGTGGTGGAACCGATGCCTAGCGCCGCCGCGAAAACCGCGGTCAATGTAAACAGAGGCTGGCGGGCGAATCCTCGCGCTGCGTAGCGCAGATCTTGCAGGAGACTCTCGAGAAAAGTGTTGACGTGCATCCGGCGCATCTCCTCCTGAATCAATGTGGCGTTCCCAAATTGGCGGCGGGCCGATTCGCGCGCCAGATCTTCCGGCACTCCAGCTTCTTGGTTGAGCTCGGCGCGCATGTCGACGTGAAACTCAATCTCGTCACGGAAATCATCGTCGCGTTTCACGCAAACCTCATTACACGGCCAACGCCTTTGGACATGGCGTCCCAGCTATCTTCCGCCTTGGCGAGCCACTTGCGTCCAGCGGGCGTGAGTTTGTAATAGCGAGCGCGGCGCTTGTTCCCTGTGACCTTCCACTCCGCCGACACTAGCTTGTCACGCTCCAGCCTGTGCAGCGCCGGGTACAGCGAGCCTTCCTCCACCCGCAGCAACCCATCGGAAGCGCCCTGGATGTGCAGCGCGATCCCGAAGCCATGATTGGGCCCGCGCGCCAGTGTTTTGAGAATCAACAGCACCAGCGTGCCTTGCAGCTCTACCATATGCCGCTAGGGTAGCACACTAGGCCAGTATCGACGCTACCACTCCCTCGCAGTGTTCCACGTATTGCTCGATCAGCTTCGATAACGGAATCGGCCCTTCACCGCCAATACGGCATTCCAGATCGCGCTTGTCCTCTGGAATCTTCGCCAGCACGTGAATCAGCAGCAAGTTCAGCGCAGACCACAGATCCACAATCTCCTGCCATACATAGTTCTCGTACTTCTGAGCCGAAACCCAGTCATCCGCCGGATACCCGCTTGAGACCAGCCTCGGCTCCGTGAGCGCGCGCGCCAACCACACGTGATGCGCAGCGGCCCAATCCACCAGGTGGCCCAACGCCTGCTTACGCGTCCATGGTTTCTTTAGCAGCGGCTGTTCGCCGTAGACATCCGCATATCGTTTGAGATGCTTCCTGGTTTTTGCAACAAGTTCTTCAAGCTCTGCCGCCGGATCACTCCGCGCCGGCGCGGGCGAGGGCACCTTCTTCTGGCCGCCCGCTATAGACCGCAGCATGACGCTCTCTATCCCATGCTTCCTAAGAAGATCCCCAGCCGCGCAGCGTTCGATGCGGAGCACTCCAAGAGTGAGGTGAAAAGAGTCGATGAGCATATGGCCTAACCGCTCGGCTTCCTCGGCACTGTACGCAAGAACGCGCTTCGAACCTGTACTGAAACGGGTATCGACGGGCGTTGAAATGGGTCGATCGCCTCGCGGCAAGTTTTGTAGTATTCCGCTACGGACGGCTTCGAACGCGTCGCCCTGCAGCAGACGAAGCAGTATCTTATCTTCCTTCAGGAGACTGAGCAGGAGATGCTCCACCTCGATGAGAACCGAGCCGGAGGCGCTGGCTTCAACGCGGGCCTGAGAAAGGACCTGACGCGCCTGTTCGGTATATCGATTAAACATGTGACGCCTAACTACAGATGCGACAGAATCTGCGCAACCACGTCTTCGCAATGCTCCACGTAGCGCTCAATCAACTTCGATAACGGGATCGGCGCCTGCACACCAATGCGGCACGTCAGGTCCAGCTTGTCTTCCGGGATCTGCGCCAGCACATGAATCAGAAGCCAATTCAACGAAACCCACAGCTCCACAAGATCCTGCACCGCGTAGTGCCGGTACTGCTGCGCCAGGACCCATTCATCCAGCGGATAACTCTCGGCCACCAGCCTCGGCTCAGTAAGGGCGCGCGCGAACCACTGTTGATGCGTAATCGCCCAGTCCACCAGGTGGCCGAAAGCCTCTTTGCGCGTCCAGGGCTTGCGCCTCAGGCGTTGGTCGCCGTAGGAATCCGAATACGGTTGGAGATGCCGGAGCGTCTCGTCAACCAAGTGCTGCAGCGCGAGAATCGGCCCAAGGAGTGAGGATGTCGAGGGCGGAGGCGATTCCCTCTGTTCAAATGTTCGCTGAACCTCTGGCGCGGGCGAAAATGTGTCGCTTACAACCTCGACATATTTTTCGTAGTCAATTCCAAAATCTCGGAGCAGAGTGGCGCCCGCGCAGTTCTCGATACGCAATAATCCGAGAACAAGATGGCCGCAATCGATCGACTTGTGACTCAACTTGTCAGCTTGTTCAGCCCCTTGCGTCAAAACGCGCTTCGAATCCGAACTGAGTGGCAAATCAACCGAGGTGGAGATTCGCCGCACGGGATCGGAGAGGCTTTCCGCGATACGCTTCCGAATTCGCTCGCTCGCGCCGCCTGGCAACTTTAAGGGAAGAACTTTGTCTTCGCGGATCAGACCGAGCAGCAAATGTTCCGTCTCGATGAACTTGGAACCGAACGAACCGGCTTCATAACGGGCGAAAAAGATCGCCCGGCGAGCGTGCTCGGTGAAACATAGCCCGGCCTTATCTATTGTAGGGCAAGTCTCCGACTTGCCTGGACAAGCCGGAGGCTTATCCTACACTAATACCGTAAATGCCGTCTCGGTCCGAGTTACCGGGCGGTATAGCGTATCGCGCTCTACTGGTTCGCGGCCGGCTTCGCGGATCAAACGGAGCAGTTCGCCGCGCCTGAGACCTTGGCTGGTGGTGGCGCCAGCGTCGTGGTAGATTTTCTCTTCCACCACGGTCCCGTCCAGGTCGTCCGCGCCGAAGCGTTGGGCGATCTGGGCTATGCGCGGCGTCATCATGATCCAGTAGGCTTTGATGTGCTCGATGTTATCCAGCATCAGGCGCGCTACCGCGATCATTTTCAGATCCAGAAATCCAGTCGTAGTTGCCACATGTTCTAGCGCCGTGTTGGCGGGATGAAACGCGAGTGGGATGAAGGTCTGAAAGCCGCCGGTATCGTCCTGGAGAGCGCGCAGCTTCACCAGGTGGTCCACGCGATCTTCTTCGTTTTCGATATGGCCGTACAGCATGGTGCAGTTGGATTTCAATCCTAGCTGGTGCGCCGTGCGAGCCACCTCCAGCCACTGGGCGCCATCGATCTTGTGATCACAGATGATCCGCCGCACGCGTTCGTTGAAGATTTCGGCGCCTCCGCCGGGAAGCGAGTCGACACCGGCGTCCATCAGGCGCGTCAGCGTCTCCCGAATGGAGAGCTTGGCGCGCTGCGCCAGGTACGCGACTTCCACCATGGTGAAGGCCTTCAGGTGGACCTCGGGAAAGCGCTGCTTTAATCCGCGCAGCATCTCGCAATACCAGTCCAGCGTCAGTTCCGGATGCAGGCCGCCCACGATGTGGAACTCGGTGACGGCTTCCGACCAACCTTCGCCGGCGCGATGCCAGACCTCTTCAAGCGACCACGTGTAGGCTTTTGGATCCTTGGCGCGCTTGCCGAAGGCGCACAACTTGCAGCTTGCCACGCAGACATCGGTGGGATTGATGTGGCGGTTCACGTTGAACCAGGTGACGTTGCCATGCATCCGCTCGCGAACCAGATTTGCCATGTAGCCCGCGGCCAGAATGTCGGAGGTGCGATAAAGCGCCAGGCCGTCGTCAAAGTCCAGGCGCGCGCCAGCCTGCACCTTTTCTAGAATCGGCTGCAAACGCTTATCTTCAATGTGAATCTGCATCTGGTCTAAGCTCGGAGGCCGAGGAAGTAAATATCAGCCGCCCAAAACAAAAAGAATAGCACGCTGACGTATCCATTCACCGTAAAGAACGCCGCGTTTACCCGTGACAAGTCGTTGGCCTTGACCAGGCTGTGTTCATATAAGAGCAGCAGCACTACCGCGCCGATTCCCGTCAGGCTGAGCCAGCCGAGCTGGAAACTGACTGCCAACGCTATCAGGCACCCGATCATCGCTATATGAAACAGGCGCGCGATCCACAGCGCGCCGGCGATGCCGAATTGACGAGGGAGGCTGAACAGACCGGCGGAACGGTCGAATTCGTAGTCCTGGCAAGAATAGATCACGTCGAAGCCCGCCGTCCAGAAGGTTACCGCCGCGGTGAGCCATAAGATCCTAGGATCCAGGCTACCGGTAACCCCAATCCACGCCGCCGCCGGAGCCACGCCGAGTGATAGTCCCAGGATGAGGTGCGAAAACGAGGTGAAGCGCTTGGTGTACGAATAAAAGAACACCAGCCCGAGCGCTACGGGAGCAAGTTTGAGGCAGAGCGGGTTCAGCGCGCGCGCCGCCAGCAAAAACACGAGAGCTGACACTGTGACGAAGCCCCAGGCGAATCCGGTGCTCAAGATTCCTGCGGGGATGTGGCGCAAGCGCGTGCGGGGATTGCGGGAGTCGATCCCGGCGTCCAGGATGCGATTGAAGGCCATGGCTGCCGAGCGCGCCCCTACCATCGCAACCACGATCCAGAGCAGCTTCTCTGGGAGAACGCGCGGCGGCAGATGATTTTCACGAAACGCCAGCAACGCTCCGGTAAGGGCAAACGGCAACGCGAACACCGAGTGCTCAAATTTGATCATCTCCAGGGTAAGGCGCAGCCGCTTCCAGAAGGGCATTTTCGCTACCATTCTAATTCATGCGATCGCTGTTACTCTTCTGCCTGATGCTTCTGCTCGCCGGCTGTGGTTCAAAAACTTCGCCCATGGAGGAACTCTTGACCCGCGACGTAACTTTACCAGGCGGCCATATCATCAGAGCCGAGACTGCGGTTGACACGCGCGATACGATGCGCGGCTTGATGTTCCGCGCCACGCTCGCTCCCGACCACGGGATGCTTTTCGTGCATCCTGTCTCCGGCCAATACAGCTACTGGATGTACCAGACCTATATCCCGCTCGACATGATCTGGATGGACGAAAACCACAGAATCGTTGAACTGGTAGAGAGCGCGCCGCCGTGCAAAACCGCAGCCAGCAAATGCGCCCATTTCGGTGGTCACGAGACGGCTCGATTCGTCCTCGAACTGAACGGCGGATCGATCCGGAAGTACGGCCTTAAGTCGGGCGACACGATCCAGTGGTAAACCCCGTTTCTCGTTTCTCGTTGGGTGCGGACGTGAAACGGTTGTCGTTTCCCTGCTAACCTCAGGTTGACATGGATCAAGACCAATTGCGCGGGCTGTTGGAGGCGGTTCGCTCCGGCGTTGTGGATATCGATGCCGCAGTGGAGCGCATGCGCCACCTGCCGTTTGAGGACCTGGGCTACGCCAAGCTGGATCATCATCGCGCCCTGCGCCACGGGTTGACCGAAGTGATCTTCGGCAAGGGCAAGACGCCGCAGCAGGTGGCCGGCATCGCTGAACGCCTTTTGGATAAGTCTGCGAATTTGTTGATTACTCGCGCGGACGAATCCATCGCGGCCGGATTGAGGGCGCGATACCCCGAGGCCGAATACTTCCCGCTTTCCGGCGCCATTCGCATATGGCGCGACCGTACCATGCGCGGCAAGGGTAAGCTGGCTGTGGTTTGCGCCGGCACCAGCGATATCCCGGTGGCAGAGGAGGCGCAGGTGACGGCCGAAGTGATGGGCAACGAAGTGGATTCGATCTACGATGTCGGCGTGGCAGGCATCCATCGCTTATTGGCGAGCAGCGAGCGGTTGGGTGAAGCGCGTGTGGTGGTGGTGGCGGCGGGGATGGAAGGAGCGCTGCCGAGCGTAGTGGGCGGACTGGTATCCGTGCCAGTGATCGCGGTCCCCACCAGCGTCGGCTACGGGGCAAGTTTCCAGGGAGTGGCCGCGTTGCTCGGCATGTTGAACAGTTGCGCCAGCAACGTGACGGTGGTGAATATTGATAATGGTTTTGGCGCAGGTTACGTCGCTAGTTTGATTAATCGGTTGTAAGGCGGAGAGAGCGCCCAGGCGTTCACATGAGTGTGAACNNGCAAGAGTGCGTGCGCTACGCGACGGCGGCGGCGCCTACGCGGGCTCCGGATTCTTCGGTGTACAAATAGAATCCGCACATGGGCGTGAACTCCTGCCTGCTCCACTTGCTCATCTTCCACTGCACGCGCACGAACCGCACGTCCTGGCGCGACACCAGGTTTAGCAGAATGGAATAAATGCCACAGTAGAACTTGGGCGGGTAGGTAGCCAAAGGTCTCGAACCCCAATTCTCGCCGTCAGTAGAACCCCATACTGACACTTCCAGACTCTCTTGTTCAAGGATTCTGGTTATACCTAACGTTAGGACTAAGAGCTTCCCACGTTTGGAGCCGAGATCAATCTCCGGTCCCATGCCATCCGCACGAGCGATGCTTTCAGGCAACAGAAAATTTGGCAGCATATTAAACCTCCAGCCGGGACACGTGCCGGAACTGCTGTCTTGCTACCTGGCAGAAGTTACCTACGGAGTAACGCCGGGCTAGATTCTTGTCAGGCGAAGTCTAGCCTCTTCTAGAGTCTCATATTTCTTGCAAAAACAAAAGCGAATTAATTTAGAACCGTCATTACTATTCGCAAAAAAGCTCGACCCAGGTACGGCCGCTACTCCAGCCTGCTCGATCATGTGCCGGACGAAGGTGTAGTCGTCCGGAAAACCGAAATCACGGATATCGGTCATGATGTAATACGCTCCGTCCGGGCGAAAACAACGGAACCCGGCTCCCTCCAAAACTCCTAGGAGCATGTCCCGCCGGCCCTGGTAATCGCGAGCCAGTTTCTGGTAATAAGAATCCGGCATGTTGAGCGCCAGGACCCCCGCCTGCTGGAGGGGAGCGGCCGCGCCCACAGTTAAAAAATCATGGACCTTTCGGACGGAATCCGTCAGATCCGGCGCCGCCAACACCCAGCCCACACGCCACCCGGTGACCGAATAGGTCTTGCTCATGCTATTCACTAATACGCTTCGCTCCCGCATTCCCGGCAACGTTGCTATCGGAATGTGAGATGCCGAATCGTACAAAATGTGTTCATAGATTTCGTCGGTGATCGCCAAAGCGTCGAACTCCCGGCAGAGTTCCGCGATCACCATAAGCTCGGCGCGTCCGAACACCCGGCCAGTGGGGTTATTCGGTGAGTTCAGGATGATGGCTTTGGTCTTGGGAGAGAACGCGCGGCGCAGTTCGTCCGGGTCGAAGGTCCAGTCCGGAGCTCGGAGGGAGACCAATTTTCGCTGGGCGTCGCACAATAATGTATCCGGACCGTAATTTTCGTAGTATGGCTCGAATACGATCACTTCATCGCCCGGATTAGTAACCGCGAGCATGGACGCGATCATCCCTTCGGTGGACCCGCAGCAGACCGTAATTTCTCTCTCCGGATCGTAATCCAGGCCATACCATTTCCGGTATTTGGCAGCGATGGCGTCGCGGAACGGTTTGGCGCCCCAGGTGATGGCGTATTGGTTGAAATCGGCTGCGATGGCCTGCTGGGCAGCCTGCTTGATTTCCTCGGGCGCGCTGAAATCCGGGAAACCCTGAGCCAGATTAATGGCCCCTTTCTCCATGGCCAAGCGGGTCATTTCGCGGATCACGGATTCGGTGAATCCGGACGTGCGATGGCTGACAAATCGCGGCCGCCGGTTCAGGATTTCAACAGGCCGCACCGAGGTCTTTTCGGCGGAAGGGGTCATAAGACGAGCCTACCACTGGGAGTGCCGGATGTGTCCCTAGTCCTGCGTATTAAGCACGAAAAGATTCGCTCAACGCATCGCCCATCTGCAGTTGGAACCCGGACGTAGCCGTCTGAGGATGCGTGGGGCGCGATTCGTGCGCTCGAAGCCACGACGGGGCACATGGTGTGGGAATTCCGGCTGCATTCACCGCCTTGGGCGGGCGTGCTCTCAACCGCGGGCGGGTTGGTCTTCAGCGGGTCGGACGAAGGTAATTTCTTCGCTCTGGATGCGAAGACCGGCAAGCCGCTGTGGGATTTCCAGACTGGCGAGCCCATTGCTGCCAACCCCATTTCTTTCGCAATCGACGGACGGCAGCATATTGCGATCGCGGCTGATCGAGTGCTGTACGTTTTTGGTTTGTAGCGCGCATGCGAACGCCAGGCAGCGCATGGCGCTGCCCCACACGCGCTAGAATGGCCGGTATGCGGACCGAATGGATTTCCCCACGCTTGAACGATCCGATCCGGACACAAATGCATTACGCCCGCAAGGGCATTGTGACCGAGGAGATGCGATTTATCGGGCGGCGCGAGCGCCTGGAGCCGGAGCTGATCCGGGCTGAAGTTGCGCGCGGGCGCATGATCATCCCGGCCAATATCAACCACCCCAACCTGGAGCCCATGTGCATCGGCGTGGCGTCGAAGTGCAAGATCAACGCCAACATCGGAAATTCCGCCACCACGTCGAACATTGAGGAAGAGGTCGCCAAACTTCACTACGCGGTGAAATACGGCGCCGACACTTTGATGGATCTCTCCACCGGTGGTGACATCCCTCGCATCCGCAAAGCCATTATCAGTGAATCGCCTATCCCGATCGGCACGGTGCCGATCTACGAAGCGCTCACTCGGGTCCGCCGCGTGGAGGATCTCAACATCGACGTCATGTTGGAGGTGATTGAAGAGCAGGCCGAGCAGGGCGTGGATTACATGACCATCCATGCCGGCGTGCTGGTTCAATACGTGCCCCTCACCACCAAGCGCATCACGGGCATCGTGAGCCGCGGCGGGGCGATTTTGGCCGAGTGGATGGTGAAAAATCACAAGCAAAATCTGCTTTACGAAAACTTCGACCGCATATGCAAGATCTTCCAGAAACACGACGTCAGCTTCTCGCTGGGCGATGGGCTGCGGCCCGGATGCCTCGCCGATGCCAGCGACGACGCTCAGTTCGCGGAATTGAAAACGCTCGGAGAGCTGACTAAGAAAGCCTGGGACTACGATGTCCAGGTGATGATCGAAGGTCCTGGCCACATCCCGATGGATCAGATCCAGCTCCAGGTGGAAAAGGAATTGGAGCTGTGCTACGAGGCTCCGTTTTACACGTTGGGACCGTTGGTGACTGATTTCGCCCCAGGCTACGATCACATTACGTCGGCGATCGGCGCGGCGATGATCGG
>PMUN01000210.1 GCA_003166875.1 Bryobacterales bacterium | reverse complement strand
AGCCGCGACCGGAAGGAAGCGTAACGAGGGTTCGTGGTAGCGCTTCCTACCGGTCGCGGCTCGGAATGCGTTGGAAAACGAGTCCCAAATTTATGTGCAGCGTTATTCGTATCTGAGGGCGATCATCGGGTCCACGCTGGCGGCGCGGCGCGCTGGTAGATAGCTGGCCAGCAGAGCGACCGCGGCTAGCAGCAACGCTACCAGCGCCGACATCCCCAGGTCAGTGGGACGCACTTCGAAAAGCAGGCTGGTGAGCAGGCGCGTCAGCGCGAGTGACGCCACGAACCCGACGGCGAGACCCATGCCGGTCAGCGCCAGACCTTGGCGCAGCACCATGGCCAACACATCACTCCGCTCGGCGCCAAACACCATCCGAATGCCCACCTCGCGCGTGCGCAGGTTCACGGCGTATGAGATCAGCCCGTAAATGCCGACTGCAGCTAGGGCCAGCGCCAATCCGCCGAACAGGCCGATCAACAATAGGGTGAAGCTGCGTTCGGCTAAAGAGGATGCTACGTAGGTCTCCATGGGTTGAACTCGATATACGGGCAAAGTGGGATCGACAGACAGGAATGTAGCGCGCGCGGCCGCCTCCATTCCGCGAGCGCCGATCGCGGTCCGGGCAACCATGGAGAAGTTATACGAAAGGTTCTGCGCCAGAACGGTGTAGGCCCCCATCCGCGCCGGCTGGTCCAGGCCGTACTGGCGCACATCGCCGACCACGCCCACAACCGTTGTCCACGGCCCGTTGTCATTGCGGCCACCCAACTGGATCTGTTTCCCGACTGGATCTTCGTTGGGAAACATTTGGCGGGCGCAGGTCTCGCTGATCAATGCGACTTTCGGAGACGATGGCGAATCCTGAGCGGTGAACTGACGCCCGCGCAGCACTGGGATCCTCATCACGTGGAAAAAATCCGGCGACACCGAATACACGTCCGCGCTGGGCACTTCCGATGGATTACGCGGACGGCGGTCGCGAATGTGAAATGCAGAGCGGTCAAAATCGACCAGCGGAAGATTGCTCGCCATAGCCACGCTCTCAACGCCGGGCGTCGCACGCAGACGCTGCATGGCCTGGTCGTAATAGCCGAGCTCGGTTTCCGCCTTTTGATAACGCGCTCCATATACATAAGTGCGAAGCGTGATTACGCCGCGCGGATCATACCCCGGATCCACGTTCATTAAATGAATAAAGCTCTTGCCGAGCAGACTGGCGCCGGTCACCAGCACAAAGGCCAGTGCGAGTTCGACGATCACCAACACATTGCGCGCGCCGTACCTGGAACGGCTATCGGTAGCCTTACCCATATCCTTGATCGCGTCGTTCAGGTCGGCCCGAGAGAGCCGCAGCGCCGGCGCCAACCCGAACAGGACTCCCGTGAGCAAACTGGCCGCCAGTCCAAACAGCAACACAACGGGATCCATGTGGACCTCACTGACGCGGGGAATCTCTTGAGGGCCGATCGCGGCCAGCGCACTTGTACCCCACCACGCCAACAGAACGCCCGCTATTCCACCAGCCAGCGCCAGCACGAGACTTTCGGTAAGGAGCTGGCGAACCAGCCTGATTCGTCCCGCTCCCAGCGCGCCGCGCAATGCGATCTCTTTGGTGCGGCGCGTTGCGCGCGCCAGGGCCAGGTTGGCCACGTTGGCACACGCAATCAGGAGGACAAAACCAACGGCTCCCAAAAGCACCCACAAAGCGTTGCTCACGCGGCCCACCAGATGCACCTGCAACGGCTCAAACGCCGCCACCGAATCCGGAGGATAGGACGCCGGATACTGCCGCACCAGGTTCGCCATGATGCCGTTCAGCTCCGCGGACGCCTGACTCGGGGTCACGCCCGCCTTCAGGCGGCCAATGAGATGCAAGTGTTGGCAATCGCGGCAGGCGAACGGGAGAGAGAGATCGTAGCCCAGGGGCAGGAACATTTCCGGTGTGCCGCCTAATCCCTCAATCTCCAGCGATCGAAACCCAGCGGGCAAAACTCCAACTACCGCGTAGGACCGGTCACTTAATCGGATTAACCGGCCGATCACGTGAGGGTCGGCGCCGAAACGGCGGACCCACAAACCGTGGCTCAGGATCACCTCGTAACGAGTGTCCGGATGGTCTTCCTCGGGAAGGAACGCACGGCCCAGTTGCATCCGGATGCCCAGCGTGTCAAAGAAATCGTAGTTGACGCGAAGGCCCTGCACCAGCTCCGATTCGCCGCGCTCTACCATGGCGCTGCTGCCGTTACGATAGAGCGACATGCTCTCAAACGAATGGCTGAGCCGTCGCCAGTCGTATGCCGTCGCGTAGCCGATGGTTTCCGGACGCTTATCGACCAAATCACCTTGGCCCAGGGCAACCAGCCGGTCGGGTTGCCGGTAGGGCAGCTGGTTGAGCAACACCGCCTTCACTACACTGAAGATCGCAGTGTTCGCGCCCACGCCGAGGGCGAGCGCGCCGATAGCCACCAGGGTGAACGTAGGGCTCTTGCGCAAAGTGCGCAGGCTGTAGCGAAAGTCCTGCCAGGTGGTTTCGAGCGCCGGGACGCCGCTCCGGTCGCGGTACATTTCCTTGGCCGGCTCGATACCTCCCAGTTTGATTAGTGCCTGGCGGCGAGCCTCGGCAGGGGACATGCCTCGCTGGAGATTTTCTTCGATGTGCAGCGCCAGATGGCTATTTAGCTCTTCAGATAGGTCCCGGTCGCGACGTTCTTTCTGGAACAATCCAACTATCCGTGATAGCGAGGCTCGCATTTTTCGCAGACTCATATTGGGTACCCATATCAGAATGTCACAGCTCCTATTGGAAAGCAATAGGCAGGCTCCGGCCGCCGGGGGCCGTCGAAAATTGATATGCTTCCCCCAGTGAAAAACATATCCAGAAGACAATTCACCATCGCCGGCCTGGCAGCCGCCGGCTCCGCGCGCTTCGCCCCAAAACTCGCAGCCACACCGCTCGGCTTGCCCATCGGATGCCAGACGTGGCCGGTAAGGCAAACCATCGGAAAGGATTTCGAAGGAACGCTCCGCCAGCTCGCGGCCATGGGCTATCAGAATATCGAGATGTGCTCGCCGCCCGATTACAAAGACCTCGGCTTCGGGCCGCTGGCGAGCATGCCCGCTGCCGAAATGCGCGAGAAGATCCAGGCCGCCGGACTCCGGTGCGAGAGCTGCCATTACCCCTTCGCGGGACTGAAACCTCATCTGGATGAACGCCTGTCTTACGCCAAGGAACTGGGCCTGAAGCAGATGATCATTTCCACGTTCTGGCTCCCCAAAGACGCGCAGATGGCGGATTGGCTGCGCGCGGCGGCTGACGCCAACAAGCTTGGCGAGCGTACCCGAGCGGCCGGCATCCAATTGGGATTCCACAATCACGATTTCGAATTCCACAAACTGGGCGGGGATCTGATCTACGATAAACTTATGGGCGAGTTCGACCCGCAGTTGATCAAGATGCAATTTCAGGTCAGCGTGGTTTCACTCGGCTATCAGGCGGCGGATTATTTCGAGAAGTACCCCGGGCGGTTCATTTCCATCCACCTGCAAGACTGGTCGCCGGAGCAGAAGAAAGAGGTGGCGCTTGGGCAAGGCGTGGTGGATTGGAATAGACTATTTGCAGCAGCCAAGAAGGCTGGCGTGAAAAACTATTTTGTAGAGTTGGAAGGGGACGATCTCAAAACCAGCGTGCCGTTTTTGCGCGGGTTGTAAATAAAGTCACCGACTCCCTTACGGTCGCGGTTCGGAAAAACGTGTTACCGTGCCGCGACCGTGAGGGAGACGGTGTTTTGATACCAGAGGAGGCTTTATCATGAGCAAAGATCAGAATGGGGTCAGCCGGCGGACCTTTGTGCAAACCGCGGCGCTGGCTGGCGTGGCGGCGGATCTCGCCCGCGCGTCGGCGCCGACGGCCGATGTCAAGATCGGACTCTATAGCATCACCTACGGCGGCGTTTGGTATCGGGGAGACGCGCTCACCACGGAGCAGGTGATCGACCGCGCCGCGAAGTTCGGCTATCACGGCGTGGAAATCGATGGCAAGCGCCCCCACGGCAATCCGCTCGATCTGCCCAAGGCTCGTTGCCTGGAATTGCGCAAACGCGCCACCGATCAGGGCCTGGAGATCTACGCGGTGGCCGGGAATAACGACTTCAGCAGTCCCGTGCCGGAACACCGCGAATCGCAATTGGTTTATACGCGCGAGTTGATGCGCATGACAGCCGACCTAGGCGCGAAAGTGCTGCGCGTGTTCGCCGCGTGGCCTGGCGTAACGCTGCGGCCCGAGGGCGGCGGACGTTACGACATCGCGCAAACGGTGTGGAAAGCGGAGCATCAGGATTTCACCGCGGAACAGACCTGGGTGTGGTGCCGCCAGGGCCTGGAGGAAGCTTCCAGAATGGCCGCCGACTTCGGAATTGTGCTGGCCCTGCAGAACCATCCTCCCGTGATCAATAAAGGCTACGTCGACAGCTTGCGGATGGTGAAAGAAGTGGCATCGCCGCATCTGAAAATGTGCTTCGACGCGCGCTTGGAGCACACCTTGGACGAAGCGGCCGTGCGGAAGGCGTTGAACGAAATCGGCGCACTGCAAATCCTGTGGCACTACGGCGGCGAGTTCGATCGGGACGCGAGCGGCATCACAGTTAAAGGCGACGAGAAAGCTCTAGCGGAAATGCTCGGACTGCTGGATGTCGGATACAAGGGCTATGCGGGCTTTGAATTGTGCCATCCGCTGCCGGTAGTGAATGGCCAGACAGTGGGTTTGGATTTCGTGGATAAAAACGCAAAACTCGCGGCCGAATACATGCGCGGAATTTTGGCGGAGGCCCGGAAGCAGCACGGAGCCGTCAGTTAGGCCCTAGGCCGCCCGCTGCGGCGCAAAATGAGCCAGCCGCTGACGAAGGGTAGCGTAGGCGCGAAACAGCATCGACTTCAGCGCCGGCATGCTGCAGTTGAGCACGGCTGCGATCTGCGAATATTCCATGCCCTCGAATTTATGCATCAGGACCGCCGCGAGCTGTTTCGGCGGTAGAGTTTCGATGGCGGCGCGGACTTCCCTGGCCCGGTGTTCGTCCAGCAAAAGCTCATCGGCGCGCGGAGTGTGATCCCACAGCTCGCGCTTGCGCACATCGCGGATTTCCTGGTCGAGCCGCACATGACTCAATTCCCGCCACGCATCGCGCCGCCAGTTCAGCGCAATGTTGGTGGTGATTCGAAATAGCCAGGTGGTGAACTTCGCGTCCGCCTGATACCGTGCGCGGAAGCGGTACACGCGAACGAAGACGTCCTGCGCCAATTCCTCCGCGATCGCGCGATTGCGTACCAGCCGGTACAGATGATTTACAACCCCGGCGCGATGCCGTTCCAGCAAAAGATCGAAACTCGGCGCGTCGTCCTTCGCAACCTTCAGCATCAAGGCCGTGTCGCGATCCAGGGCATACTCCGCCACCATGATCAATTGAACGTCCTCGAAGGCGAAGCCGTTACTAGTTCGGTTGTAAGGATTAGTAAAACCGGATCGGTGAAAGGGTCCCCTTACTCACGTGCGGGGCTGGAATACTCGCGCGACAAATGCTGAATTGTAGCCCCGCACGTAAGTGAGGGGACCTAATCCTGCTTTTGATGTTCCGGAAACACTGCGTATCCGTTGGGCGGAGGAAACAACCCGAACAACACGTTAAGCCGCTTGCGCAGATGCCGGCTGGGCAACTGCCGGGGGCCGGTTTCCACATCGATATCGCAGCAGATGCCGTGCAGGTACAGCGTCAGCGTATCGATGAACGATTGGCGCGCGTAATCGCGAAAGAGCTTAGTTTCCTTGCGGACATTGGTCTGGCGGCGCAGCAGACCCTGCTTCATATGCCAGCTCTCTTCGTCCACTTCGCCATGCACGCCGGCGTTCAGTTCTTCGCGCAGCACGGTGCAATACTGTATCTGAGTTTCTTCCGTCCACAAGTTGCCTGCCAGCGCCGCCAGCACGTGGTAGAAGCGGTAATGGTATTCGGAAACGTCCTGATCTTTCAGCGCGAACAGCAGCACTTCTTCGTTGTCGAATTGCACTTGCGTGGCTAAGGACAGGCGATTCTCGGGCGGCTTCTCGGTGCAAACGAATTCGTCGCGGTGCTCCCTGCCTTTTTCCTTGCCATCCACGCGTTCCAGATACGGCACCAGCATGATGGAGACCTTCGGGAGCAGGCTGGATATCGCCGGGGGCAGCGATGCTATGGGCTCTTCCAGATACTCCTTGAGATCTTCCTCGCTAAGCGGTACCGACGCGCAGAAATAGGAGAAAGTATTGCTGAGCGGAATCATTTCGCTGCGGAAACGCTCCGCAAACTGACCGACACTGAGTTTGGAAAGATCGGGTTGTGCGGCCATCTGGTGGGCTATTCATTTCTATTGTAGCGCACGCGCCAACAAAAACTCAGCGCGGCGCTTCCTGATACAACCCGATCAGGATTCCGGCCGGGTCGCGAAACGTCGCGATCCAGGACGTGCTATCCGGGTGATCGTGATGCACCGCGTCCACCACTTCGCCACCATAAGAGGCCGCGCGAGCCAACACGTCGTCTATGCCGTCCACCCAGATGTAGGGCAGCAGGCCGGGCTCGCGGCTGATTGGCCGGCCAGTGACCCAGGCGCCGCTCACACTGCCGAGATCGAAGCTGGGACGAGCACTGTCCCGGTTCCGGATGTTACAGCCGAACACCTTTTCGTAGAACGCGGCCGATTGGTGAACGTCCACCGCGGGAATCTCCAGGTAGCACAACCTCGGGCGCGGCAGCAGCTCCAACTTGCTCTTGATCTCGGACACCTCTGCTCCCCAGTCCTCGGGATTCACATCAGCGACCGACTGAGAAAACGCCCAGCGGTAACCGGCCAGATCCTCCGCGGAGTACTGTCTCTCGCCGAACATGTGAGTGGCGGGCGGGTTCACAATCTTTGCGCCAAACTTTTTGGCGCGCTCGAAGTGCGCATCCACGTCCTCGACGTACACCATAGGACCTTGGGCCAGCACTTTCGAATCAGCCCCGCGCCGCTCAGCAACGGGCACACCACTTAAAATTACAGACCCCTCGCCGACCGCTAGTTGCGTATGGTGGACGGTGCCATCGGCTTCGGGAGGCGTGCGCAAGCGCTCCCTAAACCCGAAAGCGCCGCACAGCCATTCAATCGCCTTGGGCACATCATCGTAGCTCAAAGTGGGAACAATCGGACCTGGAGGCGCGGAACGGTTCACAATCATGAGTCCATGATAAACAACCCGGCTAGCCGATCTCGGCCTTCCATTCGCCGCCGCGTTAGACTAAATTATAGTGCCGCAGAAAGTGCTAATCTCCGCCGGCGAAGCTTCGGGCGACCTCTACGCGGCCAGCTTGGTGGAAACGCTCCGACTACGCAATCCCGCCCTCGAGTTTTTCGGATGCGCGGGCCAAAGGATGCAGCGCGCTGGCGTTCGCGCCGTGGTGGATGCGCGAAGCATCGCAGTGGTGGGCCTGGTGGAAGTAGTAACGCATATCCCGCGCATTTATCGCGAGTATCGCAAGCTGATCCGCGCCGCGGAAATGGAGCGCCCAGATATCGCCATCCTGACCGACAGCCCGGATTTCCATCTGCGGCTGGCGCGGCGTCTGAAGCGTCTGGGAATTCCCGTGATCTATCTGGTAGCGCCTCAGGTTTGGGCCTGGCGGAAGGGCCGTTTGCCCGCCATGCGGCGCAACATCGACCAATTGCTCTGCATTTTCCCGTTCGAGCCGGATTTCTTTGCTCCGCGTGGGATCGACGCCCGGTATATCGGCCATCCCCTAACCCGGCTGGTGAAACCGTCGGCCGGCCGCGAAGAGTTACGAAGACGCTTCGGAATTCCCGATGAGTGTCTAGTGGTTGCGTTATTGCCGGGGAGCAGGAAAGGCGAAATCGAGCGCCATTCGCCGATCTTGATTGAAGCCGTTCGAAAAATTCAGCAGGCAAGCCAGAGGCTTGCCCTACGGTTCATCCTGGCCGTGCCTTACGGGAATTTACTAGGGTCAAATTTTAAGGAACGCATTTCCGAGGCGTCCATCCAAGTACTTGAGGGGCAGACCTGGGACGTCCTTGCCTGCGCGGAGGTAGCGCTCGCCGCCAGTGGCACCGTAACCATTGAGGCGACGCTGGTGGGAACCCCCATGGTCACCTTTTATCGCGTAAACAAGCTGAGTTGGCTGATGGGTAGATTTCTGGTAAAAGTGCCGTTCTATTCGATGGTGAACCTGGTGGCTGGCCGCCGTATCGTTCCGGAGCTTATGCAGAACGACATGACTCCCGCTCGCTTGGCCAGCGAGGCATTGACGTTACTCAGCGACGAGTCGGCGCGCAAGTCCATGCGCGGAGAGCTTGAACTGGTGGCTCGAAAGCTCGCGGGACCCCAGGATCCACTCGAGGTGGCCGCTTCCCTGGTGGAAAAGCATTTGAAAGAGGAAATGGTTCATGCATAGGAAGATCCTATTTCGGGCGTTGCCAGCGATCGCGATCCCCGCGCTCCTTGCCGTGCTCCTCGTGGGGCAGGATAAAGGCGTTAAAAAATCGCGCATCGACGTCGAGAATTATGTCATCGATGCCGAGGTCAACCCCCATACGCAAGCCCTCAGCGCCAACGTCAAGGTTCGCTTCCTGCCGTTGGACAACGACATCTCCTCGGTATCTTTCGAGTTGAACAACGCGCTCAACGTAACCAAAGTGGTGGACGATGCCGGTCACCAGATCCAGGCCTCCCGCTCCGGCCAGGACTTCAGCCTTCGCCTCAGCTTCCCGGCTCCTTTGGTGAAAGGCAAGCCAACCACGCTGACTTTTACCTATGACGGCCGGCTTACCGGTGCCGAGGATTCGCCGGTCTACGGAATCAAATTCGCCGCCATTCAGAATGATTTCGCGTACTTGATGTATCCGGCGCGCTGGTTCCCCATCAACGATTACACCGTCGATCGTTACACTGCCGATCTACACATCACGGTGCCGTCGGCATTTAAGGTAATCTCAGGGGGCCTCGAAACCGAGAAGGCCGGTGGCGACAAAACGGTCTACAATTTCCAGTACACCAAACCGTCCTTCCCGGGCAGCATTGCATTGGTCCAGGGCGATCCGCAGCGCGTCAGCTCACAAGGCGTAACAACGTCTGTTTATTTCCGGACCAAACAATCCATGGCGGGCGCCTACGGCGAGGAGACCGGAAAGGTGATGACCTTCCTCACCGGCCTGTATGGCTTGGCGCCGCAGGCTAATCTGACGTTGGTGGAGACTGAAGACGGCACGCCCAACGGCTATTCCGCCCCCGGCGTTGTTTTTCTCTCGCCGCGAGGAATCGGAAGCACAGTTGGATCGCGTCTGCTGGCGAACCAACTCGCGCGCCAATGGTGGAGCACGCTGGTGTCTCCCATCAGCCGCGATCACATGTGGATCGAGAACGGCAACGCCCGTTATGCCGAATTGCTGTGGGAAGAACAAACCAACGGGCCGGGCGCCTTTGAGGACGCTCTGCATGACACCTACATCGAGGCCATGACCGTGGATAATCCGCCGGTGATCCAGGCCGGGCGTCTGGAAGACTATTCGCCGGAATTTTGGGCCACCACCGCCGGCAAGGGCGCCGCTACGCTGAACATGTTGCGCAGCGTGATGGGCAATGATAATTTCTCAAAGCTCCTCGCCAACTTCACACAGCAGTACGGCTGGCAATCCGTGAGCACGGGTGATTTCCGCAAGATGGCGGAGCAGATCTCAGGTCAGAACTTGCAGTATTTCTTCTTGCAGTGGCTGGAATCGAGCGGCACTCCGGAGTTCAAGCTGGAATACACCGTATTCCGCACGCAAAAAGGCTTTCGCGTGATGGGAAAAATTACGCAGGATTTGGACACCTTCCACATGCCGGTGGATCTGAAGATCGAGACCGAAGGTAATCCCGAGACCAAGCGCGTGGATGTGGTGGGCACATCCTCCGAGTTCACGGTAGATACTTTTGGAAAGCCGAAATCGGTTACCATCGATCCCGCGGCGTCGGTGCTGCGCTGGACCCCTGCCACGCGCGTCGCCGTGGCAATCAAGCGCGGCGAGCAGTTCGTCGAGGTGAGCGACTATGGCTCGGCGCTGAAGGAATTCCAGAAGGCGCTCGAGGTGAATCGCAACAGTTCGCTCGCGCACTACCGGGTCGGCGAGGTGTTTTTTCTCCAGAGCAACGATCAGACCGCAGCCAATGAGTTCCGTGAAGTGCTGAATGGCGACCTGGATCCGAAATGGACCGAAGTGTGGGCGCACATTCACCTGGGGATGATCTACGACCTGCACGGCCAGCGCGACCGCGCCGTGAACGAATACAATCACGCTATCCGCACCAAGGATAATACCCAAGGCGCGCAGGAAGAAGCGGCCAAGTATTTGAAGACGCCCTACGAGCGCACGCGGAAAGACTTCTAGGTCTCTGACCGCTTGATTAGCCGTGAAAAAATAGCAACGACCGGTCGCTTACGCTCGCGGCTCTTCAAAGATGCCTCATGTTTAGAGAGTGTTACCGAACCGCGACCGTGAGGGAGTCGGTGCCTGCGCCGCTCTAAGCCTAAGCAAGGGGACGGCCCGGTTTTCAGAACGAAACCAGCCGGTCAGAGACCCAGCCCGCTCTATTTCACCGCCAGCATCGCGCCAAATTGCGGACTCGAAATTCCGCTTACCGTAACCACGATGCGATAGCCAGGCGAAGGATTCAGTGACTCAGGCACCGTAAAATTGATCTGGAAAATTCCGGAAACTCGCCCCGGCGCCGAACCGGCGTACAGGACATCGGCATCTACCCCAGCTATCTGAACGTTCACCGGCTCCGTGATGTAGGCCAGCGGGCTATTCGGCCAAAATCCTCCGGTGACGCCCGGCGGATTCGTAAACCCTCCCCCGGTGCCAAGGAACGAAACCTCGCTACCCCGTTTTGCGGGATTCGATGGCGAGTTGGGAGTGCCGTCAGCGTTTAGTACGTCAGCTTGCTCGGTCGAATAGTTCGAAAGAAAGATTCCGGGCGCGACAGGATAAACGGGAATAGTTGGAGCATTGCTGAAAGCGCCGTTGTACTCTACCTGAACTTGCGTATTCGGATTGAACAAGCCGCCGACTTCCCAAGGGACCATCGCGTTAATTTGCTGGGATTGCACGTAGAGCAACGGCGCCGCATAATTTCCAAAAGATACGTGCACTCCAGCAAGTTCGGTCGTTACTTTTCCGTCCGGCCCAATTTGTTGGTAGGCCGCCTTCTGCGGACCGATGCCAGTGCCTAGCAACGTGACGATCTCCCCAGGGGTAATTGGCCCTTCGGCGCGGCTAGCACCGTTCTGAAGAGCGTAGGCGAGACAAGGACCGCTCAAATGACTTGGATCGTTGATGAGGATACTGCCCACAAACGCCAGGTTCGTCTGGCTCAAAACAATGCCAGGGAAATCGGAGGAGTTTGTTGTGCCCGCAAGATAGATCGATCCCCCGCCCAAGGCGACGATGCCCGACGCCGTGTCCGTGCCGGACCCTCCCAGATAGGTGGCTCCGATAACCTTTCCATCCGCGGAGAACTCCGCCGCGAAGATATCGGTCGGGCCTCCGTGACTGCACGGTTGGTATGCGCCCGACGTCGTTGGAAATCCATAGGAAGCGGCGCCCAGCACATAAGCATTCCCGGCACTGTCGATGTCGAGGGCCGAAGCGCCTGCCAGATACGTGGAATAAACCAGTGCTGAACCGGTTGGATTCAGCTTCGACAGAAAAGAACCAGAATTGAAGGGCTCGTTGGCCTGCACTGTCCATACAGCGGACGGCCCTGTTGGCTGGAAAGCACCCGGCGTTACTGGGAAATTCGTCGATTGGGTTCCGCCAAGCACAATAGCGTTGCCTTGGGAATCCACTCTGATCGTCAAGCCCCCGGTCCCGCCGGAGATCTCAAAGCCCCCGCTTCCGCCGAGGAAGGTGGAATAGACCAGGCTAGCGCCCGAAGGTGCAAGCTTTGCAACGTAGATCCCTGCGGACTCCGGCAGTTTCGTTTGGAAGGCTCCGGGAGTGGTGGGGAAATCTGGCGATTCGGCGAACCCCGTTACGTAGGCGTTTCCAGAGGCGTCGACTGCTATCCCAGCCGCGGTGTCCCCACCATCCACGCTGCCGGTGCCGCTTCCACCAAGATATGTACCGTAGACTAACGCAGAGCCAGCCGCGTTGAGTTTCGCAACGACACCAGTACTCCCTGGATTCGCGCTCGATGTTTGAAAAGCTCCTGAGGTGACTGGAAACGGAGTAATTTGGGACTCGGCAAGGCCAGAGAAATAAACGTTTCCTTGCGCATCTAAGGCGATCCCTGCCACCTCTACGCTCGGGATGAACGTAGAGTATACAAGCTGATTGCCGGCCGCGTTGAGCTTGGTGATGAAACTGACAATCCCCGCACCGTACTTCGGGAACGCGGCTTTGGGCGTAGTCGGGAAATTGGTCGATTCGGTTGTGCCTGCCACGTAAGCGTTGCCTGACGAATCGGCCGCAATGGCGTTTCCGCTGTCTTGGTTGTTTCCCCCCAAATAGGTCGCATAAACAATCTGACCCGTCGAGTCGAGCTTGATGACAAAGGCATCTGCGCAGGGGAACGTGAATACCCCGCCCGGGCCCGTGCCAAAGCCCTCGCAACCGCCTCCGCCATACGCCGGCTGCACGGCTCCCGCAGTGGTGGGAAGAACCGAAGCCGATGTCGAACCCGTGAGATAAACGCTCCCTGCTGGATCGGCGGCCATCGCGGTGACGAAGATGACGTCCTGATCCAGTGCAAACAGCACCGGGTCAATGATCACCGGCAGCTTCCGATCATACGGGCCGAGTGAGAAGCGTATCTCGCCATCCGCAGCCAGCAAATAGGCTCCGTCGATCAAAATGCGCCGTCCGTCGCGTTCCTGATATACGGTTGGCTTCCGCTGGCGTAGCTCGCCCGAAACGGTCTCTATCACCAGATCGCCGTTGGCATCCAGACGCACCCGCTTGGCATCCTTCCATCCAAAACGGATCTGGCCAGGGTCAGAGCCCGGGGATATTTCGAAATCGAACTCCAGGCCCTTCTGATCGCCGTAGAACACACAGTCGATGCCGGGATACGGGCGTGAATAACGAACGCGGCTGTAAGTTGGAATGTCCGTCTGGCTGATCGGGCCGTGGAAATAGTTGTGCCGCTCGGCGAGCGGATCCAGGGGCAAGGCTTGCGGCTCGGCATTCGCGCCTGAAAAATGCAGTGAAGCGCCTAACACCGTCACGCCGGACGCGCTCAGCAGATAGTCACGCGAGTTCCCGTGCGCCACGAACCGAACCTGCGGCGCGGCTTGTCCGCGATTCGCTTCAAAAGCCAAAGGATGGTTCAAGAAGCCATTCGGAATAGCGTTGTCTGCGGCATAGGCGGAAAAAGCGAAGAAAAACAAAGCGCGAGTCATGAATCCTCCTCGGATTACAGGTACGTGCTGGATTTCAAGGGCGGAGCGGCGCGGGTGATCTAACAATATCATGCTAGAAACGTCGCATAGAATAAAGAACTAGTGAAACAACCGGGCTCCCGCGATCTCTCCATCGACTATCTCCGTACCACGCTGACGTTGATGGTGCTCGGCCATCACAGCTCTCTCGCCTATACGACCTTCGCTCACTTTGACAAGCAGCACATGTTCCGCTCCACCGCGCCGGTTGTGGACGTAACACGGTGGGTGTTTTTCGACTATGCCGAGAACTTCAACGACGTGTTCTTTATGTCGTTGATGTTTTTCGTATCCGGGCTCTTCGTCTATCCGGCCCTCCGCAGGCATGGCACTTTCGGCTTCATGCGTGACCGATTGCTGCGGCTGGGCCTGCCGTTTGTGTTCGCTGTCGTATTCCTGATGCCGATTGCTTACTACGCATCCTGGCAGCTTACCGGGCGCAGCACCGGGTTTGTGGATTTCTACAAGCGGTTGGCTGAGGGCGGTTTTGCCGCCGGTCCGCCATGGTTTGTCTGGCTCCTGCTCTTCTTCGATTTGATATTGGCCTTGCTTCTGATTCCGCTTCAGCGTTGGATGCCGCTGGCGGAGCGCTCCGTGACTACGTTGCGCGAGCATGCCTTCGCGACTTTCGCCATCGTCCTTTTTCTAACAGCGCTTGTGTACCTGCCGCTACTCTCCCGCTACGGGTTCGGAGCCTGGACTGCCTTCCTGACTTCGCCATTTTCGTTTCAGATTTCGCGCATCGGCCTCTACGCGCTCTGGTTTGTGTTTGGTTTTCTGATAGGCGCACCGGGCATTGCGAAGGGTCTGCTAGCCCGCGACGGCAGCTTGGCGCGGCACTGGCGGCTTTGGATTCTTCGTTGCATCCTGGCCTACAACGCTCTGGTTCTTATCCCACGCTGGCCGCTGGTCCGTCAGCTCCTGTCCTCTACTGGGCCTCTGGAAGCCGTGCTTTGGGTGATAAGTTGTGTGGCTAGCTGCTTCGGGTTCCTGGCTCTCTTTCGTGGAATCGAGTTGACGTCACGCCCTTGGATGAATTCGTTGAGCAGAAGCGCCTATGTGATGTACTTGGTGCATTACGTCTACATCACGTGGACCCAACGCCTGATGCTGGATCGACCCATTCACGCCAGTATCAAGTTTCTTTTTGTCTTCCTCACCACGGTGTTATTGAGTTGGCTGACAGCACAGGTTGTGCTCCGCATCCCGAAGCTGAAGACTATTCTCTGAGGTACTCGCTACAATCGTCTTAGATGCAAAAGAGACGTAAGAAAGGTTATTCCCAGGTATGTCCCGACTTTTTTATATCGCTTCCGCAGGCTTGCTGCTATCGTTCATGCTAACTGCACAGAAAAATCAGGCCACCACGCAAGGGCTGCCTCCGTTGATCGACCGCGAGTTGCTATTCGGAGATCCCGAGATCACCGTCGCCGAAGTGTCGCCCGACGGAAAGTACCTCGCGTTTATGAAACCGTGGTCGAAAACGCGCAATATTTGGGTGAAGAAAACGGAAGAACCCTTCAGTGCAGCGAAACTGTTGACCACCGAGACGAAGCGTCCCGTCGCAGGCTACCTGTGGTCCCGTGACGGCAAGTTCATTCTCTACGCGAAGGACAAGGACGGCGACGAGAACTTTAATCTCTACTCCGTGGATCCCGCCGCGTCACCCGCTGCCGGCGGCGACGCTCCTGCCTCGCGCGATCTCACCGGCTTGACGGGTGTGCGCGTGATGCCGTACAGCGTTCCCAAGAACGATCCGGATATCGTTTACATCGGCCTCAACGATCGCGATAAGGCCTGGCACGATCTCTACAAATTGAAGATCTCAACTGGTGAGCGCACCCTGCTCCGCAAGAATACGGAGCGCATCTCCGGCTGGATCTTCGATCTCAACGGCCAGTTACGTCTGGCTACGCGAACCGCAGATAACGGCGACCAGGAAGTGCTGCGCGCCGACGCCAGCGGCTTCACCAAGATCTACTCCTGCGATGTCTTTGAGAACTGCTCCCCACTTCGGTTTCACAAAGACGGCCGCCGGTTTTACATGGAAACCAACAAAGGCAACGATGTGAACCTGTCCGCGCTGGTGCTGTTCGATCCCGAAACCGAAAAGCTGGAAGCGGTGGAGTCGGATCCGCTCAAGCATGTCGACTTCGGCACAGCGGTGTTCTCGGAAGCCACCGACGAACTCGCCATGACCGCCTACGACGATGATCAGATCCGGCGTTATTTTCGCGACAAGGGCTTCGAGGCCGACTATAAGTGGCTGCAAGGAAAGTTGCCGGGGAAAGAGATCGGCGTGGCCTCGCGCAGCAATGACGAGCAATTGTGGCTGGTGAGCGCGCACAGCGATACCGAGCCGGGTGACAATTTTCTGTTCGATCGGAAGAAACACACACTCACGCATCAATTCAAGATCCGGGAAAAGCTGCCGCGTGAATCGCTGGCCTCCATGCGCGCGGTGCGTTACAAATCGTCCGACGGTCTGGAAATTCCCGCTTACTTGACGTTGCCGAAGGGCGTGCCGGGCAAGCAACTGCCCACCGTAGTGGTGCCCCACGGTGGTCCCTGGGCGCGCGATGAATGGGGCTATAATCCGCTGGCCCAGTTTTTTGCCAATCGCGGCTATGCCGTTCTGATGCCGAATTTCCGCGGCTCCACGGGATTCGGCAAGAAGTTTCTGAATGCCGGCAACGGCGAATGGGGCCACAAGATGCAGGACGATATCACTTGGGGCGTGAAGTACCTGGTGGCGGAAGGCATCTCGGATCCGAAACGCATCGGCATTCTGGGAGGCTCCTACGGCGGCTATGCAACGCTGGCCGGTGTTGCTTATACGCCCGATCTGTATCGTGCTGCGGTGGATATTGTTGGTCCATCCAATCTCCTTACTCTGCTCGAATCCATCCCGCCGTATTGGGAAGCCGGCCGCAAAATGATGTACGCGCGCATGGCCGATCCGGGAACCGCGGAAGGCAAGGCCTGGCTGAAGGACCGCTCTCCGCTCGCTTCGGCGGATAAAATCAAGACGCCGCTGCTGGTAGTGCAAGGCGCGAATGATCCGCGCGTCAACAAGCGCGAGGCCGAGCAGATTGTGATAGCGCTGCGCGATCGAGGTTTTCCGGTGGAATATCTTCTGGCGCCGGACGAAGGGCATGGGTTCGCGCGGCCGGTGAACAATATGGCGATGTTCATGGCCACCGAGAAATTCCTGGCCAAATATCTGGACGGCCGCTATCAGCAGGACGGGACTCCCGAAGTGGTGGAGCGCTTGAAGGAAATCACGGTGGATCCGAAAACCGTAACGTTGGCCAAGAAAGTGGACGCCGCTCAGGTTGGCGCTCCCAAACCGGCCATGGATTTGAAGCCGGGTACTTATCATTACGACGCCAAGATTGAGATGGGCGGCCAACACATCGCACTGAAAGTTTCCACTGCGATCCAGGAAGAAAACGGCGCGTGGATCGCCACGTCGACCATGGACACGCCCATGGGACAAGCCATCGATACAGCCACTCTCGACAAAGGCAGCCTGACCGTGCGCAAGCGCAACGTGAAGCAAGGCCCAACTTCCATCGATTTGGATTTCGCCGGCGACAAAGCGCAGGGAACGATGAGCATGAATGGGCAGGATCATCCAATCTCCGTCGATCTTGGTGGACCACTGTTCGCCGATTCGAACGGCGCGCAGCAGGCCATTGGATGTCTACCATTGGCCGAGGGCTATGCAACAACCTTCCGCAATCTCGATCTGATGAAGCAAAAGGTCAAACTGGTGCAGCTGAAAGTGACTGGTTCGGAAAGCGTAACGGTGCCGGCCGGAACCTTCGATACGTTCAAGGTGGAACTTACATCAGCCGACGGTGGGCCAGACAAGTCGACCATCTGGTTTGCAAAGGATTCCCGCAAATTGGTGAAAATGTCGGCGGTGCTGAGCGAGATGGGCGGAGCTACGATGACCACGGAACTTCTTCCGTGACCGTCCGGTCCCCTTGCTGACGCGCGGGGCTACAGATCAGACGGGACAATCGCAAAATGTACGGGAATGTAGCCCCGCGCGTGAGCAAGGGGAACTCAACACGCCGCGAGCTTCGGCGTCAGCATCCATTTCAGGACGCCGTGCGGCTCGGCCGTGAAGTGATCAATTTCGACGCAGGCCAGCGCGCCTTTTTTGTAATCAATCTGGAGACCGGGCGCAGCCAGTAGGTACGCGGTTAGGCTGCTAAAGAGCGGTTCGTGACCGGAAAGCAGAATTTCCGCTTCATCTTTGTAGACCCGAATCTCGTCCCACGCTGCGCGCGGCTGCGAGCCCGGTTCCAAGGTCTTGGTTTGCAGTAACTCACCTTTATATTTCAGGACCTCGGCGGCGATCTGCGCGGTCTGGAGCGCCCGGCGGTACGGGCTGGTGAGAATAAGTGACGGAGCAACACCGGCCGCATCCGCGGTGCGCAGAACACTCCGCAGTTTCCTCTTGCCTTCTGGAGTGAGCGCGCGATCGGAATCCGGCTGACTTCCTTGCGCTTCTTCCGCGATCCCGTGCCGGAGAATATAGATCTTCATTCCTGGTAGCCTACAGAGTTGAAGCCTTACCTCGACCGCGCCGCTTTCTATCTGATCTGCGGATCGCTTATTTCTATTTTATTCTCGATTGCGGCGTCGCAGATTTTGCTCGGCCTGGCGCTGGCGGCTTTGTTGCTCTCTTCCGAGCGCATACGGCTGCCGCCCATCAAGCTGCCGCTCGCGTTATTCTTCACTGGAACTGTGATCTCGTGGCTCGCCTCCGGGCACATCCACGACGGCACGCC
>PMUN01000184.1 GCA_003166875.1 Bryobacterales bacterium | reverse complement strand
AAGCGTTCACACGAGTGTGAACCGGCACCGAGGAGTGCGTGCGCTACGAGCGTCTTCATGAACTGTGGTGGGCCAGCAGACCCATGGAAACTTCTTTACGGTCGCGGTTCGGTTCGGAACTTGGCGGTCATCAAGATCCAGGTGTTTGGATCGATCACCACCGATGCTGGCTCCTTGTCGGACGCGATCTCGAACCGTTGCTCCTTACGCGTCATCTCGATCTTTTCGATCCGATCGGCAATCCCCATTTCCAAAGGCAAGCGAAATGCGTTGCCCGACTGGTTCTGCGCCAGTGCTATGACGATCTTCTTCGCTGCGGCATCGTACCGCCAGCCGCCCTCCACCACCGGCGATCCCGCCCGATTCAGCCATTGGTCAAAGAACCATCGGAGATCCATGCCCGAATCCTCTTCCATCACCTTTCGAAAGTCGTCCGTCGATGCGTTGCCGTCGCGATAGCGCCGGTAGTAATCGCGAATACCGGCCCAAAATGTGTCAGTACCGATTTGGCCGCGCAGCATGTGCAGCGTCCAGCCGCCCTTCTGGTAGACGAGCTGGTTCAGTACCTTCTTCATGTCCGAGAGATTGTCGTGCCGCACCGCGACGTCCGAGTTTTTCTTCTCAGCGGCGAAAATCCCATCGCGGCTCTTCTTTAAACCCGCTACGAACGCATCGCGTCCCTCATAATGTTCCGTGCAAAGCAAGGTAAAGTATGTCGCGAAGCCCTCGCTGAGCCACACGTCATCCCAATCCTTTTCAGTGACGGAGTCGCCAAACCACTGATGCGCGATTTCATGCGCAACCAGGCTCGTGGCGGGGCGATTCGCGACCGACTTTTCGCCGTAGAAAATGGCGCTGGCGTGCTCCATGCCGCCGTTCACGCCAGCGGCCTCAACATTAGCGAGCTTCTCGTACGGGAAGGCCCCGATATGATCGATATAGAATTCCATTGCCTGCCGCGCCGGAGTTTCGAACGTCACAACGCCCGCATCGCGATCCTGATGATATACCCAGGTCTCAAGCGGAACGCCGTGCACCCGATCGAAATGCCGCGACGCGAACTGCGCCACTCCGACAGCATTCAGCCACGACGCGATCGGCACGGACTGCTTCCAATGCGTGACCCGCCGTCCATCGCCCAAATCCGTCTCCTCCTCGAGCAAACCGTTCGCGACCACTTGGTATTTCGCGGGCGCCGTGATGATAAACTCGCTGGTCGCCTTGTCGTAGGGATGATCGATCATGGGCAGCCATTGCCGTGCCAGGTTCGGCCAGTTCTGGCTGAAAAATGTCCGTTCGCCGTATCTGTTGGTCCCGATGCGCAGGCCGCTAGCGGGGATGCCGTGATAGCGGATGGTGAACTGCCGCAGATCGCCCGAGTGGGGCGGGGAAGCGAGTTTGATAACCAGCCGATCGGACTGGTGCGTGAATTCCATCGGCGCGCCGGCCGACGTTACTCCGTCTGATGTTACTTCGTCTGATGTTACTTCGGTGACCGTCATGCTTGTTACCAGATCGAGCGCGACTTCCGCAACACCATCCTTAACAAATCGAAACTCGACAGTAGCTTCACCCGCGATCTCGTCGGTATCGTCGCTGAGAGTCAAACGAAAAATGTAGTGTTGCGCATCAATGCCCGGCTGCCGGGGATAAGTGTCGGCCGCAACCTGTAACGCGCAGAGCAGTCCCGCCAGCAGGAAGCGTCTCATAGAGACGAAGTCTAGCAGAGCAAACCCGCGGTCTGCGCGTACCAGAGCAGCATGATCGTCTTCCCGTCCATGATCTCGCCGCGCGCCACCATCTCCAGCGCCTTGTCGAAGGCCAATTCCACCACCTCGATATCCTCGCCTTCGCTGTGGTCACCACCGCCCGCGCCAGCCCGCTGATCATGCCAAGACTCCGCGACGTAGAAGTACAGCTTCTCTGTCACTGATCCGGGACTCATGTAAGCCTCAAAGGCGCGCTTCGGATTCCCGATCTGAAACCCCGTCTCTTCGGCCGCCTCGCGCTGGATGCATGCATCGGGAGGGTCGTTATCCAACAGGCCAGCGCAGGCCTCCATCATCTACGGACGGAACGCGAACACGCTCCGAGGGACTCATGCTGAAGGATATCGTGCCAGAGCACGACGGACAAGTTATTGCCAAAATCACTAGAGCCGAATCGGGCATTTCGGAGGACACCATCCGCCGGGATTTGCGAGAGTTAGCGCAAGAAGCTAAACGCCGCCTGGCCATACATCGAGGTACTATTGGCTGTCAAAGTTCAGCCGGAGCTTCGAGTAAATGAAATGAACGTTCTCATAATCGGCCGGGGGGTGGTTGGCACCATATACGGCTGGGCGCTCGCGACTGCGGGTATCCATGTCACCCATGTCGTCCGAAAAGAGGGTCTTCCTAGCACTGAGACCTTGGACTTGTTGGACCTGCGGACTGGGTATCCCAAACACACCCGGGCTAACTACACTCCGAAGACAGTTAGGCAGATCAGCCCATCGGACGGCTTCGACCTCGTGATTGTCGCCACCAAGCACTACCAGGCCGTGCAAGCTATCCAGCAGTACCTGGCAGATGTACCCGGCGCAACCATTCTTTTATTCACTGCAAATTGGGATGGAACGGAGGACATTGACCGAATTCTGGCAAGATCCTCTGCGCTGTGGGGTTACGCCAAAGCTTCTGGGGGTGTCGATGCTCGGGGCATCCTGGTTGCAACCGTGGACCCGGCGGTGCGCCTTGGAATGTTGAAAGGTTCTGATCCGGACAGGTTTAAATCTGTGGCCGAACTGTTCCAGAGCGCCGGTTTCAACTTGGACGTGAAACCAAACATCATCGAGTGGCTGTGGGTGCACCACGCGATCAATGCAGGCGGAATAGGAGTGTGTCTTTGGGCAGGAGGCATCGCCGAAGCCACGCGGAGTCTTGCGACCTTGAGGTTGGGGGTGTGGGCTGTGCGGGACGCACTGGGTGTGCTTGCGGCCCGCGGCGTCAATCCGGGAATTTATCCGGAAGCGAGAAGTGTTTTGAACACGCCAACCTGGCTCGCAGCCCTAGCCGGTTCTTATAGCGTTCGATTCACTGAAAAGGGGCGGCGCCTTCTGAGGGCAAGTCACTTCGCCAACAGCGCGGAGGAGATGAAGCGCTTTTACTTCGATGTGCTCAATACAGGAGAGAGCCTCGGCGTGGCCATGCCACATCTGGCCGCGCTTCGTGGAAGGATCGAGTCTTATCCGGCGAAGCAGAGGAGAACATAGCGGGTCAGGGCATTCTACGACAGCATGTGTGATCCAACGCACGCCGTGCGGATGACGCCACCGTGCCTACGAGGTGCCCCGGGCCCCTGAGCGGCACGCACTGTCTGAGGCGATCGGGTGCGCGACATAAATATGGAAAGCACGTAGGAATATACGAAAAACTGAGCCGCGACCGGAAGGAAGCGCTACCACGAACGCGAGAACTAGCAGCACTCGTGGTGTCGCTCCCTGCCGGTCGCGGCTCGGCTACACCTTCGGGTCCACATCTTTATCGCGCACCCGAGGCGATCCATGTGAATGGTGAGCGTCCCTAATTCCGCTAGACTAGAGTTTTATGCAAAGCCCCAGCGCGCCCGGCCCTCAGGTTGACCTCAAGATTGTCTATGACGCCATCGTGGTCGGATCGGGAGCGGCGGGCGGGATGGCTGCCCACGTCCTCACCTCGCAAGGCATGAAAGTTCTGCTGCTCGAAGCGGGCAAGCAACTCGACACCACCAAAGAGCTGAAGTCGATGGAGTGGCCTTACGATCATCCGCGCCGCGGTGAAATGCCGCCCGGGTATCATCCCTTGGGACTGAACGAATACAACATCCGCAATCCGCCATACGCCAAGGATTCGAAATATCCGCATGTCGAGTCGTACGTGCAGGGTTGGAATGGTCCGGATTACAGCAAGAACATCGTGGTGGATGAGAAGGACCATCCCTACACCGGTACCAAGTACGCGTGGGTGCGCGCCCGCTGCGTGGGTGGCAAGACCAACATTTGGGGACGCCTCGCGCTGCGGCTTTCCGATTACGATTTCAAAGCCAAATCGCGCGACGGCTATGGCGAAGATTGGCCGATTTCCTACGCCGACATTGCGCCCTACTACGACAAAGTGGATCTTTACTTGGGAGTCTCCGGCCACAAGGAGAATCTGCCGTACCTGCCGGACAGCCTTTTCCAGCGTCCCAATAAGCTGACCGCGTCCGAATTGAAGCTGCGCGGCGAACTCGCAAAGATGGGCCGCGTCCTGACGCCCTACCGCGCCGGCGTAACCACGGATGGTTTGAAACATAACAAATACCGTAGTAAATGTTTCGGGCGGGGCGCGTGCGACCGGCGCGTGGGCGGATGCGATATCCATGCCGCGTTCGATTCTCCTACCGGGCTGATTCGGCCCGCCATGGATACCGGAAATCTCACGCTGCGCCCTAATTCCACAGTTTTCGAAGTTACCGTCGACCCCAATACCGGCAAAGCGCGTGGTGTGAACTTCATCGACACCGAATCCGGAAAAACGTACGAGGCTCGCGCCCGCGTAGTGATCTTGGGGGCGTCCACGCTCGAATCCGCGCGCCTGCTGATGCTGTCCAAATCAAGCCAACATCCCAATGGCATCGGAAATTCAAGCAATCACGTGGGACACAATTTCTGCGAGCACATCATGGGCCCGGGCATCAACGGTCTGGTGAAGGATCTGGTGGGAAAGCCTCGCACGCTGGACGACGGACGGCCCGGCAGCTTTTATCTGGCTCGTTTCCGGAATCTCGCCGACAAGCAATCCAACTTCATCCGCGGCTACGGATTCGAAGGCAGCAGCGGGACCACCATGATTCCCGGCAACGCGTTCGAGACGCTTGGATTCGGAAGCAGCTACAAAAAAGCCGTGCGCGATTACGCCGGTGCCTACATCAGCATGGGCGCGTTCGGCGAGGTTCTTCCGCGCTACGAAAATGGCGTGAGCATCGATCCGAATGTGAAGGACAAGTGGGGTGTGCCGGTTCTGAAGTTCAACTACACGTTCGGCGACAACGAGAAGAAAATGGCGGCGGACATGGCCGTCACCGCGCGCGAAATGTTTGAAGCATCCGGTATCGAAGTTGTTTCGGTGAACCGCGAGATTTTGACCGAGGGCTGGTCAATTCATGAGCTGGGAACCTCACGCATGGGCAACGATCCGAAGATATCGGTGCTGAACCAATTCCAGCAATCGCACGATGTCCCCAATCTGCTGGTGGTGGATGGATCCAGCCACGTAAACGCATCCTGCCAGAATCCCACTTGGACGATCATGGCCCTGTGCTGGCGCTCTTGCGAGCATCTTGCGGACGAGCTCAGAAAGGGGAACGTGTAATGGAAGGACATTCCCGGCGGGATCTTTTACGAATCGCAGCGGGCGCAGTGGCGGCCGTGCCCGCCGTGGCTCAAGGTGTCGCACAACAAGCGGCCCCACTCTTTTTCACTCCGGTGGAGTTTCAGATGGTGGATGAACTGACGGAAATCATCATTCCCGCCGACGATCATTCTCCGGGAGCCAGAGCCGCGAAGGTGGCCGCCTATCTGGACAAATCGCTCGCGGAATCTTTCGAGGCTGAACCACGCCAGAAATTCCGCGTGGGTCTGAAGCTGGTGGATAAACTGAGCGGCGAGCTGCATCAGAAAACGTTTCTCGAGTCTACGCCGAAGCAACGCGTGGCCGTGGTGGCTCAAATGGCCCGGAATGAAAAGAAGCCCAAGAAACCCGAAGAGCAGTTCTTCGTCCAGCTAAAAGCCTCTACCGCGTTCGCCTACTACACCTCCAGCATCGGGATTCACCAGGAGATGGAATACAAGGGAAACACGATGCAAAACGAGTATGCCGGATTCGACGCGGGTCTGGTGCCGATTCAACTGCCGGACAGTTCGAAATGAAGTTACAAGAACAAATCACGCGGCGTTCGCTGGTTTCCTCCTTCGCCGTGGCCGCTTCCGTTTCCATTGCGCGCTCAAGCGAGTCCGAACCGGAAGTGACGATAGTGGAATTCAATGACGCGGGAGAGAAGATCGCTCCTGCTCGCGTGAAGAAAGTTCTTCACACCGAAGCGGAGTGGCGCAAGCTGCTCACGCTTCAACAATTTTACGTCACGCGCAAAGGAACCAGCGATCTGGCCTACTACGGCACCTATTTCAAGCTCCACGATGCGGGCCTCTACCGCTGCCTGTGCTGCGGCAACGCGGTGTTCAGCTCCCAGACCAAATTTGACAGCCCAAGCGGCTACGCTTGTTTCTCGGCTGTCATCGCCGAGGAGAACATTCGTACCTACGTCGATATGTCTGAGGAACCCAAGCGGGTGGACGTCATCTGCAAACGCTGCGACGCCCATCTCGGCTACGAGTACAACGACGGCCCCGAGCCGACTCATCTGCGCTTCGCGATCAACGAGTCCGCAGTGAAGTTTATCCCGCTCAAGAAATCAGCGCCTGGCGGCTGACGCCTTTTCCGGATTCGCCTGTCGCAGCAGTCCGCTTAATATTCGGGCAAGATCTACCGCTCGTGGTTCTTCCAACAACGTTCCGTGCGAGCCGCTCACCCGACGCACGTGGAATTCGCCCGTGCACAATTCGCGCCAGGCCAGCCGCGGGTCCTCTAGAATTCGGGTGCTGATCGCCTCGTCCTGGGCAATGAATTGCGTAATGGGAACGTCGATTGGCCTCGGCACGTACATTCTTGTGGAGCGCTCCTGCCAGCTCGCGAAGTCGCCTGCCTCGGGAATCGGATGCGTCAATTCAAAGCGCGCGAGCCGGCGTTCGGTCTGGCCAACCACTTTCCTTTTGATCAACCGGCCCGTCATGTCCAAATGAGAAATGATTTTGCGAGCTCCGTCGCCCACAAACACCTCGCGCAACCGCCTCCAATTTCGCGTGTGTCCACGGAGTAACTTCGGATATCCGGGCGCGGGCGTGTCAAAGAGAGCGATCATCTGTACTTCTTCACCCATGGACCTGAGCTGGCAGGCGGCTTCGAAGGCAACGGTTCCACCGAAACAATAGCCCCCCAGCATGTAGGGACCTTGCGGTCTTGTGGCGCGAATAGCCTGTGCAGCGCGGCTGGCCAACTCCTCGACGGTGGGAGTGCGTTGCCCCTCCTTAGGCAGAACACGCACGACAAAGAACGGCCGGTCCGCTCCGAGATGCTTTGCCAGTGGGCGAAAACTGTATGGACCTTGAACGATTGGCGAGATGCAGAATAGCGGCGTCAACCAGCCTTCCGGCTGCAACGGCAGCACGGCGTCCCATTCCGAAAATGTTTCGTCGGCCGTATTCTCGCCGCCATCCAGAATTGCCGCGATCCGCGCGACGGTCGGTGCTCGAAGCAGTGTCCGAAATGCAAGCTCCCTGCCGAACTGTTCCTGAATGAGCACGATAAGCTGAGCGGCTCTCAAACTGTCACCACCCAACTCGAAGAAATTGGCGGTGGTGTCCGTCACCGGGACGCCGAGCGCTTGTTGCCACAGGGCGGCCAACTGCTTCTCGGTTGCGGTGGCAGGCACTTGGAATTGTTGATCCGGACCAAGCAGCTCCGGTTCGAACGCCGGAAGAGATTGACGATCGATTTTGCCTCCTGAAGTATGCGGCATGCTGGCGAGGATTACGAATGCCGCCGGAAGCATGTAGGATGGCAGATGCGCGGAAACGTGCCGGCGCAGTTGGCCGGGATCTGCTTCGCCGCGAGCAGACAGGTATGCGATCAGCCGTTGTTGGCTCTCCTGGCCCTGAACTATCACCGCGCATTCGCGAACCGACGGGTGCCTTGCCAAGACCGCTTCGATTTCATCGAGTTCCACTCGAAAACCGCGGATCTTCACTTGTCTGTCCAAACGCCCCAGAAAAACAAGATTGCCGTCCGGCAGATAAAATACCTGATCGCCGGTCCTGTATAGCCGGCTCTCAGGATCGGCGCTGAAAGGATCCCGCAGGAATCGCTGAGCGGTCAATTCCGGCGAATTCAAGTACCCGCGCGCCACGCCCACGCCTCCGATGTAAAGCTCGCCCGGTATACCCACTGGGACGGGGTTCCGCTCGCGGTCCAAAACATATGTTCGAGTACTCGCAACAGGCCTACCGATGGGCACGAACTGCTCGCCTTCCCATTCGGACGAGCCAGCCTCGTAGATTGTCGAGGTGCAGGTGGTTTCCGTAGGACCATAGGCGTTGAACCACCGAATGCTCGTGCCAACCTCACGCTTCCAGGTTTGGAGCGCCGCCGGGTTCACTTGTTCCATTCCGGTGATCACCGCTCGCAACGAGTGGGGCCGTGTAAAACCAGTTTGGGAAAATAACGCGACCCACTGATGCCACCACGAACTTGGCATGCCGGTGATTGTTATACGCTGCTGGTCGAGAAGCTGCAAGAATTCCGTGACTGAATTCCCTTGCCGGTCAAGGCAAAAGACCAGCGTTGCGCCAGCACATAGGTGGTTGAAGACCTCGGCGACAAAAAAATCGCTTCCCATCCAGCCAAACTGAATACGGCGGTCGGAATCCGAGATTCCGTATACGCACGCCGCGGCTAGAACGTAGCTCACCAAAGACTGATGCGTGATCACCACAGCCTTCGGCTTGCCCGTTGAACCCGAAGTATAGATGGCATAAGCGGGGTTGGCCGGCACAGCGATTTCGGGAAGATTGTCTTCCGAGCAGCGGGCCATATCGTTTCCAACTGGCCGAGGTTCAGCACGCTGGAACCATAAGAACTCAGCTTCGAAAAACTGGCGTCGTCGGTGAGCACAAACTTCGGGTGCGCGTCTTCCAGCATGGGCGTGAGCCGCGCCTCCGGAAGACGAGGGTCTAATGGAAGGAAAGCCGCACCCGCTTTCACAACTCCGAGAACTGCGATGACTGCCTCCGGCGACCGATCCATACACACTGCGATGAAGTCTTCGGGTTGTGCGCCTTTTTCACGCAAAAATCGCGCCAGTCGATTGGTGCGCTGATTCAACTCCTGATAAGAAACGGTTCCGCCGGGAGCGTCCAGTGCAGCGTGGGCCGGAATTCGCGCTGCCTGCAGTTCGAAGAGCCGGTGGACGCACACATCCCGCGGATAGGGGGTTTGGGTATGGTTAACATTATCAAGGAGCCAACGTTCCTCGCGCTCGGTGAGCATCTTCAGTTCCGCGAGCGGGCGATCTGGGTGCGCGACGAAGCTCTGGAGCAGCGTAGACAAATGTCCGGTCATGGCTCGAACACACTCGCGCCCGAACCGGTTTTGGTCGTAGACAATTTCCAGAGTCAACAGCGGCCTTCCATAAGCCGCGAGTGTTAGCGGAGAATCGGTGCGCTGCGTTCGGGTGATGCTGCGATGCTGCCAATTGCCGCCGAGCTCTCGCATGGTTTCAGAAAGAGGCTCGTGCTCATAAACAAGCAAAGTTTCGAAGGGCGGCATGCCCGGCGGAAGGCCGCTCCATTCCCAGATGTTCTCGAGCGGGGTGTGCTCAAACTCCCGCATCGCGATCCATTGCTCGCGGATCTGCTTTAACCACGAGAGCAGCGGAAGATGTGCGGGCACAGCGATCCGAAATGGCAACGTATTGATGAGAACGCCAACCATTCCAGCGGTATCCTCAACCGAGGATCGGCGGCCAGAACGAGTGGTCCCGAAAACGATATCGGACCTGTCGCTGTAGCGTGCAAGCAGGAGTGCCCATGCGCCTTGAACCATGGTGTTGACGGTGATCTCGTGACGCCGCGCAAAACCCTCAATCGCCCCGGTTAGCTCCTCGGAGAGTTGCACTCTCTCTTTGCCCGCAACTTCGGTGTAGGAAGCACGTGCGGGCCGGACACGGTCGATGACGTAATCGGTAGTCTGGGAAATTCCGGCGAAATATTCCTTCCAGAACTGCTCGGCCCGGTTCAAATCCTGCTGTTGGACCCAGTCAACGTGATCGCGGAAATCTCTCGGATGGTCCAGCTGGAGGTCTTCTTCGCGGCGGAAGCGGTCGTAAATGCCGAACCACTCTTGCCACACCATCACTAGCGATCGCCCATCCAGCAGGACGTGGTGGATTGTCCAGATCAGCGTATGCGAGCGTTCCGAACTCCGAATCAGCGTGAAACGCATGGGAACGCCGTCAGCAAAAGTGAATCCACGTTCCCAGTCCTGGCGCAAGAAGTCCGCCAGCCTTTGCTGCCTGTGGTCTGGAGCGATGCCGCTCCAATCCAGCGTGAGCCACGGAATCAACGGATTCGCATGCACGCGCTGCAGAAACTTGTTCTCCGCAAGAATGACGCTGGTGCGTAATGCCGCGTGGCGTTGCGCCACTTGACGCCACGCGCTCTCGAGTAGTTCGGCGTCGAGATCTTCGGTCAGTTCGCAAACATCCTGCAAGACGTAAGCACCGGATCGCGGTGCGCGCAGCGAGGCCAGCACCATGCTTTTTTGGAGGGAAGTCAGGGAGTACAACTCGGCTGGTTCCGCGGCAGTCACCGGCGCTTCCTCAGCACGAAACGGGGACAGCGCTCGCCCAACGGGTAAGCCGGAATCGAGACCGATCTTTCATCAAAGAATTCGAGCAGCACGGCCCTCAGCTCTGTTACGGTCGGGAATGTGTGAACTACATCCTGACCTCTGTACATCTCGATTGACTGGAAAGCGCGCTTCTCCCAGCCAGTGCGAGCCATCAACCACTCTTTGTCAATGCCGCTATCCACCCACTTCTCGTAAACATCATGCACCGAGATACCTTGTTGGGTGCTGGATTGCATCGCCATTAGCAGTCGAAACTTGAAATGGTTGACGCTTGGGATTCTGGCTTGAAGCAGATCCGAAAACACCTCTTCGGGAAGCTCCTTCATCGCGGGCTGTACGAAACATCTCAACAGCAGAACGCCGTCTTGGCGTAGCACGTCACGAATGTTTTTCGCCAGGGCACGTAGGCCATCCGGATATCTCACGCAGTTCAGGGAGCCGTCGCCAATCACAACATCGCAGGAAGAGTTCGGCCGGGGTAAAGCGAACCAGTCGCCGCAGACCACCCAGCGCTGGTCGGGAATGTTTCCCGGCCAGACAGCCTGTGCCATGGCCAGCGAGTTATCCACGGCCATCAGCGTCGATGCTTCGGGCCAGCACATCTTCGCGATCTCGGGCGTCACTCCCAGCAGCAGGGCGCGAAGGGGTTCTCCAGGATGGCTGGAACTCCAATTGGTAACCGCCTTCTCGACCAACTGGAGGTCTTCGCTCGAAGGCTTGAGCGGCGGGCCAAGAACCGAAAAGGACGTTGCGATATCGTCCCAATAAGACTTGGTGCAGACTGAGATCACGTTCCGTCGATTATATCATTGGGTTTTCGGATCATTTCGCCGCGGTAGAAAACCGAAAGATTGTCGTGTTGTGAAATGTCTCGCCCGATTTGAGTACCGTGGAAGGAAACTTCGGCTGGTTCGGCGAATCGGGGAAATGCTGCGTCTCGAGGCAGAAGCCGTAGCGGCGTTGGTAGGCCTTGCCGCCCTTGCCATGGATGGTCCCATCCAAAAAGTTTCCGGTGTAAAACTGGACGCCGGGCTGCGTGGTGAGCACCTCCAGCACACGGCCTGAGGAAGGTTCTTCCACGTGTGCAGCCAGTCTAAGCTCGCTCCCTTTTTTGTTCAGCACCCAGTTGTGGTCGTAGCCGTGGCCGAGTTTGAGCTGCTCATCGTTGTCCCCAATGTGGGCGCCGATGACCGTTGACTTTCGAAAATCGAAAGGTGTTCCGCTCACCGGCCGCAACTCGCCTGTAGGAATCAGGCCCGAATCCACGGGCGTAAATCGATCCGCGTTCACCGTGATCTGGTGGCCGAGAATATCGCCTTCCCCGGCCCCCTTCAAATTGAAGTAGGAATGATTCGTGAGATTGATCACCGTGTCCTTATCCGTGGTGGCCGCGTAGTCGATCTTCAACTCGTTCGAATCGTTCAGGTGATATACCACGATGACTTTGAGATTGCCCGGGAACCCTTCATCGCCGTCCTTACTCGTCACGGTCAGCTCCAGGCCGCCGTCGGGTAACTCGCGCGGCGTCCAGACGGCTTTGTCCAGTCCGTGCGTGCCTCCGTGCAGGGTGTTGTCACCGTCATTCTTCTCTAACTTGTTTTCGACGCCGTCCAGCGTGAACTTCGCGTGAGCGATACGGTTCGCATAGCGGCCCACCAGAGCGCCAAAGAACGGGCTCGGATTAGCGAGATATCCCGCCAGTGCATCAAAGCCGAGCACGACATCCGCCGCGTTCCCGGTGCGATCCGGCGCCTTGATGGAAACGACGATGCCCCCGTAGTTCATGATCCTGACTTCGACGCCCTTCTGATTAGTCAGAGTATAAATGTGGATCGCGGCGCCATCGGGCGTCGTGCCGAAGTCCTCTCCCGCAATTTTCGTTGCCGCATTCATGTGCATAGCTCCGGCCATCAGGATAGCCGCGGCGCATTGTTTCCTTAACATATTTCCCCTTGCCATTCGAACTTGGATTGTATAACGAAACGGGTTCCCACCGCGTAGCCCCGCATGTGAGAGAGGGGACAATTGCGGTCCAGGATATACTCAGTTTGAATGCACCGGATTTTCATCGCGCTGTTACTGTTGGCTTACAACTTGCCGCTTCCCGCCCAAACTCGCCTGCTCGCTTACTATTGGATGGGGGCCAAAACGCAGAAGCCTCCCTACAGCGCGGCGCAGATTCCTTTTCGCAAACTTACTCATATTGCGCATTCGTTTCTCGCGATTGACCCCAAGGCGGACGGAGGTATTGTGATCGATCCGACCCTGCTTGAACCGGCGCTTATCGCTGGGGCCCATGCCGCCGGAGTGAAAGTGCTGATTTCGATTGGCGGCGCCGACGCGTCACAAGCGGCATTCGCAATCGTTGCTAAGAGCGAGGCTTTGCGGAAAACCTTCGCGCGCAATGTGCATAACTTCGTCAGCGCGAACGGATACGACGGCGTGGACATCGACTGGGAGGTCCCCAACGCCCCCGCCGATACTCAGCCGTGCATTCTCCTCATGCAAGCGCTGCGCGCTGAAATGCCTTCGCCGGGTTTTCTGCTTTCCATGGCAATCCCCTCCAATCCGCCCGGCTGGGGCACAGGTTTTGATGTGCCCTCGCTCGCTCCCATTGTGGACTTCATCAACGTGATGACTTACGATTTCCATGGTCCGTGGAGCAACCACGCCGGACACAATTCACCTATGCTCCAGAGCGCTTCCGATCCAGGTTCGGAGGGCAGTTTGACCACTTCCATGGACCTCTTCGAAAAGACCTACGGCGTTCCGCGCCAGAAACTTAATTTCGGCACCGCCTTTTACGGCTACGATTTCGAAGGCGCCAAATCGCTGTGGGACATCTGCAATTGCGGCAAAACCACCACGTCAGTCAATTACGGCGCCGATATAAAACCACGCGTCAATCATCTGGGATGGAAATCTTATTTCGACAATCTCGCCCAAGCACCCTACCTGCTCCGTGAGGGCTCCGAGCAAACGCCGCCCGGGTTTGTTACTTACGATGACCCAAGTTCCACCGCGGCCAAAACAACTTTGGTATTGGAGACTCGCAAGATGGGCGGCATTTTCATGTGGGAGTTGAGCGCGGATTACGACGGTGCGAGTCAGGATCTTTTGGACGCCATGTATCGGGCGTTCGTTTCTGCCCGGGGGCCTCGCCGATGAAAAGCTGCGTCCGCGCAGTCGCGATTCTGATCGCGACAATCACCGCTGCATTCAGTCTGCCGCAGGAAGGGACCATGGCGATCACCCTCTCCATGGAACACCCCGCCACTCACTACTATCACGTTGTCTTCCACACGGAAGGGCTAAAAGGCGACGCGCAAGATTTCAAGCTGCCGGCCTGGACACCCGGGTATTACCGCATCATGGATTACTCCAAAAACCTGGTGAACTTTCGCGCAAGTGATGGCGCGGGACATTCGCTCGATTGGAGTAAGACCGTCAAAAACACTTGGCATGTCGATTCCCACAATACTCAGTCCATCACGATCAGCTACGATGTTTACGCTTTCAATCCCTTCGTGGCCGAAAGCTTTTTAGACGATACCCGCGGATACATCACGCCGGCCAGCCTCTTCCTGCATGTCGCCGGGCGCATTCAACATCCCGTAACTCTTGCCATCCATCCGTACTCCGGTTGGAACACCGTGGCGCTCGGGCTTGATCCGGTGGCGGGGCAGCCCAACACATTTTCAGCGCCGGACTTCGATCTCCTCTACGATTGCCCGATTCTTATGGGCAACCAGGAGGTCCGCAACTTCGAGGTTCAAGGCATTCCGCACGCCCTGGTGATCGAAAACGTAACAAACGTGGACCCTGCAAAAATCACAGCCGACCTGAAGCGGATGGTGGAATCGGCCGTCCGGATCATCGGCGAGATTCCGTACCGGCATTATACGTTCCTTGCGATGGGAGCCGGAGGTGGGGGCATCGAACACCTCACTTCCGCAGCCATGATGTTCAACGGATCCACTTTGTCCGATCCCGCTGGTTACAGCCGCTGGCTGAGTTTCGTCGCGCATGAGTATTTCCATACTTACAACGTCAAGCGCATCCGGCCCATCGCGCTTGGCCCTTTCGATTACGACAAGGAAAACTACACGGACATGCTATGGGTGTCGGAAGGATTTACGGTTTACTACGAGGATGTGATCCTGGTTCGCGCTGGCTTGATAACACGCGATCAGTATTTCGAAAGGGTCCAGAAGAACATTCAGCACTACGAGAACAGTCCCGGCCATCTGATCCAATCGGCGGCGGAGTCGAGCTTCGACACCTGGATCAAAGGGATGAACCGCGGTGAATATTTCTCCAACACAACCATTTCCTACTATGACAAAGGCGCGGCGCTAGGCCTGCTGCTGGATCTCAAGATTCGCAACGAAACCACGAATCGCCGGTCGCTGGATGACGTGATGCGAGCGCTCTATCAGAAGTACTATAAGGAAAGAAAGCGAGGGTTCACGGATCAGGAGTTTCGCGAAGAATGCGACAGCGCGGCGGGAATTCCGCTATCCGAGGTTTTTGAGTACGCGACCACGGTGAGGGATATTGATTACCGGAAATACTTCGCCTATGCCGGTCTAGATATTGATGTCGCTCCCATCGCGCAGCCTGGCGCCTTTCTCGGGGCGGACGCGCAATTTCAGGATGGGAACCTGGTGATCTCGAGCGTCGAGTGGGATTCGCCGGCTCAACACGCCGGATTGATGGCGCAAGACCAGATCCTCGCACTCGACGGCACGCGCGTGAACGCAAAGTCGCTGGAGGAGACGCTCAAGTTGAAGAAAGCCGCTGACAAGATCCACGTGCTACTGTCGCGCCGCGGTACTATCCGGGAGATCGACGTGGTGCTGGGCCAGAAAATGGAGAGAAGCTTTAAGATTAAGCCGGCCGCGAACCCGGCTGCGATTCAGGCAGCGATTCTCGATGATTGGTTGAAGCAGAAATCACCGACTCCCTGACGGTCGCGGTTCGGTTACACCTTCTTACTACTCAGAGACCGTCTGTCGTGGCGTTATGAAAACTAGGGGTTAGCAGTTTGGGCAACCAATTGAAAA
>PMUN01000358.1 GCA_003166875.1 Bryobacterales bacterium | reverse complement strand
TTTCCCTTGATGCCGCTAAACTGCTCGGTGGCGAAAAACGGCTGCGTGAGGAATCGTTCCAGCCGCCGGGCGCGGGCGACTACATTGCGGTCCTCGGGCGCCAGTTGTTCCAAGCCGAGCATGGCGATGATGTCCTTGAGGTCTTCGTACTGCGCCAGCGTCCGCCTGATTTCCCGCGCCAGGAGATAATGCCGCTCGCCAACGATGCCGGGCGTGGCCATTTTGGAGTTGGATTGCAGCAGATCGATGGCCGGGTAGAGTCCTTCACTGGCCCGTTTGCGCGAAAGCACGATGGACGTCGAGAGATGTGAGAACACGTGCACCGCCGCGGGGTCCGTCAAATCGTCCGCGGGCACATACACCGCCTGAATGGATGTGATGGCTCCGGTATCGGTGTTGGCGATGCGCTCCTCCAACTCCGATAGCTCGGTGCCCATGGTGGGCTGATAGCCCAAGCGCGACGGCATCTGGCCCATCAAGCCGGACACCTCCATGCCGGCCTGGATGAAGCGGAAAATGTTATCGATCAGCAGCAGAACGTCGCGATGCTCGTCGTCCCGGAAATACTCGGCCATCGTCAACGCCGCGTTGCCCACGCGGAACCGGCTGCCGGGCGGTTCGTTCATCTGCCCGAACACCATTACCATGTTCGGCAGAACGCCTGCCGCCTTCATGTCGCGGTAAAGTTCTTCTGCTTCCCGGCATCGTTCGCCTATCCCGCAAAAAATGCTGACTCCCTTCTGGTGCTCGATCATGTTGTGAATCATTTCAGTGAGCAAAACCGTCTTGCCCACCCCCGCCCCTCCGAACAGGCCCGATTTACCGCCGCGTTCGAGGGGCACCAGCACATCGATGACTTTGATCCCCGTCTCAAAGATCTCGGATTTGGTGGAACGCCGGGCTAAGGCCGGCGGGGCTTGGTGGACGGTGCGCCATTGAACATCCGCCGGCGCCGCTTGGCGGTCGATAGCGTTTCCGAAAACGTCGAACATTCGCGAGAGAATTCCCTTGCCGACCGGCGCCTTCAGCGGCCCGCCCGTGTCTTCCACCGCGCTACCGCGGACCAAGCCTTGGGTGGGTGTCAGCGCGATTCCACGCACGCAATGCGCGTCGAGTTGAGCCAAAACCTCAATGGCAATCTTGCCGTCCTGCGCACGCAGCAACGAGTAGATGGGCGGCAAATGCGCATCAAACCGCACATCCACGACACTGCCGCGCACCGAGACCACCGCACCGAGGTTCGAAGAAGTGGGTTTGTCTTTCATGTTCGGGGCGCGTTACACCTTAGCTTCGGGCGGGTCGGCGACACCTCCAGACGGCAAGAATTCCGGCATGTCGAGACGTGCCACGCCAATCCGCTGGTCGGCCATTCCGTAATAGACATCGAAGCGGTCTGGTGACCCAAGGTCGTCGCGGCGGTCGATGCCGGTGGGGAATACAACGTTGGCCATGGTCCCGCTGCGCTCTTCGGGCAGCAGCGGCGTCAACACGGGTTCCTGGGAACGATAGAGAATAATTTGCGGATGCTCCTTCGAGAGCACCATCGCTCCGGCCGAGTAGCACAATTGAGGTCCGGCATTGCCTGGCTCAACCATTTCGCTAACGCCGTGGTAAATGATCAGCCAGCCGTGCCGGGTCAGGACGGGTGGAGTGCCTCCGCCAATTTTTAGGCGCTCCCACGGCGACACCGGAGCTGCCAGCCGGTGATGACACGCAAACCTTCCGAGATGATTTGATTCACGACCTTCCAAGGCCATTCGGCAATAGGAAATCCAGATGCTTTCGCGATCGAGATCTACCTCACGCGACCGGGGACAGCAGGCGGTCTCTTCCGGACGAGTGCCGGGAAAAAGCGGCCGGTGGAGCATTGCCAGTTCCGGTTTCCCGGACGGATTAGGAATGGCGACCGGAAACAGGCTGGCGTCTTTGTCATCCACACCGCCGATTTCGATGCCCTGATAAACGCCAAAGGTCGCGAGGCCCAGACGCTGCCAGCGGAAGAGGTCTCTCGATAGCGCCAGGGCAATCCGTGGACCCTGGGCCGAGAATGCCGTGTAAGTCATGAGGTAGACTTGGAGCGGCTCCACGAACGTGATCCGAGGATCCTCGCACCCACCGCCGCCGTTGGTCCGCAGTTCATAAATCGGCTTCCGGCTCAAGTGCGATGCCGAGCCGCTCGACGCCTGCCGGATCCCCGGCCGCATTGAACCGCACGCGTGCAATGCCGATGCGCGAGTAATTCCCCTTCGCAACCAGCCGCGGGAAAAGGTAGAGCTCACCATCCGGGCCGCGAACGGCCGCCGGATTCAGGACGCCTTCAATCTCGTGGGGATTGCCCGGCTCCGGTTCCATCACCACTCCCAGGCGTTGGAGCTCAAGTCCACTCATGCCGGCTGCGTCAGACCCCCAAGCACCGACTCCCTCACGGTCGCGGTTCGGTAACGGTCTTTCCGAACCGCGACCGTAAGCGACCGGTTGACCGTCACAAGGTCACCACTTCCTGGCCGTGGTCCGATAGACAAGCGATGCCCATTTGGATAACCCTCTTCGTCTCGTGAGGTCCGCGAACGCAGATCGAAACAACACCGGCCTGTTCAGCCGGATAGTCGTTCCCGCCCACGAATAGCGCATCGCCGACGTAAATCATTTCCTGCAATGAAATGCCAAGTACGTCTCGCAGTTTTCCGATTCCGTAGGCTTTGTCAATGCCGGGCTTGGTGACGTCGATGGATGTCGCGCCACCCATGCGGACAGAAAACTCGGGAATCAAAGTGTCGAGGATGGCTTTGATCTTCTTTCGCTTCGCGAAATCAGGGTCCCATTTCTCTTTTTCTTCTAAGGGAGCCTGCTGGCCTAATGCGGAAAATGTGATCTGGCTTCCCCGGTCTTCAATCACCTCTCCCCAAACTTTGTCGACCTGGAAGCCGGCCTCCGCGACTGCCTTCTTTAGAGAGCCAACGATCTTTTCTTTTTCCTCCGGTGTGAAGCCTTCTGAATAGAGATTGTTCCAAGAGCCTGTGTAACGGAAGAACTTCGTCCCGGATGTAGGAAGAATCGACAGGTTCGTCAGGCTCGCGTCCTGCGGAAGATGGGAGACGAACTGTTCTTGAAATTGCGGCCAATCACCTCCGGAAATGACGGCGACTTTAATAATGCCGAGAAGGTCGTGCAGCAATCGCGACATGTCGGCGTCGATAGACGACTTACTCTCGGCCAGGGTGCCGTCCAGATCGAACACAATCAGCTTTTTCATTCCCGTAACTCGATTCCAGCACGTTTACCAGGCTCCGCGGTTGCTGAGTACGCACTAGCCATGGGGTAGGAACGCCAGGTTATCGCTCAGGACAAAGATGGTGATCGCCGCAAACATAAAACCCAGTCCGACCCAGAAACGCCAATCATGATGCGCGCGCTTCCAGTAAGGAAGCTGGTCGTGAGGAGCAGGGTGATGAACGCTGCCGGGATCCGGTCCTTCGTTTCCGTGGTGACCGTAGTTGTTCTCATTCATTGTTTACTCTCCTTCTCCGACTCCTCGACGCTGCCCACTCCCCGTTACGCGCAATTCGGTGACCATCGTCGGCTGATTGCGCGAACACGATTGCATCTCCTTCATCAAGCCGGATATTTCATGGCCAGCTTCCTCCCTGCACGATTGTTCCCGCAGCGGGCCCGGGTGCCTTGAACGCAAAGGCGAAGAATGCGGCCACGCCGAGAAAAGCGAACGCCACAAGATAATTCCATGCGACTTTTTCCTTCAGGAACGTGGTCGCGAAGACGATGAAGACGATGAGTGTGACAACCTCTTGAATGATCTTGAGCTGGAATCCCGAAAACTGGCCATACCCGAAGCGATTCGCCGGCACTGCCAAGCAGTATTCCAGCAACGCGATGGCCCACGAGATCACAATCGCCTTCCAGAGCGGCCAGTGGTGACCGTATTTCAGGTGTCCATACCAAGCGAAGGTCATGAAGACATTCGACAAAACCAGCAGAAGAACGGTGATCATGAGGCTATTGCACCTTGGGCTGGATTCAGAAATTGTTTATCGCGGGTCTCCGGCATGAAGAAATAGAGGATGCCGAATGCTGCCGAGGCGACAGCGGCAAGGAAGAGAAACCCGGCGTTGGAACCAAAGTGATGCACGATGGAGCCTGCAATAACCTGGCTGAGCGAAGCGCCAATGCCGACCGCAGTGCTGATGGCCCCGAGGGTAAGATTAAAGCGGCCCGAACCCTGTGTGAGATCGGCGATCACAAGGACCGAGACAACGCCGAATATTCCAGCCCCCACGCCGTCCAGGATCTGGATGGCGACCAACGCATCCGTATTGTGTGTGAGCGTGTAGAGGACGCCGCGAATCGGCAGGGCTCCGAATGCGATGAGCAGCAGCGGCTTTCTACCCCATGACCCTGCTTTCCGCCCCGACCAGGAAGCGAGCAAAGTGATGACAAGCTGCGTGGTCACCACGCACGCCGACATGAACATCATCGAGCTTCGGCCCTGACCCTTGGCCAGCATCTCTCCCAAGAGCGGCAGCATCGCGGCGTTCGCAAAATGAAACATTACAGCGCAGACCAGGAAGACGACTAGCGGATGATCCCGAAAAAGCACCAGAACGCTTTCCGCTTTGCCGCCTTTCTCGCCCTCCTTCGCGCCCCGCGCCCGCTCGTAGTCGATCTCGTCGGGGCGGATGATGAGCAGCGCAAGGAGGGTCGGAAGCGCGCAGAACGCCACGAAGAAAAAGATGCTACGGTTGGAAACGAAATAACCCAGCAGGCCCATGGACACGGCGGCGGCGACGTTGCCGGCCGAGTTGAACCCCTGATTGCGTCCCTGACGACGATCAAACAGCCGGTGGCCCACGATCCCAAGCGAAATGGCACAGATGGCTGGACCGAAAACGCTTGATGTGCCGCCAATCAAGACTTGCGCCGACATCACTGACCAGAAGGTTGGCGCGAGCGCAATCAGCAACGCCCCGGCCACCAATGCGGCGATCCCAATGGCAATCAATGCGCGTTTGGACCGCAGGTGGTCAACCAGAGCGCCGGCTGGGGTCTGGGCCACGATGCCGGCGATCCCACCAATGGTGAGAGCGATTCCCACGCGCTGCTCGTTCCACCCATATCCCGCTAGATAGATCGCGAGGAATGGTCCGACTCCGGTCTGAACGTCGGCGAGAAAAAAATTCAACCAGTCCAGACCGCGCAAAGTTCGGACGGAAGGCGGTTTGGCCCCTCCTTCTTCCGAAGCGTCCGAGGTCGTTTCGCCTGGTTGAGCTTGTTCGTGCACCATCTGTTTCAGGGAGGGCCCCATGGGCACCGAAACTTAAACGCCGTTTATAGCCAAAGATGACCGATGTTTGGCTTCGTGCACCCAATAAGGTGGACGACCGTAGTGAGCGTGGAGTTGGTCTTCATACTCTCGAGTGAGCGGCCTGGACAGTAGGTACTCCGGGCAGCTTTTGATGGCTTCCCGCGAGAGGCCGACGGAGATGTTAGATTCCGCCCAGCTCACACGTTCAATCCAAGCGGGCGAAATCAATACCTTCTTACCCGGCAGCCAATTCCGCGTTGCAACCTCAACGTAACGGATAGCCCAGGCTTCATCATCGATGACAAACCCGTCCACATGTCCAATTTCACCATCGGTCGCTTCCACGTAATAGCCGGTGATGGCTTCCGTGCTGAAGAGATGCGAATCCGCCGACTCGCTCTCGACCCTGTCTGCTGCTTTTGTGGAGGCGGTTGTAGGAATAGCCAGATCCGCCGGATAGGACACTGGGCCCCACAGAAAGGGACCACCCCAATAATAGGGATATCCGTAATACAGGTTGTATTCGGCTTCATGCTGGCGGGAGACCGGCAGATGCGTGTTGATGTCAGGGCTATTCTCAACCTGCTTTTTCGTCAGCGAAACATCCAGCCGCTTGGCTGGCCAGTCCGTATGGAGCACGGACATTGGCGAGATCAACACTTGCCGTCCGCCAAGCCAACCGGTTTCCACCGTGAGGTAGCGGATAGCCCACGTGTCATCGTCGAAATAGAACTGATCAACAGTTCCAAGCTCTCCATCCGTAGCGTGAATTGCGAGACCTTTCAAGAACGCAGCATTCGTTAGCATTGTCTTTACCCTCAACTTCGCGGACGCTACCTTGCGGTCGCTCCCACCGTTTCGGGCGAATGTAGTGTCATATTGATCGGCCGCGTGGTTGTGATAATGTTTTTCGCTTTTTCGACTTCCGAGGCCTTGTCATGTACCATCAGCAGGAATTTGTCGGTCTTGAGCGCTAGTTCGTACTCAACCACACTATCCTTCGGAATACCCATGCCGTAGAGTCCCGCGCCGATGGCGCTTAAACCTCCAACAACCGCGGCTCCTTCCAACCCTCCCACGATCCACGCGACGAGAGGACCCGCCACGAGCACTGGGCCGAGACCCGGAATGGCGAAGAAGGCTGAGCCGAACAGCAATCCCCAGAAGCCGCCCCAAAAAGCGCCGGTCTTGCCCCAGTACTTCATCCGGTCGCCCGTATTGTAGTAACCCACCACGTGTTCATCGGTGTGGGAATCTTTGCCGACAATGGACAAGCTGTGCATGTCGATTCCGCCACGCTGCAGCTCCTTGACCGCGGCTTCTGCTTCGAGATGACTAGCATAAACGGCTACCACTGCGTTTTGTTCAGACATTTTCTATCTCCTTAGATTTGTAAATCTCTTACTCCAACTCGACTCGCCGCCACGATCTGTCTGGATTGAATCGAGCCATCTGGCGCGCCAGCGCGGCGGTGTTGATCCCGAGATCTTTTCCGTAAAGGAGGCCCTCGTGATCGATGATGAAGGTTTGAACTCCGGATACGCCATACTCCGCGGGCCACGCTACCAGTGCGAATCCACCGATCATCTTTCCGTTCACCACGTAATCAAACGCACCGCCGGTGGCGGCCGGTCCTTGCGATTTCAACACGCGGAAGTAATAACCGTGATACGGCGTGGGCTTTACGGCGCCGGCCGCTGACGCGAAGGCTTTAGCGACCGGATTCTGCGGAGCACCCTCGGAATACAACCCATCTTGTCTGCCTGGAGAACTCGCGATGCTCTGCGCATATTTGAGGATGCCATCCCGGCCACGGTCTTCCGAGGCGTATTCCAGTTGAGCCTCGACGTAGCCCCGGCAAATCTCCATCGTATTCAGTTCGTTTCTGCCCACCCGGCGGGCCAGAATCTCCAGCCTTCCGCTGATTGGGTCGAGCCGCCATTTTCCGTCCTTGCGAACCACTGGCACTGGAAATGGCCAGTCTTGTTCGCCCACGGCAAACGTCAGGCGATCGGGGTTAGCGGGGTCCTGCTCGATTTGAAGCTTTTCGTGCGCCGAACGCGCAAACTCCGCTCGCGATTCTTTGTCTTCAACCGGATCTCCGGATTCGAGAATGTCTTTTCCGTCCGGTCCGAACAATTGGAGCAGAGCCGCGGCATCGTTATGGTCGGCTGCATCAATGATTGCCTGAATAGCTTCCTGCGGCGTCGCAAAAGTCCGCTGGCTCACGCGCGGAGCAGCTGCGAGCAGCGCTGCCGCAACCGCCAGGCTGACGGCCAGCAATCGATAAATAGAGTTCATCCTTGCCATAGTTTTTCTTCGCTCCTATCGGTGTCCGCCGCCGCCGTGGCCTCCGCCACCACCGCCTGCGTGGCCTCCGCCGCCTCCGCTGAATCCTCCACCGCGTGAGGACCCTCCGCTGCGGGCTGGTCCAAGGCTCGAATTTCCGTGGTCACTATGCGCCCGCGCCGCGCCGCCGTCCCGAACACCGCCGAAAGCGCTTCCGCTCGAGCGGGAGGTACTCGGCGCAATTTGCCGATTGCCCATTCGTTCCGTTGCCGGTGAGGATGTAGCACTTCGAGATTGCGCCTGTCCCGCAACCGCGCGGGATTGCAAGTTCTGGCGCACGGCGCCTCCGTAACGGCTGGACACGGCAGAGTTGGAATAGGGGACGCCTTCGCGATGCGCGGCATTGTGGGACCATGCGGTGCGTCCACTCAGGCTGCCGCTCCCGCCTGCGTTGAAATTGTTCCGGTGA
>PMUN01000425.1:20470-34578 GCA_003166875.1 Bryobacterales bacterium | reverse complement strand
AAGGGCAAGGACACTGTGGCGTCGATGGCGGGCGAGGCTCTGATCCGCGGGACAGAGCACAGGAATCGGCAGCAAATTCAGGACGAAATCGATAGATTGAAAGCTCGGTTGAATATTGGAGGAGACGCCCAGGGGGCCAACGTGTCCATCGAGACCACGCGCGAGAATCTGCCGGCGGTGCTGCGGCTGGCTGGAGAAATCCTCAAGGAACCCGCGTTTCCCGAGACGGAATTCGAGCTGATCCGCAAGGAGCAGATCACGGGCGACGAGTTCGGTCGAGCCGAACCGCAGGTCGTAGCTTTCAACAAGCTCCACCGAACGCTTTATCCCTTCCCCAAGGGCGACGTGCGCGGGACGCTCTCGATTGACGAAGAGATCGAAGAACTAAAAGCCGCGAAGCTGGAAGACGCCCGCGCGTTCTACAAGAAGTTCTACGGGGCGTCCAACGGCGCCCTGGGTGTAGTCGGCGATTTCGACGCCGCTGAAGTGAAGAAAGCCGCGAGCGATCTGTTCGGCTCCTGGAAGAGCCCAGCGAAATTCGAAAAGGTCAAGACCGGCTTCCAGAGCATCGCGCCCGTGAACGAGTCGATCGAGACTCCGGATAAGGCCAACGCCGTTTTCCTGGCGGCCGAGCGGGTGAATATGGGCGACCAGGACGCCGACTATCCGGCCGTGCTGTTCGGCAATTATATGTTCGGCGGCGGCTTTCTGAATTCGCGCCTGGCTTCACGCATCCGCGTGAAGGATGGGCTGAGCTACGGGATCGGCTCCAGCTTTTCAGCCAAGTCCGACGATAAAGATGGCCAGTTGCAGGTGTTCGCCATCGCCGCTCCTCAGAACGTTGCCAAAGTGGAAGTGGACTTCAAAGAGGAACTGGACAAGGTATTGAAGGACGGTTTCGCGCAAAAAGAAATGGATGCGGATCGCAGCGGATGGCTGCAATTCCGGCAGGTTGGCCGTGCCGAAGACGCATCCCTGGCGCAGACGCTGGTATCGCGCGACCTGGACCTACGGAAGATGGCGTGGGACGAAGAGTTGGAGAAGCATGTGACGGCTCTAACTCCGGACGACGTGACGGCGGCCTTCCGGCGGAATCTGGATCCGAGTCGCGTGAGTATCGTGAAGGCGGGCGATTTCAAGAAAGCGGCGGGAACGAAGTAGTTCTGTTCCGTGCCTTTTCTCGAAGTGCGGTGCGGTAGCTATCCAGCAACCTTTTGGTCAGGACGGCCATATCGCGCGTGGCCACCACACGCTCGCGGGCGCGGCCGGCAAGCTGGGCGGCTTTCGCCGTGTCCGTGAATAACTGCGCGATTTTCTCCGCGAATTCGTCGGGTGAATCCGCCAATGAGCAAACTTCGCCATCTTTATCGGTGAGGCCTTCGGCTCCTAACTTTGTCGAGACTACAGGAATTCCGGCTGCAAAGGCCTCCAAAAGCTTGACGCGCATTCCGGAGCCGCTGAGAATGGGGCACACGAACACAGCGTAGCGGGAGAGCGGCTCGCGGACGTCTTCGACAAATCCACGCAGTTCGATGCGTTCGCCCAAATCGGGCAGGGAATGCTTCGGCGGAGGATCGGCGCCCACAATAACCAGGCGCGCTTCGGGCGACCGTTCAAAGACGCGAGGCAGCACCTTGCGCGTGAACCAGTCGAGCGCTTCCAGATTGGGAAGATGCCGAAAGCTTCCGAGAAAAAGCATCGTGTGTGGTTCACGGCCGTCCGGTTGGAATTCATAACGCGCGGTTTGGATGCCCGCGCGATTATCGTCCAGCTTTCCCGCCAGGCCCGGAAGGAACGATATAAGATAGTCGCCGTTCTCGGGACTGCAAACTTGAACGCGATCGAACTTCGGCAGGATCTTTAGCTCATAACGGAGCGCGCGCAGATATTCAAACGCGGCCTTAGTTTTTCGGATCAGGCTACGGGTTCCGGCGAGACCCCGGCCGATGGATTGAAAGTAGATGTCATGCTCGAACAGCAGGCAGGCGATGCGGTGAAAATCCCAATGATATTGGCCAAGCGCGGTGTATTCGAGTTGCACCACGTCCACGGCGCGCGTGTAGATCTGGCGATGCAGGAGCCATGCGAGGTCGGCGTTTGCGAACTCACGCACCGCGTAAGGAAGAACGGATCCAAACTCCTTCGGCCTGCCTTCCATCCGAACCAGGTACTCGACTGATGTCGCCTTCTGATCGAGTTCAGCGTGGTCCCATTGCTCCCAGTCGTGATCGAGCAGGATCACCAGGTGCAACGAACAGAGCGGCATCAGCTCGCGCGCGGTTTGATACATAAAGACCGCGCCGCCGTGGACTGGAGGGCAGATCGGATAAGGCGAGACAAATAGTACGCTCAAATTCTCCGGTTCCTGATCGAGGATTGTGAATCGATCGCGGAAATAGCCGCCCAGCGGCCTGCAGAACGCCTCGGTGTCGGTGACGACTGCAAGTGAACGGGCGCGGGTGCGAGCGTGAAGCGCTTGGGGTAACTGGAGGAAGGCGCGCCACAGGCCCCACAGATTGGCGCGTTCCGGCGAATCGCCAAAGAAAACGCTCAGCACAGCGCCGGCGAAAGTAAAAAAGAAGTGCGAGGCGAGACGCGGCCATTCGTGGATATTTTTCCAGCAGAACAGGATGAAATTCTTCTTGAGCACCAGATCGATCTGAGATTCGGAGAATCGTTTCCCAATGGTGCCGCGGTGTTCGTGATACACGACGCTGCGTGGCTGATAGAGCACTTTCCAGCCACGCTTCCACGCCAGGTACCCGAGGTCGGTGTCTTCTAAATAAAAAGGACGGAAGATTTCGTCAAAGCCGCCGAGTTCGAGAAATTTGCGGCGGTCGAATGCGCAGGAGCCGCCTCCGCCGTAGAAGCATGGATACAGATCGGTGATGGCCGGATCGGCGCGGTGACGCACGCGAAGGCCGCCATTCTCCCACCAACCCTGTGTCAGCCCCGTCTCTTCGCGGAGCTTGTTCGGGTCGCTGAAAAAAATCTGGCACGCCACGGCGAAGACTTGTTCGTCGGTGAATCCGGCGAGGAGTGGAGCGAGGAAATCCGCCTCGACGCGCATGTCGCTATTGAGCAAGACGACGATGTCGTTCGTAGCCGCACGAAAGCCGGCATTGGAACCGCCGCCGAATCCGAGGTTCTTATCGAGCGCCAGTACGCGTATGGATGGAAAGCGTTCGGCGACCATGCTGGCGCTGCCGTCCGTCGATCCATTGTCAACGACGATGATTTCGTTGTCCGGATGGCCGCTCAGCGCTTCGATGATTGAAGGAAGATACCGCTCCAGCAGATCGCGGCCATTCCAGTTGGGGATCACCACCGAGGCTGAGCTATTCGAGCAAGGAACATCCGAAGGCAAGCGATTTCTTTTTCGGAAACTGGTGAGCAGATCAGTGGCGCTGACGGCGATGATAGCCGCGAGCATCAGAAAAGGAGAGAGCAGCAACAGCGGAAGAAATTTGATCAGCCGCCAGAGGATGGTTAGGAGCGTTCTCACAGATTCGGGCCGAGCCCGAACTTTCGGCCCAGCCTCACCCAGCGCGACTGGCGGATGAGATCCAATTGGGCCGCCAGATCCGCGCGCAACTTTTCCGCACGTTGAGCCCAAAGCGTCCGCTCCACGACGGTGGTTTCCGCGGCTTCGAGCAAACGCAAGCACTCCGCCAGCTCACCGCGTTTTTCTTCGAGACTTGTTTCGGTAGCGAGAGCCCATTCGGTCTTGACGAGGTTTTCGCCTTCGAGATGCGCCACCCGGGCTTCGTAGTCGCGAACCAGGGCCTCAGCAGCTTTGCGTTCGTTGGTTAGCACCTCGCCCAGTGCATCCAGTTCCGCGCCGAGTTTTTCGGCCCATCGGGTTCGATCCAGAAGCTCATCCGTCTGCTTGCGATAGAGGTCGAGCAAGGCATCACGTTCGGCTTGCGCTTCGGCCAGCCACTTCTTCGTGCGGGCAAGCTGCTGCTCCAGAAGCTGGACATGCTGTTCGCGCTCCCGCAGTAGATTGGCGGCTTTCGGAACGTAGACGAACGACTGTGGATCGGGAAGGCGGCCGAAGGAGCACAGGCCGATCAGGAAGTTCGCCTCCGCGGCAGTGCCGCCGCCGCCATCGATTCGAACGCCGGCAGGCCAGAAGGTCCTGGGCGGATGAAACGCGAAGGACTCGACGCGATTTTCGAGCAGCAATCGAACGTTCGAGAAAACGCGGCTCAGCTCGCTTACGAATTCATCGGCTTCGAATTCGTGTTCGTGGAAAGGATTGGGGCCTGTTTTGGCGCGGGATTCCGCATAGTAGCTTTTGTTAGGCGATGAGACGATGAAAAGGCCCTGTGGTGTAACCACACGAGCGCACTCGTTCAAGAATGCGCGGTAATCCTGCAAGTGTTCGATTACTTCAAACGCGACAACCAATTCGAAGCTGTTCGGCCGAAAAGGAGTGGCAATGCAAGAGGACACCAGAAAAAGCAAGTTCGGGAGCGGGTACGTAACGCGGGCATATTCCACCGCATCGGGGGCAATGTCGAGTCCGGTGACTTGGAGGGCGGACTGTGCCAACTCGGCCGCGCCGTATCCAGCGCCGCAGCCCGCATCCAGCACCCGCTTTCCCTCCGCAAAACGGCTGGCGAAGGCATAGCGCGCTACATGCTCGCTCCACAGATCGTCATTCACTTGTCCGGGAATGACGCGCTCGCCGGTGAACTCAACCAACTTTCGGCTCCGCGTGGCTCAGCGCCTGAACAGATTCGACGGGCGCAGGCTTTGACAGGCATCGGTTCAATTCTACGCGGCAAGGCAGGTGCAGATGCCCGTAGATCTCGCCTTCGGCGGGGCTCATTTGCAGGACAATGGCGTTGTCGATCCAATCGCAAGTTGTGTAGGAGCGCAGAGTGCCGTCGGCAATGGCGGGCGAGAAAGAAAATGACGATGGATAAAGCTCGGGAAGCTGGAGATGGAAGTCGACTGTAAAGATATCGCCGGCGGCCATGGGCGGAAGCTCGAAGCCTTCGCGCGCCGTGTTGGTGCCGGCAAAATCGAGACCCATGTGGTTGCGCATGATGAATCCCACTATCGGCAGTGTAATATCCTCAGATGCACGGATGCTGATCCGGACCACGATCGCGGTGAGGGGTTCCAGAAGATGGATGGGATGGCCGGCAAGATCGAGGACGGCGATACCGATGATCTCCGCGCGGCTGTCCCCAAAACGATGGTCGATGTTAGGAATGGTCTCGACCACTTCCGGCGCCTTCACCGGGCCGCGCGCAATGCGTTGCGCCTTGTTATGCAGAGTGGTGAGGTAGGCGCTGTCTTTTTCGAACATCGCCGCCAGATACCGGTTCACCACATGTTCCGTGCTTCCGAGTTCGCGCATCCGCCCACCATCCAGCCAAAGAGCGCGGTCTCCAATAGATTTGACCTCTCCAGCGGAATGCGTAACAAACAAAATGGTCACGCCCTTTTCGCGGAGCTCGTTGACTTTGCGCATGCACCGCTGGTGGAAGTAAATGTCGCCGACTGCTAGCGCTTCGTCTACCAGCAGGATTTCCGGATCGACGTGAATCGCAACCGAGAACGCGAGGCGAACCGCCATGCCGCTTGAATAGGTCTTCACCGGCTGATCGATGAAGTCGCCAATCTCGGCGAAGGCCTCAATCTGTTCAAACTTGGCGGCGATTTCCTTGCGTGAGAGGCCAAGGATAGCGGCGTTGACGAAAACGTTATCGCGGCCGCTGAACTCGGGGTTGAATCCGGAGCCGAGTTCGAGCAGGGCGGCGACGCGTCCACGCACCGAGATCTCCCCGCTGGTTGGGTGTAGAATCCCCGCCACCATTTGCAGCAGCGTACTTTTGCCGGAGCCATTCTCGCCTACGATGCAGAACGTCTCGCCCGAGTAAATCTCAAAAGTTATATCGCGAACTGCCCAGAAGTCACGGTGGAAGGAGACACGATTTAAGCAGGCAAGTTCTTTGAGGCGCGCACTGGGAGTGGGGTAGATGGGATAGCTTTTGGAAACGTCTCGAAACTCTACGACCGGAGAAGGCACTTACTCGAATCTACTGGAGGGGGAAAGACCTGTCAAATTAGGTGCAGGGCGACCGCCAACTCCTGTTTGCCACCTTCAGCATTTTGAGATTGCGGTGTAACCGCCGCGAGCCGGTGAGGCTGTTAATCTCACCCTGCTATTATCCGCTTTAGGCGAAGCAAGTCGAGGAAGCTGGTAGTCGCCCCGAAAGGTAATCGTTGTCGATAAGAGCCTCCTGCTTTACTTCTCTTAGCGCTGGAGTTACTGCATCTCCAACACCCAATATTAAGGTAATCTAATGTCACATTTTTGTCAAGCGTTTTAATGATTTAGGAGGCTTGGTTTGACATCCCGCCCAGGCTCCACATAACCTTGAGAGAGCGTTAATTTTGCCGGTGTAGCTCAGGTGGTTAGAGCGGCGGTCTCATAATCCGCAGGTCGCAGGTTCGAGTCCTGCCGCCGGCACCATTATTCCTTCCGAGTAGCTAAGATCATCTCGTAAACCCGCTGCAGGTCTTCCTGGGAGTAGTATTCGATCTCAATTCGACCGTGCTGGTCTGTCTTCTCGACGATTCGGACGCGAGTGCCAAGCGCACTTTCGAGTTCTCGGACCGCAGCCTTGATATTGGGGTCCTGCAACGGCTTCTCGGAAGGTTCACGAGGTTCGCTGATTTTCTTGACTAGCCGCTCCACCTGGCGCACGGAATAGCCCTGAGCCGCGGACTTCTCAGCCAGTTGGGTTTGAAGCTCGGGTGTAGGAAGCCCGAGGATGGCGCGGGCGTGGCCCATGGATAGGCGCCTCTCGGCGACCAGGAGTTGAACGTCCGATGGAAGCCGCAGGAGGCGGATCATGTTGGTGATCGTGGTCCGGTCTTTGCCAGTACGATTGGCAATCTCCTCGTGACTCAAATGCATTTCTCGAACCAGGCGCTCCAAGGCTTGGGCGGTCTCAATGGGATTCAAGTCCTCGCGCTGGATATTCTCTACGAGCGCGATTTCGAGGAGCCGATCGTCGGCATAGTCTTGAATGACCACAGGAACTTCTGAGAGACCTGCGACTTTGGCCGCTCGAAGCCGGCGCTCACCAGCGATCAGCTCATAGTGGCCATCCTTTCTTCGCACTATGAGCGGCTGTATAATCCCATTTGTTTGTATTGAGTTAGCTAATTCCTGCAAGCGTCCTGGGTCGAAAGTTGTGCGCGGTTGCAGATGATTGGGTTCGATTTGCAAAATCGGGATGAGAGCCACGCGCGCGCCATGAGTGTCAGATTGGTGAGGAACCGGCGCTGGCTGGCTCGGCACCTTTGTGGGAAGAAGAGCCGAGAGCCCCTTACCTAGCGCTTTGCGTTGTTTGTCCGGTGCCTTGTTCATGGGCGAGGATCTCCTTTGCCAGTTGAATATAGCATTCGGCCCCTCGGGAGCGGACGTCGTAGGCGATTATTGGCTTACCGAAGCTCGGGGCTTCCGCCAGGCGAATGCTGCGTGGGATGACCGTCCGGAAGACATTGTTTTCGAAGAACTGCCGAAGATCTTGCTCCACTTGACGGGTCAAATTGGTTCGGTCATCGTACATGGTCAGCAAAACGCCCTCGACTTTGATTTGGGAGCCGAACGACTCACGGACTCGGTCTAGCGTGTCTAGCAACTGCGAGACCCCCTCGAGCGCGAAGAATTCGCATTGCATGGGGATCAGGATGGAATCGGCCGCGACCATGGCATTCAGGGTCAAGAGATCGAGCGCGGGTGGGCAATCGATCAGGATGTAATGATACCGGTCACGGATGGGTTCCAGCTTTTCGCGGAGTCGCGATTCTCGGTTTACCAAGTCGATCAGTTCCAGGTTTGCGGCGACCAGATTCTTGTCGGAGGGGACGATATCCAGGCCTTCGAATTCCGTGTGAGCGATGGCATTGGCTAGATCCTCGTCGCCGAGNNGCGAGAGAAGCGCCCAGATTGATTGCTGTCGTGGTCTTGCCGACGCCGCCTTTTTGATTGGCGATTGCGATTACCTTACCCAAGCGAACTCCTCGACGTTCCACGTGGAACGTGTTTCACGTGGAACACTGTCCAAAAACGCAAATTCTGCGATCTCCCCAAGGTAACCGAATCGGTTCCGACCACGCAATGTGTTTTGAGGACTGGAGTTCGAGAAAATCGTCTTCACCCAACATTAGGCCGATTTTGGGAGCAAGTCGCGGGATGAGCGCCACGACTTCCTTAGGACTCACGGCTCTTGCGACCAACGAATCGAACACCGATGACAATTCCTCGGCCCTTTGCGCAACAACCGACACATTGGCGAGGCTCCTGGTCGCCTCTCTCAAGAAGACCGCTTTGCGTCGGTTCGATTCCACCAAGGTTACCTTCCGGGTGGGTTTCAAAATGGCGATCGGCACACCGGGGAAGCCAGCGCCGCTACCAATGTCTGCGATGGAGCTGGCGTTATTCTCAAGGTGCGCCGCAAAGAACAGAGATTCGCAATAGTGCCGAATCACGGCCTCCTCGCCGGGCGCTACCGACGTCAAGTTCATTTTCTTGTTCCAGCGGTCCAGTAGCGAGTAGTGGTTGTAAAGCTGGACCACCTGGTCATGCGATAGGCTGATCCAAGCAGACAGCTCGCGATACAGAACTTCAGCGAACCAATCTGGAACCGCCATGCGCTCAGGCCCGGGCCAGGCTCAGGTAGACATCCAGCACGGCCACCGCTGCGGGTGTCACTCCGGGAATGCGGCCAGCTTGACCCAACGTCTCAGGACGGACGCGCTGCAGCTTTTGCTTCACTTCCGTGGACAATCCGGGGATTTCCGAGAACTCGAATTCCTGCGGGATTCGGCGACCTTCGGAATGGCGAAGCCGTTCGATCTGGCGCTCCTGCTGTGCGATGTAGCCGGCGTACTTGGCCTCGGTCTCGATGGTGGTGAGCAATCCATGAACGGGCTCTTCGCCCAAGGCTTCTCGAATTTTCCCAGCGAGCGTGGCAATCTTCGCTTCCGGACGACGCAGCCACTGAATAAGTGTTGGATGATCATCGGAAGACTCGCAGTCGATTCGGGCCGTCTCCAGCAGCTTCAGGATCCGTAGTTTCTGTTCTTGCTTCCGATTGAACAAATTCCAGCGCTGATCGGTGACCAGGCCGACCTTTCGTCCAATTGGGGTCAATCGCTCATCGGCATTATCAATGCGCAAATGCAGCCGAAATTCAGCACGGGACGTGAACATGCGATAAGGCTCCTCGGCACCTTTGTTCACGAGATCGTCGATGAGAATCCCGGTGTAGCCTTCCGTACGGCCAATCACAATTGGCGGGAGGTTTCCCAATTTACGCGTGGCACTGATTCCCGCAACCAACCCCTGGCAAGCCGCTTCTTCGTATCCCGACGTTCCGTTGATCTGGCCGGCTAGGAACAATCCCTCGATAGACTTAACTTCCAGGCTATGGTTTAATTCCCGGGGATCGATTGCGTCATATTCGATGGCGTAACCCGGCCGGATCATCTCGGCGTCTTCCAGGCCGGGGACGGAAGCTACCATGGCGGTCTGCACATCGATCGGCATGCTGGTGGACATGCCGTTCACATAGACTTCGTAGGTATCGACGCCCTCTGGCTCCAAAAAGATCTGGTGGCGCAGCTTGTCTGGAAACTTGACCACTTTATCCTCAATGGAAGGGCAGTAGCGCGGACCTACACCTTCGATCTGGCCGCTGTAAAGCGGTGAGCGCGCAATGCTATCTCTAAGAATACGAAGCGTTTGTTCAGAAGTGTAAGATATATAACATGATATTTGTTCGCGCTCAATCCTCTGGGTCAGGAATGAGAACGGTGTTGGTTCGAGATCGCCTTTTTGGGCTTCGAAACGCGACCAATCGATGGTTCGGCCATCCAGGCGTGGCGGCGTTCCGGTCTTGAGCCGGGTCCACGCGAGGCCAAGGCCGCGGAGCTGGGCGCCGAGCAGGTTAGAGGGAGCTTCGCCATTCCGGCCGCAACTGTACTTCATTTCGCCAACGTGTGCTAGGCCGTTTAAGAATGTTCCGGTGGTTATGATCACGGCGTCGCTCGAAATGGTCCGGCCATCGCGGAGAAGAACGCCTGTTACTCGTTGGCAGGCGGAAGCGCCTGCCCCACTTAAATTCAGTTCGGCTACTTCCGCCTGGAGAATTCGGAGATTCGGCTCGCGCTCCAGCACCTCACGCATGCGGAGACGGTACTGCTTCTTATCGCACTGAGCGCGTGGCGACCAAACGGCCGGACCGCGGCTGGTGTTCAACAAACGAAATTGAATTCCGACGGCGTCGGTTACTTCGCCCATCACGCCACCGAGCGCGTCAATTTCGCGAACCAAGTGGCCTTTGGCGATGCCGCCAACCGCGGGATTGCACGACATCTGAGCGATCAGATCCAGGTTCATGGTGATCATAGCGGTGCGCAGTCCCATTCGCGCGCAGGCCCGCGCGGCTTCGCAACCGGCATGTCCGGCACCCACTACAATCACGTCGTACTTCGAAGACTTCATCGAGGGTCAGTTCTTAGTCGCGGGTCAGTATGCGGGTTGTTAACCCGCGCAGTTTGCGCCGATTGGCAATCGACGCGCAGGTTAACAACCTGCCCCACAGTCCGAAACTGACCCACGGTTCAGCTCTTAGTGTTGCATAGTGTGCTAGTTTCGAGTTCTGCGATGAAGATTCTTGTGATTGGTTCGGGAGGTCGGGAACACGCGCTCTGCTGGAAGCTCGCGCAGAGTGCAAAGACGTTGGCATTGTACGCTGCGCCCGGGAATCCGGGCATCGCGCAGGTGGCTACTTGTTTGGCTACATCGGATTATCTGGCTGCGGCCGAGTCCATCGATGCCGACCTCACAGTGGTGGGTCCAGAAGCTCCGCTTGCGGCTGGAATTGTGGATCAGTTCCGCGAAAAGGGGCGACGCATTGTCGGTCCCACGGCGGCGGCTGCACGATTAGAAGCGAGCAAAGCGTTCGCCAAAGAATTCATGCTTCGAGCGGGCATCCCCACGGCACGTTTTGCAACCGTGGACACCGCGGATCAAGCGCGAGCGGCGTTGCACGAATTCGATTTTCCAGTGGTGCTGAAGGCCGATGGGCTTGCGGCGGGCAAGGGCGTAATCATTGCGAATTCGCCGGAGGAAGCGGAGCAGGCCATTGCTCAACTGCTCACGCCCGGGTCGATTCTGGTGATCGAAGAATTCCTCACCGGTGAAGAAGTGAGCTTCATCGTCCTGAGCGATGGCGTGAATGTTCTGGCGCTCGAGCCAACGCAGGATCACAAAGCCGTCTTCGATGGCGACCAGGGACCCAACACTGGTGGCATGGGCGCGTATTGCGACGGGAGAATTCTCGGCGATTTTCAGAAGGCTCTTGTCATGGCGCAAATCATACGTCCAGCCATCGAACACATGCGCGCGGACGGACATCCCTTCAGCGGCTTTCTTTACGCGGGTCTGATGATGACGCGCAATGGGCCCAAGGTGCTGGAGTTCAACGCACGGCTAGGCGATCCGGAAACCCAGGTGCTGATGCATCGCATGGAATCAGACTTCGTAGAACCGCTATTCGCCGCCGCGCACGGTACGTTGGATGAGAGCGACTTGAACTGGCGCCCGGATCCATCAGTTTGCGTGGTGCTGGCGGCCGGTGGATATCCGGGATCAGTTCAAAGCGGCGATCGGATCGACGGACTCGATCAGGTTACCGGCGCAACCGTATTTCATGCAGGAACAAAAATTATCGATAATGTTTTAGCAACATCCGGCGGGCGTGTGTTGGGAGTCACGGCGTCGGGCGCAACGCTGCAGTCGGCGATCGACAACTCCTATGAAGAAGTCCGCAAGATTCATTTTGACGGCATGCATTACAGAACGGACATCGGACAGAAAGGTCTGAAGCGCTGGACGTGACCGCCTAAGAAACAACGCCGGGGCCGCCAGGCGACCCGCACTCTTTCCACAGCTTTTCCCAATTCCAGATCCCGGACATCACCTTGTTCGGCAACGGGAATCCGAGCTGATGTGCGAGCATTAACACCTGCCCGCGATGGTGGGCTTCGTGAGCGAGCATGTAGCACAGCATTTCCGGGCCAACCGGCCAAGGCCGAGCCCAACCGTCTCTGTGAAACTCCTGGATGCGGCCCCAACCACCGCCCAGAGCTTCAGCCAACATCTCCGCGCAACGAGCGGCGCTGTCGGCCAATCCCGCACGGGCCTGCTGCGGCGTGCAGTGCGCGCGGTTGAGCTGTGGTGGAACCTTCAGGTGCGGAGCTGTAAGCCGGATCCACTTGGTGCGGACATTGTGCATGTGCGTGAAGATGGCCGCAATGGTGCGGGCCTTGCTGGGCGGTTTGGCTCGCCAGGCGGCGGGGTCCAGATGCTCGATAAGAATCTGGTTCATGCGATCGTTGGCGGCAAAGATCCGGACCGCCGCTCGGCCGAGTTGCGTGCGAACCTGGTGTGGACGCGTGGTCATGGCTTCCTATTCCTTGACCTATAATGTCATTACTCATGCCACTCTCTTCAGGCGTAATTTCTGCTTTATTCGCCATGCTGCTGGCTTCCGCAATCGTCGAAGCGCAGCAACCCACGACCGCAGACCAAGCTCCCACACGTGACACCAGCTACATCGACGCCCAGGGTACGGCGCACGTCACGCGGCTGGTTCCTGTTCCGAAGACCATCAGCACCGAGGCGCAGCGGCGGCTGAGCCGGGCCGAGCCCGACCAGGGTCCGCCACAGTCATTGGCCGACCGCCGCAAAGGCACGGATGCCTACACGGCACGTGCGCGCGTGGAATGGAGCCGTCTCTGCCCCAATCAGATTGCCGAAGACAAGATGGCCGGCGTTCCAGTTCGCATTGTCACGCCCGAAGGGCTGTCCGACGCCAACCGTGAAAAGGTTCTTCTCAACCTGCACGGCGGCGGCTTCAACTCGGATTCCGGCTCCTACACGGAGTCAATTCCCATCGCAGGCTACAGCAAGATCAAGGTGGTGGCCGTGCTTTATCGCCTGGCGCCGGAGCATGCGTTTCCGGCAGCCGTCGATGATTCGGTGGCCGTCTATAAGGAGCTGCTAAAAACCTATTCGCCCAACCACGTGGTGATCTATGGAACGTCGGCCGGGGCGGTTCTGACCGCACAGGTGGCCGCGCGCTTGAAGCAATTAGGGCTGCCGCTGCCGGCGGCTCTCGGCATCTTCAGCGGCTTGGGTGACTTTGCCCGGCACGGTGACTCGGAAGCGATCTATTCCTTACGGGGCTTCTCTGGACACCTGGATCCACCTGAGCCAGAAACTCGCGACCGGGAGTATTTAGCCGGCGCCGACCCACGGGATCCCGTGCTCTCGCCGATCTTCGGCGACCTGCATGGATTGCCGCCTACGCTGTTTATCACAAGCGGCCGGGATCTGCTGCTCTCGGGCACCGTGAACCTGCACCGCGCCTACCTGAACGCCGGCGTCGATGCGCGGCTGGTGGTTTTTGACGCTCTGCCCCACGCCTTCTGGTACGACTCCACGCTGCCTGAGGCCATCGAGGCCAACCACATGATGGCGGATTTCTTCGTGCAGCAATTAAGAAAATAAGATGCTCATTCCGAGATCTGATACTGTTCGAGCTTACCGTCCATCGCTGCTCTGACCACCAGGTTCAGCGTCTTTTCGGGAAACACGATCCGGTAGCTGCGTTCGGTGAATCCGCCGCGCAACCCGGAGCGCAAAAGCTCGAAGCTCTTGGGCTTGCCCAGAGGTTTCAGGCTGGCGGAATAATCACCGATTACTTCGGCGGTGAAATAGGAATTGCCATTGGCCGTGAAGAGCGCACGGTCCAATCGGCCTTCCTGGAGACCGGCAAAAATCGTCTTGGCCTGTTCCAGCAGTTTCGCCGCATCCGGGTCCTGAGCGGGTGCGAGCAACAGGGCTTCCAGACCCTTGGTGATCCGGCCCGGTGCGGTGGATCCGTCCTTGTTCGAGAGCACCACTACGGCCAGCTTCAAATCGGGCCAGATGGTGTTCTGGCTGGTGAAGCCCGATACTGCGCCGCCGTGAGTGAGCCGCGGGTGTCCGTTCGAGTCCGAGACTCCGA
>PMUN01000425.1:0-20414 GCA_003166875.1 Bryobacterales bacterium | reverse complement strand
AACAGCCACCCCGAAGCCTCGGGAGTTACCGGATGCAGCGGCCCGATGGCATAGCGAATGTAGCCGGCGGCATCGGCGCTGGTGAGCGGCTGACGATCCAGGTCGTAGACGGACTCCATTCCGAGCTTCGAAAATATCCGGGTCCGCAGGAACTCGAAGGCCGGAACGCCGGTAGCCTTCTCCAGCACGCGGCCGGCGACGACGAATCCAGTATTACTGTATTGCCAGGCGGTTCCGGGCTCAAAGTCGAGCGGCTTGACGGCCCACCGGGTTAGGATGCCTTCGGCTGTGACGGGTTCTCGCATGAATGGAGGGACGTAATCTTGTGGATAGTAGTCCTGATAACCGGCCGTATGCGAGAGCAGTTGGCGAATGGTGATGTCGTTGGCGCGCGTCAGGCTAGGCAGGTATTTGCCCACGCGGTCGTTGAGCGACAGCTTGCCGTCCTCGGCCGCCAGCAGGATGGCGCCGGCCATGAATTGCTTGCTCACTGAGCCGATGGAGAAGCGCATCCCGGCCGTGGCCGAAGTCTTAGGATCCAGCCGGGCGTCTCCATATGCCCTCGCCAGCGCCAGCTTACCGTCCTTGACGATGGCTATGGACACTGCTGGAGTACCGGATTCTGCCAGCGCCTTGGCCACCAGCTTATCTATCGCCGCGCTAGTCTCATTGGAAAGCTGCGCCTGCAAGCAGGCTACGCTGACTGCAACGCCAACGAAAATACGGATCGACAATTGAAATCTCCCCATCATCCACTTATCGCGCGGGACTTCTCGGCACTGTAACACAAATTCTTGCCTACCCTCTGATTGTGATAATGTCGGACTCGTACGAACATCTTGAAAGCGAGGGCACGAACGATGACCCGCGATACGTACGTTTTTGGTTTCCTAGTAATTACTTTTGTGGGATTGGCAGGTTGTTCCAGCAAGCCCACCACCAAGCCAGCCGCCGCCGCGACAGACAAAATCCAAGGGAAGGCCCAGGTAATGCTCGACGAAACGGGCGTAGCAGACGCCGCTCTGAACGCAGGTGGACCTTCCGTCTACCTTATTGTGGATGGCCTGAATCGCTATCGCCTCTACTTCAACAAAGCCTTTCAGGTTGAACCCGGGCAGGAGTACATGGCCGAGGGCGTCTATGCACAAAAGGCGATCGATGCTATTGGCGATCCCGACCAGGGCAAGAACGGCTATCCGCTTGGATCAAGCTGCGACCGTGTCGTGAATATGGCTTGGCCGGGGCTGGCCATGGATGTCACGGATTCATACTCCAGCAGTTTGCGCGTCAAGGTGCAACGCTTTCCCGCCAGACCTGTATTCTTAGTAACCAAGATAGAGCCCGTTACCAGCGCCAGCGATGCCGCGAAACAGAAGAAGGACACCGGAGCGAAGAAGGAAGCGCCGAGCGTTTCCGTTCCGGCGGACAAACAACGCGCTCTCCTGGTGGAGGGTCCCACGGTCCAGACCGCGCCGCTTTGGGAACCCGCGGGCGGAACGACTCACTGCAAAGTCGTCGTCGACGAGGAGGGCAAGATTGCGGAGCTCGACAGCGGCGCGCAACTCTGCGAGACCGTGCCGTGGGTTCAATTCCGTTATCAGCCCACGCTCAAGGGCGGCCACCCGGTCAGAGTGAATACCGAGGTGGAAGTGCGCTTCGACCCGCGAAAGTAGAAGCCTGGATCGAAGCCCCGACCGTTCGCAGGCTTGTGATATCGGCGGTCGAGAACTTCTAGTCCTTCGATCTGGCTTCCAGGCGCGCTGAATCGCGGGCCCTGCTTTGGCGGAGGTTCGATCACGATTCACTCGGGGCTAGCGCTGCGGTTAGAATAATAGTGAGAGTCCGCGATGGAAAACATCTCGATCAACTTGGCGCGAGATCTCCCGGCGTCGGCCAGGAGCGCAGTAGAAAACTTGCTCGGGCGTAGTTTGCGTGATGACGAAGAAGTGAGCGTTATGGCTCTCGATCCCCATCCGGCTCCCTCAGGGGAGGCGCGCTGGGCAAGCGCGGACCGTTTGAGGAGCGCTCTCGACCAGCTCGCTCTTAAGGCGCAGAATGTTGCAAACGGAGAGGTCGATGAAGCAGTTGATGAAGCGATGAATCATATCCGCCCCCGGCGGACATGAGGATCGTTCTCGACACGAACATTCTCGCGCGAGCTAATCCACACTCGAAAGGCGTGGCGCGGAGCCTGCTGCTAACGATCTTGGAATCAGCAGATCATGTGCTAGTTTTGTCGCCGTTTCTGTTGCGCGAAACTGAGCGAGTATTGAATTATCCGCGCCTCGAAGCCATCTGGCCGCTTGCACCGCTCGACATCGAGCAATACACGCAGGCTCTCCAGGATTTCGCGGAGTTGGTTAATCCTCAGACCTTCGCAAGGCTCGTTCCCAACGACCAAGAAGATGATCCAGTGTTGGAGACGGCGTTGTCTGGACGAGCGGATGTCCTATGCACGTTAGACCGGCACTTCCATCACCGGACGGTCCTCAAGAGTTGTAGTGAACACGGTATCCAGATCCTAACGGATGTTGAGCTGTTTTCGATGTTGCGCGATGTGTCGCGACTGCCTTCGGAAGATTTCTAGGGAACGATCTTGTCCCGACCATTTTTTTGGCCGCGCACAGCTTGTCCTGCGACCAGGGTTTCGCAAGATCCATTGTGCCAAGGGCGATATTGGAATGTTCCTAGATGCGGATTTCGTGAGCTTCAACTAGGTCGGGCGGGCATGGTGCGAGGCGTACGGCCTAAGATCGAGGAATTGTGTTTTCAGGTTTCATCGACGTCTGGAATGCCAAGACGTTTGACTGCGAACTCGGCGCCACGTTGGCTGAGGAGGCCGACCTAGTTCGGAACCACATGACAACCGAACATCGGATCGCCCCGACAACCCCTATGCGTCCTCTTTCCACGCATTCGAAGAGGCGATCGGCGAGCGGATGCGGTCGCGGATGATACGCGCTTGGCACCACACTCGCCTTACGGAGGCGAAGGTGGACCGGTTGCGGCACGAAGGCATCCATCTTTCGACCCCGGAGACATTGCGGTCACGCTTGGATCTCTTCGTCGCGTCCGGTGCGGTCAGCGCGCAGTTAGCCGACGAACTATACGCGGCCAGCCCATTTCACGGCGAGCAATTGGAATCACGCATAAACAAATTCTGGGTGGTCTCGCATCGTGGCCATTCACGATAGCGGAGTTGAGCCCTTGATGGCTTATTGGGGCGGCGAGGTCGCCTCGTTCTGGACGAAGGATCCAGTACTGCTCTCCCCACTCGCCGCCACAGGGCAGCCTCGTGTCATTGAACTCACCGTTTCGCTCGCGCTTACTCGGCATAGTTGGTTGGCTGGAAAGACGGTGGTAGCCACGTTTGGACGCACCCTCGGTTGTATCCCTAGCAAGCACTTCTTCGATCTATGTGTGGCGACACCCCTTCGCCCTGATTCGGTTCTCCGGGTTCACAGCGAAGGCGATTCCTCCTTCCGGGCGATGGGCCTCAGTTATCCCGAAGGCTACGTTGATGTCGATATAGGCTACTGGAAAGAGCTTACAGGCGAAGATGACTAGAGAACTGCCGCCAGCGTTTACCCTGGAACTTTGGCGAGATGCGATCACCGATTCTGAAAGAACGATCCAAGATGATCGACTCGATGAACGCTGGAGTGTTTTAGAATCAAGTAGGAGACACTCTCGGGGACGTAGCTCAGATGGATAGAGCNNGCCTCCTAAGCGACAGGTCGGCAGTTCGAATCTGCCCGTCCCTACCACGCGAAAAATGGGTTGGCAGGCGGAAGCGCCTGCCCCACTTGGCTAGGTTACGATACTGCGCGTGGCCTGATCCCAGTACACCGTCTTCTTCCTGAAGTACGATTCGTTCGCCATGTGGCAGGCGACGGCTGCGTGATTGCCGAAAACTGCATCCTCCACCACCGGCTTTCGCGTCCGCACGGCTTGGAAGAAATTAAACAGGTGCGGCCGGAGATCGTCCCAATCGTTGCCGCGATAAACCGTATCACTTCCGATCGGCTCCTGTCCGGGCGGGACGTCATGCTCCTCGTGCCATTGTTTGACGTATTCATCGCGCATCTTCTGCGGGTAGCTGGATGTGTAATAGCTGGGCGAAGTGTCCACGCCTTTCTGCCGGCTGTGACGCAGATCGAACTCACCGGTGTCGAGAATGCCTTTGGGTCCCATGTAGCGCGCCGACTCCGGCGACTCGGTGCCAAGGCCCAGCCGGACGTAGACCGGAACCCCGTGGTAATCGAACAGGACCACGTGAATATCCGGCATATTGCGGCCGTCCTTCCACCGAAAGATGCCTCCCAAAGCGGAGGCAGAGCGCGGCGGCTCGTTCCAGCCGAGCGTTACCTGCATCCCGCTGATCAAGTGAACCATCAGGTCGCCACCCACTCCGGTGCCGTATTCCTTCCAACAGCGCCAGCGCGCGAACCGCTCCGGATTGAAAGGAATCTTCGGGGCGTCGTTCAACCAGGTATCCCAGTCGAGGTTTTGTGGGGAAAGATCGGGCGGCGGTGGATATTCCCAGGCTCCAGTGGGATCGTTGCGTCCCAAGGTAAGCTCGACATTCTCCACTTCGCCGATGGCGCCTTCATGATAAAGTTCACGAGCTTTGGCGCACAGCGCGGAGCTGACCCGTTGAGCGCCAATCTGGACGATGCGACTGTTCTTTTTCGCCGCGTCCACCATCTCGAAACCTTCTGAGGCCGTGTGAGACATTGGCTTCTCGCAGTAGATATCCTTGCCGGCATTGCAGGAGTCCACCACGACGCGCTTGTGCCAATGGTCGGGCACGGCCGCGAGGATGCAATCGATATCCTTGCGATCCAGCAGTTCCTGATAGCGGCGAGTAACCGGCAAACTTTGGTTGCCTGTAATCTCCCTGGCCAGCGTGTGGCGGCCATCATAAAGATCGGCCGCACCGACGCACTCCACATTCGGCAATGTGATGGCTGTGCCGAGGACGCCAGATCCTTCCATGCCAATACCGATGATGGCGAAACGCAGCTTCTTTCCGGATGCAGCTTTCTGTGCCGCGCCCAAAGGCCGCGGGTCCAGCAGAATTGTCTTGGCCGCCATCAGGCCACCGGCCGCGGCGGATCCAACTTGCAAAAACTGACGTCGAGAGGAATTTGAGTTCATACGATTCGTCTCCTCAACTATTTCTTTAGCGGCTTGATAGCCACTTCCTTGAAGAACACAATGTCGTTGTCGCTGTGATTCTGCAGGCCGATGTAGCCGAGAATGGGGCGGAGTCCACGTTGCGGCTCGTAATCGAACTTACGTGCCGGCACCGGATCGCCTTCTTTGTAGTCGGTAACCTTCACACCGTTTAATGTGACGATGGTGCGCGGGCCATCGAGAGTGATGTCCATGGTGTTCCATTCCGGGCCTGGCTTCCACGCGGTGGCCAACGGTTTGGTTAGCGAGTACAGCATGCCGGTGGAGTGTGTGTCGTCTTCCTTGTCCTCGCTACGCTCGGGGTGGTTGTCGATCTGGACTTCGTAGCCGTAGTGGACCGGCATCCATTCTTCGCGCGGCTCGAGCGGTATGCGAACGAACACGCCGGAGTTGTCGTTTTCATCTCGCATGCGGAAGACCACGTGGAGGGTGCAATTCTCGATTGGGCCGGCAGTCCAATAGAGCAGGCCCATGCCGCCGTGGGTGTGGATCAATCCGTCCTCAACGGTCATGTGGCCCGGGCCGACGTGTTTCCAACCGGTGAGGTCCTTGCCGTCGAAAATTTGGGTCCATTGATTTGGGTCGCCGGTGCAGGCGTTCTTCTCAGCGGCGAACGCGAGCGTGAGCGGAGATAAACAGAGCGAGACAGAAATGCAAATTGATAGTCGCGTCATATTGAATTTTGGGGGTAGCGGAATGGATCATCGCCATGCCGCCCAGGACTATGATGCCACATCGCGAACTTTTGAGTCACGGACTACGCGAGTGTTGTAATATCTCGTTAGCGTATGCGCGCGTTTGTTACTGGAGCTACCGGGCTGCTTGGCAGCAATTTGGTGCAGGCCCTGCTCGATCAGGGACACGAGGTGCGAGGGCTGGTCCGATCGAAAGATAAGGCTCAGCGAGTATTTCCGAGCGTCAAAATCGATTTCGTCACCGGCGACATGAGCAACGTGGCGGGGTTCGCCGCGAGTCTGGCCGGCTGCGATGTTCTGTTGCACACGGCGGCGTATTTTCGAGAATATTATCAGCCTGGCGATCACAAAACGTCACTCGAAAAGATCAACGTACAAGGCACAGTCGATCTGCTAATTGCAGCGGAAAAGCAAGGCGTCCAGAAGGCCATCCACATCAGCTCGGCGGGCGTGATCGGCAAGAAGCCGGACGGCACGCCCAGCGACGAAAGCACGTTGCCGGACGATCTTGCCGCGTCGAACCTTTACTTCGCGAGCAAGATCGACACCGAGCTCGCGATCAAGCGCTTTTTGAAGGAACGGACGCTCCCTGTAGTGATGATCCTACCCTCGTGGATGTGGGGACCAAGTGATTCGGCGCCGACCGCGGCCGGAAAACTGGTGCTCGATTTTCTAAACCGGAAGATACCGGGCGTCTTGGATGGCGGATGTTCCATCGTGGACGCGCGCGATGTCGCGCAGGCCACGATTAACGCCGTGGATCGCGGGCAGTCCGGCGAGCGTTACATCGTGGGCGGAAAGTATTCCGATTTGGGACAAGTTCTCGCGACGCTCGAGCGCGTGACCGGCGTGCCTGCTCCCACGCGCAATATTCCGTACGGACTGTCGCTGGCTGTGGGCGCCGCATCCCAGGCCTGGGCTCGGCTGACGGGCACCCCGACCCTGCTCACGATTGCCGGCCTCCGCATTATGCACGAAAAGGTTGCGGTAGATTCCTCCAAAGCGATGCGCGAGCTGGGCGCCGCGTTCCGGCCATTTGAGGACACGGTGCGCGACGAGGTGGCTTGGTTCCGCGCGCACGGATTCATCAATTCATGAAGAGAGACGCGATTCTTTCAACCATTATCGAGATCGGCATTGTTCCGGTGGTTCGCACCGAGAGTGCGGAAGGCGCCATCAAAGCCATTGATGCGATCTACCGCGGAGGAATCCGCGTGGCCGAAATCACCATGACAGTTCCAGGTGCGATACGGGCACTCGAGAAGGTGGCCGACAAATTCGGCGATCAGATCGTGCTGGGCGCTGGAACGGTGCTGGATCCTGAGACCGCGCGCGCCTGCATGCTGGCGGGTGCGGAATTCATCGTGACGCCAAGCCTGAACCTGGCAACCATCGAGATGGCCAAGCGCTATTCGAAGGTAATCATGCCCGGAGCGTTAACGCCCACCGAGGTGGTGACAGCGTGGCAGGCCGGCGGCGATGTGATCAAAGTTTTTCCGTGCAGCGCGGTGGGCGGAGCGAAATACATCAAAGCGCTACGCGCGCCATTTCCGCAAATCGAGATGATTCCGACCGGTGGAGTAAATCTGGAAACCATTGGCGATTTTCTGCGGGCCGGCGCCTGCGCGGTGGCCGTCGGTGGCGAGTTGATAGACGGCGCCAACATTCGCGCCGGGCGCTATGAGGTGTTCGAGGAGCGGGCCAAGCAGTTTATGGAAGTGATTCGGATCACCCGAGAGGAGATGAGGGCAGGGTAAGTACCGGTCGCTCACGCTCGCGGTTCGGAAAGCTTTCTCTAAGAAAATAGCCGGTCGAAGATTTCTCTGGTGCGGTTTTGGATTTTGGACAGCTCTATTTTTAGCGGCTGGTGATTCAGATGTTCTGGCGTCCAACGATGAACCAGTTCGGTTAGGACTTCCAGCTGCGATTCTGAGTTTGGCAAGCTGCCTTCGGCGTGTCCTGAATAAACCCGCAGTCCATGATCCATCGCGCGATAAAATGTGGCGGCGTCGCGTAGAAACTCGGCGTCGGCTCGCTCCAGGTGGCCCATGGCTTCGATAATGTTGATACGCGCCGGCGTATTCAGCACTTTATAGAAGATTCCGGCCGCCTTGAGCCTCAGGTACAGCAAAGAGAAATCGATATCGTAGAAGCCGCCCAGGCCGGCCTTCAGCGGATGACCGGCGCCCTGTTCTTTCTCGAGCCGCAGGCGCATCTGGCGCAGATCTTTTTTCGAGCGGCCGCTCTGGCCATATTTGCGCCAGTCCACTTGTTGCAGTTCATTCAGGAACTTGGTGGCGCGCTCTTCGTTGCCGGCAACGGCGCGGGCCTTCATGTAGGAGATGCCCTCCCAGGCTTCCGCGTTCTTCGAGAAGTAGTCCTTGTACGACGCCTCGGACTGCACCAGTGCGCCGGCGCTCCCATTCGGGCGCAAGCGAGTATCCACGGAGAACATCAATCCGGTTCCGGTGTAAGCGGTGATGAGGTCGATCATGCGGCCGGCCACGCGGGTCCAGAACAGGTGTTCGTCATGATCCTCGTCGGGCAGGACGAAAACCAGATCCGCATCGGAAGCCAGATCGAATTCACGCATCCCTAGGCGACCCAGCGCGATCACCATCAGTTGGTTTTGCAACTGGTAGCCGGGCGTGACCGGAGGATGCGACGCGGCAACTTGTTCCAGCGCCATCCGATATGTGGCGGCGATAGCGGCATCGGCCAAGTCGGAAGTGGTTTCCAGAGTTTCGAAGACCGGCAGGCGCAGGCACATGCCGGCAGCCTGAATTCGAAACATTTCGCGGCGGAAGAAGCGGCGCAGATCGGAAACATCTTCGAAATGCGCGGCCGCTTCCGCGAACGGGACATCGTTGGCCGCGCCCAGCTGCGCGAGTTCTTCCATCAGCTCAGGGCTGCGGATCAGCTCTTCGGCAAAGTAAGGACTGTGTTCGAAAATATCCAGCGTGTAGCGCGCCACGGCTTCATTGGAATTGAGCAGCGACAACCACTCGGGGTTAGGCACCACCTTTTCGAGGAAGTGTTCAAACGCGCCCGCGCCGCGGCGTAGTCCCGCGCGCAGAACACGGTTTGCAAGCTCCGGTGCGCATTCGTCGAGAAATCGGACCAGGTTCGTGGTAACGGCCTCACCGGTTTCAGGCCGCTCCACTTCGGCTGGAGCGGGAGGCGGCAGGTTGTAGTAACTGGGGCGCTGCGCGTGGATCACACGGTGATAGATCTCCTGCACTGCTTCCAGGTGCGCGTTCAATTCGTGCAGCAGTTTTTCGCGCGAGGGCGCGCTGCCGAGTTGCGCGCTGGGCATTCTTTGCGACAGCAGATCCAGGTCGCGCTCGGTGGTGGGTAGCGTGTGAGTCTGGCGATCGTCAGCGAACTGGAGCCGGTGTTCCAGGTTGCGCAAAAAGCGGTAGGCCGAAACCAACCGGCCATATTCGGCGGCCGACAGAAGATCTTTATCGTTAAGCCGCGCCAGCGCCAGCATGGTCCCGCCATGCCGCACCCAAGGCACGCGCCCGCCGTGCAGACGCTGCAGACACTGCACCAGAAATTCGATATCGCGGATGCCTCCGGGAGCCAACTTGACGTCGAATGCCGATTTTCCCAGACGGCGCCGGTTCAGTTTTTCGCTGATGCGTTCGCGCGTGGCGGAGACCGCTTCAACAGCCGAGAAATCGAGCGTGGTGGAATAGGTAAGCGGCTCAACCGAATCCAGCAGCTCGCGGCCAGTGTCCGGATCGCCCGCGGCGACCCGTGCTTTAATCAGCATCTGCAATTCCCAATCGCGCGCGCGCGTCTGGTAATACTTTTTGGCGCCGTCGAGTGAAATGCACACTTCTCCCAGACTGCCATCGGGCCGCAGGCGCAGATCCACGCGATAGCACAGACCCTCTGCGGTGTAAGTGGAAAGCAGCTCCGTGTATTGATTCGCGACCTTCTTGTAAAACTCTTTGTTCGAGATGGGATTCTTACCGTCAGTCTCTCCGCTGGCGGTGTAGACGAACATCAGGTCGATGTCGGAGCTGTAATTGAGTTCCCGTCCGCCCAACTTTCCAAGCGCGATCACCGACATGCCGCACTCGCGCGGCTTGCCGTCCTCATCCACATATCGGGGAACGCCGTGCTTCGAGACCAACTCTGCCCGGATTCGTTCGTAGCTCACATCCAGGATGGCGTCGGCCAGGTTGGACAGCTCCTCAGTGGTTTCCGACAACGCACACAGACCCAGAATGTCGCGCAGCAAGATCCGTAAAATCTGCTGGCGTCGAAACAACGCGAGAGACAAAGCCTCGGGGGTTCCCGCAGGTTGGTGTTTCAGAAATGCGATGAGGCGGTTCTTGTACTCGCCGTCCAGCAGGACGCGATCCAGGTCGTCTAGCTGCTCGATCCATTGCGGGTTTTGCAGAATTTCGTCGGAAAGAAAACGGCTGTTGGAGAAAACAGCGATCAATTCTTGCAGGTGCGTCTGGGATTGAACCAACCGTTTGAACGCATCGGGATATTGGTGTTTCAGGCTGGCCAGGTAATGGAGCGCCGCATCGGGATCGGCTGCGGAGGCGAGCAACGCCTCAATCTGAGTCTGGATAGCGGAAGGAAGGCCGCCGGCTAACGCCGCGATCTCGCCTTGAGCGCGCCGAGGCTGGCGGAACGCGATGGTTTCGAGCAGACTGGACATAGTTAGACGACGTGGTCTACTAGACCAATTATACCTGCTAAACCACCTGCTCTATCAGAGCGATTGAATCCTGCGATCGGATGGCGCCACCTCGGAGGACTCGGGCATAGAATCCGCTGAGACCCCAGCGCGGACTCGACGCATCGCCGGCCTTCACTTGAGCGTCGAAAATGGCGTGTTGGATTCCTGGGCCGTAGATGTTGAGTGTGGCGCACGGTGCGCGCCGTTTAGTGAGCTCGAAGAAAACACCACCAGCGCGGTAACGTTGGCCGATGCGCATTTGCCGCCGGTCCAGGCCGAGCGTCGTAAGGTTCTCGCCCAGAGCGCCAGGAAATAGCGGCAAACCTTGCGCGATCAGCTCGTCGATGCCCTCGGACGTAATCAGCAGTAGCGCTTGGTTGGGACCGCCGTGAATGTCGGGATGCGACCAACGATCGCCGCGGATGCCTTCGGAGGTGATGCTGGCTTCGGGAATCGGTCGCTTGGGGATGCCGCCGGGGGAGATGTTGATTTGGAGGATGGAGCCGGTCATAGCGGAGCCTTCTGCTCCGCCGGGCACTGCTGTGCCCGTGAATCCAGAAGCCAGAAGGGGGCGCTGCGCATCCCTGAATTCAGAAGCGGGCTCATTTATCTCAGCTTACTCCCAGCGAATGGTGTCGGCGCATACTCTTGGCCGCCACGATCACCGCTCTTTTCGATTCGATATAGAATCTATACACGGTACAATCGTGCGTTTTCTTGCCTCACTTGCGACCTTAGTTGTGGCTGTGAACGCCTCCGCGCAAACTCCGGCGAGGGGCCTCTGGAGCGAGCTTAAGACCAAGCGGGAAAAACTGCCGGGCTTGCATCAGGAATTCGATGTTACTCAAACTTCGAAGACCTCGCGCAGTAGCCGGTCTGCGCAGAGGCAGATTCTGCTTGACATATCCCAAGAGAAATGGCGCGAACAATCGGGCTCCTCCGTAAGGATTTTCGACGGCAAGGAACTTTTCTTGATCGAAGAGCACGCGGAGGAATACGTGCGGACCAAACACAAATCCGGGGCTCAAAATCCGGAGTCCTCTCCTTACGGTTTCGGCGATCCTGATTGGTTGAAGGCGGCAGAGGTCCGCCGGCAACCCTGTGGGCTCACGGGGACCGACCATGGCTGTGTTGTATTAGATGCGCCGCTTAAGCCGTCCACTCGGACCCTCACCGGCACGCACTCTTCCACGTTCAAGCTGTTGCAGGGCTCCACGCGCGTCATGCTGGATACGGAGACTGGACTGCTGATTTCATCTACAACCGTGCAACTAATCAACATTGGAAGCCGCTTCTATCAATCCGACACCGCTTGTACTCTGAAGCGCGTGAGCTACAGTGGGCCCGTGGATGCCAGCCTCTTCAGGCGCCCGTCCGGCATGCGCGAGGTGAACGAGTTCGACAGGTGGAGTGCCGCGAAAATCAGAAAGCAGTTGGCCGGGAAGCCGGCGCTGGAGTTGGCTCTCACGGATCTCAAAGAAAATCCGCTGGCGCTGTCGGATTTCAAGGGAAAGACAGTGCTTCTCGATTTCTGGGCCACCTGGTGCCGTCCCTGCCGCGCGGATGGTCCAGCGCTCGAAAAGTTGTATCGGAAGTACGGAGACAAAGACCTCATGATTGTCGGTATCTCTGTCGGCGAGCAGCGCGGTATCGTCGAGCAATTCTTAAGGCAGAATCCGCGCAGCTACCCTATCGTGCTGTCGACGGAAAACGAGATGCCCATGCCTTATCACATCAGCGCCTTGCCCACGTACATCGTGATCGACCGTGACGGCGCCGTCGCTACGGCCGCGCAGGGCGATCAAGGCTATGAAGATCTCCGAAAGCTGCTCAAGAAGGCGGGCCTGGAGAGCGAATAGAGGCCTGGCGCCTAGAAAAGTCCGAAGCGCTTCTTCTGAATCACGCTCTTTCTGACCGGGTCCACGATATCGGCGATCACACCTTGCTTGAACAGATTCGCCATCAAGGGCTCGCCGCCGTTCTGGATTTTGAAATCCATTTCCTCCTGATGGAGCGGCAGGACGCTGAAAAAGTAAATGGCCGGAGAGCCGGGAACCTCGAGGCTGCCGAAATCCATGGGCAGCGAGATGGGCGGCCCCAACATCGCTCCGCAGAGCTTGGTGCTATCCGCATACGCTTGGGGAGGATCGAAATTCGGGAGGCTATGGTAGATCCACAGCCAAGCGCCAAATACATGCGGGAATCTGCCTAGCATCTGCAGCAGCCGGATTGGCCAGTAGTTCCGTTCATTGTTGAAATTCTGCGTAGCCAGCGGCCACGATGCAGGCAGGCAGAGGTATAGCTCGGCATAGCGCCAGTCCGCGCAACCTTCCGGAGTATGCATGGGGCGGTCACTCAGGCCACTGGTGACCAGCACATGAAAGTCGCGTTTGGCGGACGGCAAAACGTGCAGGATGTCGACATGCACGAACTGCGACGCGGTTTCATGAATTACCTGTGCGACAGGGCCAACGTGGCGCTCCACATGTGCCGTGATCAATTCCACGTTCGGCGTGGATTCCGGACCAAGGTGGGCATCGCCTGACACCTGGTCGTATTGGCAGATTGTGCTGGGGTTCGATGAACTAGGCATTTGCGCTAACTCCGCTCAATCTGTAACATCGGATTTTTCGGGCTTCGGGATTAGTTCCGTGGGCTAACCCTTTCGGCGGGAACATCGTCTAAAGGGCCATGACCAACTGGAAATCTGCCTGCCGATCGCTAGTTCGAAGGCCGGCTTTTGCCGCCGCCACAATCCTGATCCTAGCCCTGGGGATCGGCGCCACCACCACGCTGTTTTCGCTGATCGACGCTGTGCTGTGGAAGCCGCTGCCGTATCCGAATCCCGACCGTGTGGTCACGGTCTATGAAACGAATCCGGCCAAGGATCAAAACACCAGCCTGGTGGCGCCGGCGCGCATCGAGGATTGGAACCGGCTGAGCCAGAGTTTCAAATCGATTTCCGGTTCGTACGCGGAGAATGTTACCGACACGAGCGGTAGCGAGCCGGAACGGCTGGCCGGGCGGCGCGTTGCTCCTCGGTTTTTTGCGGTTTTTGAGACGCCTCCGCAAATCGGCCGCTGGTTCACTGCCGAGGAAGAAAAAGACGGCGGACCGGGCGCTGCAGCGATCAGTTACCGGCTGTGGCAAAGGCGCTATCAGGGTGATCCGGGTGTGATCGGCAAGCGGTTGGTGTTACGCGGCAAGGGCTACACCATTGTAGGTGTGATGCCGGACGGATTTGCGCCTGCATCCATCGATTTATGGATGCCGGCTCAGCTCCCCGCCGGGTTGATGCAGATACGGGAAGCGCGGTTCCTAGGCGGAGTGGGGCGCATGAAGCCGGGGATTAGCGCTGCTGCGGCGCAGGCTGAACTATCGCGCGTGCAAGCAGAATTGGGACGGCAGTTTCCTGCTACCGACAAAGGGTGGTCGGCCGAGGTGAAGGATTTGAAGGAGGCATCGGTGGGTGCGCAACGCGGGTCGCTTTCGGTGATGTTCTGGGCGGTGGTGCTGCTGTTGTTAATCGCGTGCGCGAACGCGGGCGGGCTGATGCTGGGGCAGTTGCACCGCCGTGAGAGGGAGCTTGCGATTCGTAGCTCGCTGGGAGCGTCGCGAGGGCAGCTTGTGGGCGTGGTCATGCGCGAGGTTTGCTTGCTGGTGGCCGCTGGGGCGGCGGTTGGTGTCTGTCTGTCGTTTTGGGGCGTGAGTGCGATCCGCGCGGTATTCCTGACCATTCCTCGCGTTGACCAGGTGCGGGTGGACTACCGAGCCCTGCTATTCAGCATCGGCGCGAGTGTATTCGCTGCAGCGATGTTCGGACTGGCTCCGGCTTTAGAAACGCTGCGCACCGAGCTGAGCGGGCGCTTGTATCAAGCAACGCGCACGCAAGCCCGAGGCCGGCAACGTCTGCAGCAGGCGCTGGTGGCATCGCAGTTCGCCGTGACGCTGGTTCTGCTGCTCGGCACCGGACTCCTGGTTCGTAGCTATTCGAAGCTCAACCAGGTGCAACCCGGCTTCGATCCGAGCCATGTAATCACATTCCACGTCGGCGCCGAGTGGGGCGAGGATCGGACGATGATCGGAAAAATGCAGCAGCAACTTCTGGATGAAGTGGGAAGGCTGCCGGGCGTGCAATCGGCTGGAATGACCAACTTTCTGCCAGCCACCGGCGCCACTCTGCGATATGAAGTTTCGTTGGAAGGATCGAGCGGCGACACGGATACCGGCAAGACATTGGTTGGCGAGCGCACAATCGGCGGTAACTATCTTCAAGCCCTCCGCATGCCCATCGTCCAAGGCGAGGGATGCGGAGGGTTGCAGACGGACATGAAAGCGCCAGTCAGGGCGATTGTGAACCGGAGCTTTGTGGACAAGTACGCCAAGGGAGGGCCTGTGGTTGGCCGCCACATTACCTTCCAGCAACTATGGACGGATGCGCCGCGGATTGTGGGCGTGGTGGCAAACTCCAAGGAGGATGGCATGGACGCACCCGCATATCCGTACGTCTACATGTGTCTGGCGGCGGGAGCGTGGCCGGATCCTGAATACGTGGTGAGGACCACCGGCGATCCGCGTCAGATTCTTTCGGCCATCCGCCAGGTGGTGCGGAACGTGGCGCCGAGTCGAGCGGTGTTCGGCGTAACGACTGTTGAGGAAGTGTTGGCGAGCTCGCTGGATAAACCGCGGCTGAGCGCGGAGGTGCTGGCGCTGTTTGCCGGTACGGCGTTGGTGCTGGCCGCAGTGGGTCTGTATAGCTTGGTGATGTTAGCCGTGACGTCGCAGACCAAGGAGATCGGCCTGCGTGTAGCGCTCGGCGCCGATCCGGGCCGGATTGTGGCTGGTGTGATCTTCGTAGCTGCGCGGCCCGTTTTGATTGGCCTGGGAGCGGGCGCGGTACTCGCGGTGCTGGCGCTGAATACGAGGGCGCTTCAATCTCTGCTGTTCGGTGTTCGATTGACCGACGGCGTGACGCTGGTTTCGGTGGTTGCGACGCTGGCGTTAGTTGCGATGGCTGCAGCACTCGGGCCGGCGCGGCGGGCGGCGGCGATCGATCCGATCCAAGCGCTGCGGGAAGAGTGAAGCGGGGGGCTAGGGATTGGGGACTAGTTCGTTGACGCGGCGCAACGATGGAAAAATGCGGGCCCAGAGAAGCACGATTGCAATAGTTCCTGCGCCGCCCAGAACTACGGCTGGGACGGTTCCGAACCACTGCGCGGTGACGCCGGATTCGAACTGGCCGATTTCGTTGGACGCACCGATGAACAGCCCGTTGACGGCGCTGACGCGTCCGCGCATCTCGTCCGGCGTTCCAAGCTGCACCAGGGTGTGGCGTATGATGACGCTCACCATATCGCATGCGCCAACCAGGACCAGCGCAACAATGGACAGCGCCAGGTTGCGGGACAATCCGAAAACGATCGTGAATATGCCGAAGCCGAAGACGCAGGAGAACATGGCGAATCCGGCGTGGCGCCGCAGCGGACGGTACGCCAGGGCGATGGCCATCAGGACCGCTCCCACGCTGGGCGCGCCGCGCAGAATCCCCAGTCCATAGGCGCCCGTGTTGAGAATCTCGCGCGCATATACGGGCAGCAATGCCACCGCGCCGCCCAGCAGAACCGCGAAGAGATCGAGCGAGATGCTGCCGAGGATCAGCTTATTGCGCCAGATGTAGCGGATTCCTTCCAGCACCACGGCCACCGAGGCCACTTGCCTGGGACGCGAGACCGGTTCCAGGCGAATAGCTCCCATAAACGTCAACGCACCCAGGCAGGCGATCGCGGAGCAACAATAAACCGGGATGGGACTGCCGGCGAGACCGTAAATCGCGCCGCCCAGCGTCGGGCCAAGAATCATGGCGGCCTGGAAAATGGAAGAGCCCCACGTTACGGCATTTGGAAAATGCTCGGCGGGAACCAGCAGCGGCATAAAGGCTTGACCTGCCGGTCCATTGAAGGCTCGCACGGTTCCATTGAACAACAGCACCGCATAAATCGGCCAGACCGCGGCGAGCCCGTGCAGCGTCAGGGCCAGAAGCATCAACGAGCATAGTCCGAAACCTCCGAAGCAGGCTTGCAGGATGCGCTGGCGCGGAAAGTGGTCCGCTGCGTGGCCGGCGATCAGGAACAGCAGAATGCCGGGAGCAAATTGCGCCAGGCCGACCAGACCAAGATCGAGCGGGCGATGGGTGAGCGAATAGATTTGCCAGCCGACGGCCACGGCCTGCATTTCGGCCGCTGTGGTAATCAGGACTCGGGCGCTCATGAAATGGCGGAAGTTCGGATAGCGGAACGCTTCGCGGGCGGAAGAGGCCAAATGTCAGGTTGGCATATTTCAGGTGCGCTTGTAGACGTACATTACTACGCTTCATTTGTAGCGGGCGCGCTGGCCTTGTTGGTTGTCGCGGCGGGCAGCGCGGGTGGATCCAATGGTCGCGTTGCGGCACGAATGAATGTCCCTTGCTGACGCGCGATAAGCACCGACTCCCTCACGGTCGCGGTTCGGTAACACTCTTTCCGAGCCGCGAGCGTAAGCGACCGGTCGCCGCTAGCTTTTCAAATGTCGTAGTACAGCTCGAATTCGTACGGGTGCGGGCGCAAGCGGATGGCGTCGGCCTCGTTGCGGCGCTTGTAGTTGATGAAAGTTTCAATCAGCTCTTCAGTGAACACATCGCCCTTCAGCAGGAACGAGTGGTCGTCCTCCAGACACGCCAGCGCCTCTTCGAGCGATGCGGGCATGGACGGGACCTTTTTCATCTCCTCCGGCGAAAGATCATAGATATCTTTGTCGAGCGGCTCGCCCGGATCGGTCTTGTTCAGGATTCCATCAATGCCGGCCATCAGCATTGCGGCAAATGCCATGTATGGATTTGAAGATGGATCCGGAGGGCGGAACTCGACGCGCTTCGCCTTCGGACTCGCCGAATACATTGGAATTCGCACGGCGGCTGACCGATTGCGGCGCGAGTACGCCAGATTCACCGGAGCCTCATAGCCCGGCACCAGACGTTTGTAGCTATTGGTGGTGGGCGCGATGATGGCGGAGAGCGCGCGGGCATGCTTCAGAAGACCGCCAATGTACCACAGGGCAAGCTGGCTCAGACCAGCGTACATGTCGCCCGCGAACAGGGGCTTTGAATCCTTCCACAAACTCTGATGCGTATGCATGCCGCTGCCGTTATCGCCGTAAAGCGGCTTGGGCATGAACGTTACGGTCTTGTTGTATTGATAGGCGACGTTGCGGATGATGTATTTATACAGCATCATGTTGTCGGCCGATTTCACCAGCGTGTCGAAGCGCTGATCGATCTCGCACTGGCCGCCGGTGGCCACTTCATGATGATGGCACTCAATGTGGAGACCGCAGCGAATCATGGTTTCCACCATTTCGGCGCGCAGGTCCTGGTGATGATCGGTGGGCGGGACCGGAAAATAGCCTTCCTTGTAGCGCGGCCGGTAGCCCAGGTTGTTCTCCGCGCGTCCGGAGTTCCAGCGGCCCTCTTCGGCATCGATGAAGTAGTAGCCGGAGTGCTGATTCTGATCGAAGCGCACGTGGTCGAAGATGAAGAACTCGGCTTCGGCGCCGAAGTAGGCCGTGTCGGCGATGCCGCTGTTCTTCAAATACATTTCGGCTTTGCGGGCAATCCAGCGCGGGTCGCGCTCGTAGTGCTGGCGCGTGATGGGATCGATCACGTCACTGGTCATCACCAGAGTTCGAATTTCGCCAAATGGATCCATGTGTGCGGTGGAGGGGTCCGGAATGAGAAGCATGTCGCTCTCATTGATGGCCGCCCAGCCGCGAATGCTGGAGCCGTCAATGCCGAAGCCCGCTTCGAAGGAATCCTGGTCGAGTTGGCTGATGGGATAGGAAACGTGTTGTGACAAGCCGGGCAGATCCGTGAAGCGCAAATCGAATTGACGGACTTCTTTTTGCTTGGCGAACTCCAGGACTTCGTGGGGAGTCATGTCTGGGACAGCATAACACGGCGGGGACAGGCGGCAGGCGGCAGGCGGCGACTATTGTAGGCTCGCGTATTCCGCTTTGGCTTGCTTGAGAATCGGGATGTCGGGGTCCGCATCTTTCCAGAGGGTGAGGAAATCCTGGTACGCTGCTTTGGCCCTGGCTTTGTCTCCGGATAAAGCCAGCGCTCTGCCCAGTTGCAGATGCGCCAACGCTCCGATGGGATCGCTGGCAACGATCCCGCGATGGTCGAGAATTTTCTGGAATTCCGCGGCGGCTTCGGCGCCTCGACGAGCGGCCAAATAGGCGAGTCCACGCACATACACCGGATAAAGGGCCCCGAAGAAACCATGTATAGTGCAACGCGGCGTTCCCAGTTCATAAGGAACGGCGATTTCGAGCAGATCGATCGCCTTGGACGGCTCGCCGAGGTTCAGAAGCGCGCGCAACGCCGGCACGTAATTAAACCTGACTGACGTATCCTCTCCGAAGCGCTTCTCCAGATCATTCGTCAATATTTGAGACTGGGAAGAGTCCCCCGCAAGAGCCAGGGCAAAGGCAGCGCCATACTCTACCTCGCGATCCTTGGAAAGCTCAAGCGCCGCCGTCGCGCTCCGAATGGCCACAGGCGCATTCCCCGAAAAAGCTTCCTGCAATGCTGCGGCGGTTTGGTACAGAGCCGCGCTTTCCCGCTGGCCTGCCTGCTGCGCCAGCTCCACCGCTCGCTGCGACATCCTTCTGGCCTGTTGCAATTGGCCGGAATATGCCAGGACAAACGCCTGATTCTCGTCGAGCATGTCTTCTGCTTCGGACTTTCCATGCGTCACCGCCCATTCCATTCCCGCCCGATCACCCTTTAAGAAGGCGACATTGAACCGTATCAACCACAGATCGGGAAATGCCACTTTACGCTCGCTGGCCAGTCGCAGGGTATTCTCTGCGTCCGCTAGGCGGTCCAGATTTTGATAAGTGAAGGCAAGATTGACATATCCGAGAGGGAAGTCCGGATCGCCCACAATCGTTTTCCTGCCTTCTTCGATGGCCCGCTCGTGTTGGCCGTTGACATCGTAGATCACCGATAAGAATCCCGGGGGCGCCGCGTCGCGAGGATAGGTTGCTGACCACAACTCACAGTTCTGTTCAGCTCTTTGCAGGTTTCCGGTCACCCGAAAATCGTAGGAGAGCGTGAGAAAGAATTTCTCGCGGTCGCTGGCGCGATCCCGCAACTCATAGGCTTTACTGATGCTCTCCGCCGCGAGGTCAGACTCTCCAAGTTGGCCGTACAACTGCCCCAAAGACGCATATGCCATCGCGAATTTGGGATCGATTTCAATGGCGCGCTTGTAGAGAGGCACAGCTTGGCGGCCGTGAATCTTCACGCCGGCGCTAAAGGCTTTCAGGGCTTCGAGGGACGGCGTAGTAGCCTCTGCCAGGGGAGTATCGTGCTTTTCGATCGTCGCGAGCGATTCGCCCACTCGAGTCCTGAATTTGCTGGCGATTTGACTGAGGGCCTTCAGGACGTCTTCTTTTCTGGCTGCTTGCACCTGCTCCTCGTCAAGCACGTCTCCAGTGCGGCAGTTCTTTGCGGTTAATCCCAGAACGTACTGGGTTCCGAGGCTTGCGATGGAGCCTTCCAGTACCGCGGCACTGCTGGTTCGCTCGCAGACTTGCCGCGCAAGATCAGGAGTCAGCTTCGCGTCCGGAGGCTGGACCATTAGGCCCAGCTCTTTCTGGATACGCCGGTCGGAGACCTGACGCAAGAAAGGCGACTGTTCCAGTTGTACCGCCAACCCTTGACGAAGCGTGCCGTCAAACACGGGGTCGCCCGTGGTGTTTGTGAAATCGGCCAGGAC
>PMUN01000147.1 GCA_003166875.1 Bryobacterales bacterium | reverse complement strand
GAGTGCGTGCGCTACAAGGCGTCGCAGGCTCATGGTCACTCCGGCGAGAATCCTTTGAAACCCTGGAAGCTCTGGATTGAACGTATCGATCTCATCGTCACCGACCTGCAGATGCCGAACGGCGCTGTAAGAAAAACGTTGAATTCGTCGAGAAACCGTTCGCCGCTGATACGCTCGTTCAGGTGGTCCGAAAGCTCGTAGCTCGCCCTGCGACGATCAGTGCATTGAGCTGATCTGAGGTAGCTTGGAGACGTCCCAGCCGCCGCCCAGACCTTTGATCAGGAGAACGCTGGCGTCTATGCGGCGCCGCAAAATGTCGACCTCGTTCCGCTCATTCAGAAGTGCTATGGTCTGAGCGGAGACAACCTGAAGGTACGGGTCGACACCGGACTGGTATCGATTCGTAAAGATCTGCACTCCCCTCTTCGCCTCGGTGACCGCCTCCCTCTGCTGCAGCGCTTCGTGCTCCAGTATCCGGAGCGCCGCGAGACTGTCCTCTACCTGCTGAAATGCAGTGAGCGTTGTCTCGCGGTAATTGGCTACCGTAGCGTCGTAATTGGCCAAGGCGCCTTCCGACGTGGCACGGCGCCGGCCGCCGTCAAAAATTGTTTGCAACATAGAGGGACCCACAGCCCAGAACCGGCTCGGCCAGGCAAACCAATTCGCGATCGAACTTCCTTCTAGGCCACCCGTGGCGCCCAAAACAAGGCTTGGGAAGTAGGATGCTCGCGCAATCCCTATGCCCTCATTGGCCTCCCCGACCCGGCGCTCGCTGGCGGCTATGTCGGGACGCCGCTCCAGGAGCTCGGAGGGCACGCCGACCGGGATGGCAGGCGGCTGAATGTTGAGCGGCGCGGGTGGCACGCTGAAATCCGCGGGAGGTTTCCCAATCAAAATCGCGATGGCGTGTTCATACTGAGCTCGCATTACCCCGATGTCGGTATCCTGCACACGCGCGGTATCCAATTGCGTTCGCGCCTGCACGACATCGGACTCGGGCGCGGCTCCCCCATTGAGCAGATCGGTCGTGAGTTGCACCATATCGGCATAGGCCTTCACGGTTTCGTCCAGCAGATTTTGCTGCGCATCGGCGCTGCGCAGCTCAAAATAGTCCACAGCCAGTTCGGCATGAAGACTGAGAGCGACGGTCTGTAGATCAGCGGCAGTCGCCTGTGCCTCCTCGCCGGCAGAGGTGACTGTACGGCGTATCCGGCCCCACAGGTCAACCTCATAAGAGAAATCGAATGGCAGGGTGAACTCTCCCCTGCTACCGCTACCGACGTTGGAAGGAAAATAGGGCTGGTTTGGTGAAAGGCGCAAGGATTGGATGTTTGGGTCCACCGAGATCGTCGGAAATTGTGCCGCCCGGTTGTAACGAACCATAGTGCGCGCCTGACGGAAGCGCGCTTCGGCCATCTTCAAATCTTGATTAGACATCGTAAGCTGTTCCTCGAGCGCATTCAACTGAGCATCGCCGAAGATCTCCCACCAATTGCTGCGGAGCGCCCCAGCGTTGGGATGGGAGGTTTTCCATTCGTCGGACTCCTTAAATGAGTCGGGCGGCGGCTCCTTATACGCGGGGGTCACGGGAACCGGCGGTTTCTGGTACTTGGGCCCAACCATGCAGCCAGCCAGCAGCATCGAGAAAAGTATGGGGCTAAGGCGGATATGCTTCATGGGGTCGTGCCTGCCGAATTTCCAGTTATCCGTACGGGCGTGCCACTGGTCAAAGAGTCGGACGGGCTGACGATCACCTGGTCCTCTAAGGTCAGACCGGAAGTCACTTGTACGCTGCTGCCATAGTCCACGCCGATGGTAATCGGAATCAACTGCGCATGCAGGTTGCGAACTACACCAACGCGAAGACCTTCGGAGCGGAACAACAGGGCGTTGGCAGGTATAGTCACCGATCGAGTCCGATTGGGCAACTTGAGATGAACCTGCACGTAGGCCCCGGGAAGCAGCTGTTCGGTGGGATTGTCAACGTCTATTTCCGTATTCAGGGTTCGCGATGCCATGTCGATGGATTGGGAAGTCCGTGTGATTCTGCCTTGAAAAGTCTGGCCAGGGAATTCATCCAAAGTGAGCGTCGCGGTGGCGCCTACCCGCGCCGCGCGGGAATAGACTTCCGGGACGGCAACAAAGATGCGAAGAGTGCTGGTCTGTGCAAGTTGAAATAGTTGCTTGCTGGGCGAGCTCGCTCCTGCATCGATCAGCCAGCCGGTATCCGTATTGCGAACGGTGATAACGCCATCGAATGGAGCGTAAACCTTCTCGAACGAGACCATGTCCTCCAGCCGGCGGACATTGGCAGCGTACGAATCAACCGATGCTTGCGTCGCGCTGAGGTTGTCGACGGCCTGGTCGGTCGACTGTTGGGAGACAGAACGCGTCTTTACCAGACCCTGCCAACGCTCTGCCGTGATCTTCGACAATGCCAGGTTCGACGTGGCGGATGCGAGGTCGGCCCGCGCCTGCTCCAGTTGTTTATCCAGCTCGGGCGTGTCAATTATCGCTAACAGGTCACCTTTCTTTACTTTTGCACCTATGTCGTAAAACCACTTCACCAGGTATCCGTTGGTGCGTGCGTATATAGGGGAGTTGACGAAAGGCTGTGTAGCTCCGGGTAGGACCACTTCATCGATGGGTGCGGCTGCTTTCGGATGCACCACACCAACATCTGAAACTGCTGCCCGTTCCGTTGCATTTTGCAAGTTGGATTCTGCTTCCAGGCGTCCGTGGATCCCGAAATAGATGAAAAGTCCGATCGCAACAGCCACCACTAGGCCTAGCCAGAGAGCCAATCGGCTGGCGCCTGTTCGCTCGTGTTTAATTTCCGCCATTGGGATTCTCCTTTTTCGCGATCTGGTCATTGCCGCGTGAGAGGCGCATTCCATGCAACAACCCAAACACCGTCGGAACAAAGACAAGCGTGGCCACGGTTGCACATAGCAAGCCGCCCACCACCGCGCGGCCGAGAGGGGCGTTTTCCTCGCCTCCATCGCCCAGCCCGAGGGCCATTGGAATCATGCCGATGATCATGGCGAGGGCGGTCATCAGAACTGGCCGAAAACGCGTGAAGCCGGCCTCGATGGCAGCCTTCAGCGGGTCGCCGTGGCTGGCAAGCCGTTCGGTGGCAAATGCCACCACGAGAATACTGTTCGCCGTGGCGACGCCCATGCACATGATCGCGCCCATGAGTGCGGGAACACTGAGGGTGGTGTGGGTGAGAAACAGGAAAACGATGATGCCGGCTAACGCGGCGGGCAGCGCTGTAATGATGATGAAGGGATCCAGCCACGACTGGAAATTGACGACGATCAAGAAATAGACCAGGATGATCGCAAACCCGAGTCCGGCCAGCAAGCCCTCGTAAGATGTTCGCATGGTATCTAGCTGCCCGCGTATGCGGAAGAAACTGCCCCGAGGCAGCAGCTTCCGATTCTGATTCACGATGCGAGTGACGTCCCGCCCCACTGCGCCCAGATCGCGATCCTGGATCGAACCGTAAATGTCCACCACCCTGCGGATGTTGTAATGTGACATCACTTCCATTTCGTTGCCGCGGCTGATTGAGGCCACATTGGAGAGGATTTCCGGACGAATCATCGCCGTGGAACTGATGGGTATGTTGCCGACATCCTGGAGAGACTGGACATGGTATTGCGGAGTCTGGGAAATCATCTCGTACTGCACACCGTTTTGCCAGTTCAAGAAATAGGTTGGCGCCGTTTGAAAACTTCCACTCAAGGCGACTAGCAGGCTGTTGTTAACGTCGCGATCCGAGTAGCCGCCCTGGGCGGCCTTGGTTCGGTCCACATTCACGTTAAACCTGGGATAGTCGAACTCTTGTTGAATGCGCAGGTCGGTGAGCCCGGCGACATGCCTAAGCTGGCTGAGTACGCTGTTAGCAACTTCGCGATTCGCCTGAATGTCCTGCCCTTCGATCTGCACATCCACCGGAGCCGGGAGCCCGAAGTTGAGGATCTGAGTGGTCATGTCGGCTGGCAAAAAGTAGAAAGAAGTGCCGGGGAACGCACCCGGTAAGGATTTTCGAAGATCGCGAATGTAATCCGGCGTAGGGTGGTGCTTTTCGTTGAGCGAAACGAGGATATCGGCATCGGAGGCGCCTATGGCTCCGGATGTGCTGTAAATGTAGTTGAGCTGGCTATAAGGGAGACCGATATTGTCGGTAATGGTCGCCACTTCCTTACTGGGAATCTCGCGGCGAATCGAGCGCTCGATCAGATCACAAAGCATGGCAGTGTCTTCGATTCGAGTTCCGGTCTTGGCGCGAACATGCAAAATGAATTGGCCGCTGTCGGTGTTCGGGAAAAAGTCCTGACCCAGCCATGGCACAAGCACGGCAGCCGCAAGACAGACCAGCAAAAAAGCCGGAACAAAAAGAAACCGTTTCCCTACTAATGTTGTCAGCAACCGCTGGTAGGCGAGCCGAAACGCTTCAAACCCTCGGTCGAATGCCTTCTGGGCCCGGGTAAAGGGATTGCGCGAGGGAGTGGCATTTTCTTCCCGAGGTTTGAGCAGGTACATGGCGAGCGTTGGAACCAAGGTCCGCGACAGGATGTACGACGCGATCATGGCGAAGATCACTGCTTCGGCCAGCGGCTGAAACAGAAAGTGCGCCACCCCACCCAAAGAGAACATGGGAAGAAAGACGATGCAGATACAAAGTGTGGAAACTAGCGCGGGGACAGCGATCTGCGCCGCGCCTTGGAGAATTCCCTCGTGTAGTGACTGGCCTTCCTCCAGGTGCCGGGAGATATTTTCAATGGTCACAGTGGCATCGTCCACCAGGATGCCTACGGCCAGCGCCAAGCCGCCGAGCGTCATCAAATTGATGGTTTGATGCAGCAGGCTGAGGACAATCACGGAGCTCAAGATGGCCAGCGGAATAGAAACACCTATGATCACGGTGCTGCGCCAGCTTCCCAGGAAGATCAGGATCATCAAAGCAGTGAGGACGGCCGCGATGCCAGCTTCGCGGACAACACCACTGATGGCGGCGCGAACGAAGATGGACTGGTCCGCCAATTGTTGAATCTTGAGTTGCGGCGGCAGCGTCTGCTGCACGCGCGGAAGCAGGTTACGAATGCCTTGGACAACGCTGAGCGTGGATGCGTCGCCATCTTTGATTACAGTGGCCAACACGCCGCGGCGGCCATCCTGGCGAACGATGTTGGTCTGCGGGATGAAGCCCTCGCTCACGTGCGAGACATCCCGGAGATAGATAGTCGAGTCGCCCACCACTTTCACCGGCAGGTTGTTCATTTCCTCGACCGTTCTTGGCGCGGAGTTGGTGGCGATGTCGTACTCGAATTGACCGATCTTTGCAGTTCCCGACGGCGCGATGACATTTTGCGCGTCCACCGCGTTCACTACGTCCTGCGGAGAGAGACCCTTGGACTGAAGCAGTCCGGTATCCAGGTTGACCATAACCTCTCGTTGCTTTCCGCCGTAAGGATAAGGCACCGCCGCGCCAGGAACCGTCACCAGTTGCGGTCGCAGGAAGTTCAAGGCCAGATCATTCAGGTCCGCCTCGCTGAGTCCGGGACCGGAAAGCGCGAGTTGGAGAATCGGCACACTGGAGGCGGTGTAGTTGACAATCAACGGCGGCAACGTTCCCGGCGGCAACTGGCGCAAAATGCTCTGCGAAGCCGCAGTGACCTGAGCGTTGGCCCGATCGACACTTGCCGCCGGCTGTAGAAAAATTTTAACCACTACCGTTCCATTTACCGTCGTTGATTCGATGTGCTGGATGTTGTCCACCAGCGTGGTCAGTACCTTTTCATAAACGGTGGTGAGCCTGCCTTCCAACTCTTCGGGATTCATACCCGTATAGGTCCAGGAGACGGCCACAACCGGAATGTTGATATTCGGAAAGATGTCAGTTGGGGTATTTAGGATAGCGACCGGACTGAGAATAAGAATCAGCAAGGCAAGGACGATGAAAGTGTACGGCCGTTCGAGAGCGATCTTCACTATCCACATATGGTTGTCTCGTCCCGCCTTAAGTGCTGAACGCAACGGGTTCATTGTCAAAGCATGCAACTGATCTGCCAATTTCCCGGGCTGTGGGTCTACAGCGTCTTGCCTCGCGGTTTCGGCTGATCGAGTTACTATGTCGTCTGCACGCGACCACTGGCTGGCAGAGGGGCTGTGATGCCACGTTGGCGGACAGGCTTTGGCCTATCCATTGCAGGCACACATCCAGGAAATCGGAGATGGATCTAGGAAAGGAGCCGATATGCGGTGGAAACAGATCGAGAATCAGCCGAAGGTGTTCGCCCTGATCTTTGAGACGGGTGACGAGATTCGAAGCGTGCTGCAGCAGTTCTCAAAGGAACAAGGTTTAGGGGGAAGTAGCTTCAAGGCCATCGGCGCTCTCTCTTACGCGAAGCTGGGTTGGTTCAACTGGGAGACCAAGAAGTACGAGCCAGCCAGTGTTCTCGACGAACAAGTGGAGCTGCTTTCGCTCATTGGTGACATCGCACTCAAGGACGGAGAACCGCAGGTGCATGCGCACGTGGTGGTGGGACGCTCCGACGGGACCGCCCATGGAGGACATCTCCTTGAGGCTCGCGTGCGTCCCACATGCGAATTGATTTTGACCGAGAGTCCGATTCACCTCCAGAAGAAACTCGATCCTGAATCAGGAATCGCGCTGATCCAAATCTGAAAACTGGATAGCTTCAAACGGGAAGTTCTGCGCTCGATGTGGAGTCGGTGCATCTCAGTCGGTTCGTCAGGATCGAAAGCGAGTCCAATGGGGGAAGGCTCGGGGGGCTTGCGATTTTTGACTGCTACGATTCGCTGCGTAACTTCGGACGGCAGATTCTTCGGCGCTGCCGGGTTGCGGACGGTCGCCTGCGCGGAGGACTTGCTAGAACCGACCGATTCAGCTTGGGTCTGCCTTGCCTGCTGTGCATTCTCTCGCTTTGCCTCTTGGCAGTTCTCCGCGAGCACCCTAGCAATTTCCCTATAGGTTCTCCCCGTCGACGCATTTCTTCGATCAACCCGGCGTGCGGGTCCAACCGCGAGCGCGGGCGCTTGGAAGGTAGTCTATCCATGCGCAGGTGTCGAGTTCCCGGCAAAAGTGGATGGACTCTTCCGGCCGCATTACGTAGCTTGGTCAGAGCAGAACAAGATCGAGTGTCATCCGGATCGTCACTGAAACCGGACTTCGGATCTACAAAGAGCTGACTCCCATGAAGAAGGATCAGCTTGATCTGGATAACCGGACAGTGTGGATTCCGGACTCGAAAACTCCCAATGGCGTCGCCGAGGTTCCACTAACGGAAATCGCGGCCGATGCCTTTAGGCAGCAGCTCGCAATCTCAGGGCCAGGCCCTTACCTTTTCCCGAGCGACAAGAAGCCAGATGTCCACCAGAAATCGTTTAAGACAGTTTGGCGTCTCGCGTTGCGGCGGGCAGATATTCAGTACTTTCGCATTTACGACCTTCGCTCGACGTACGCCACACGGCTCAGTGCCGGCGGCCTTGCGGACGAGTGGGTCACGCAGTTGCTCCGAAAGGGCGATGCGAAGGTATTCAAGAAGTACTCGCAGATGAAGCTACAGATGAAACGAGAGGCGTTGACCAAATTGAATCGTCAGGCAAATGAAGGCGGATTGAGTCTTGGCACAGCGCAAACAAACTGAGCAGGGTTTTGGCACAGTTTAGGACACAGTGAAGCAAAGGATAGGCGAAACCGATGAGACTCACTTCGAACAACTCTTTTCAAATCAATGGGAGTCGTGGTGGGCCTGACAGAACTCGAATCTGTGACCTCCTGCGTGTCAAGTATCGGGGTGAGTTATTCGACGTTGCTCACCATTGATAAATAGTGCTTTAGATACAGGGTAATGACGCCTCGGCTGAGTCACCCTGAGCACTCCTAAAATTCGCTTGGTAAGCGTGGGTAGAGCGCTTCCTTCCGTACATCTTTCCGTACATCTCCGGGCGAGGCCGGTAATGAAACCAAGCCGGTAGGTTGCTACGCTCAGGTCATGGCGATCTACCTGTGTCGATGGCCCAACGGCGAGTTTTCTGTGGTCAGTGCGAAATCCAAGAGCGACGCAATTGAACTGCTCGATGAGTGGGGAAATGCTGAACAAGCGTCCTTGAGCCGTATGTCTGAGTGCAAGTTCGATTTCCGGCTCGATGATGAAGGGCAGATTGAACTGGCGGACATTGGCGAAGCTACTCATGACCACCTGATGCGGACCTGCTATCCAGAACTCGAAAAGGCTCTCGAAACAGCCGAATGGGATGACGCGGGCGTAGTCTACTCGGCTGAAAGCCGCGTCCGAATCCGAGAAGCGGTCGAATCCGAGCGGAAGCGGCTTTGGAGCAACCAGCCGCCAGCACCGGTGGCGCAAACCGAGGTGGGACGCCAGATTCAGAAGCAGACGGGAGCCGCCAGCGTCGTAATAAATCGAATCGTGCGGAGGGCCGCGACGAAGCGTTTGAAATCGAAAGAGGGCGAGGGAAAGAAACCGAATTGAGATCTTGAGCAAGCCAACGCGATCAGGGGATAAGTTGCATGTTGAATGTCTAGGGAACCAGTGACAGAAGTGACAGAAGCCCGGCCCTGAGCTGCCCACGTCAGCAGATTTGATCGCTTGACCTTACGAAGCCAGTGCCGCATCATCGGAAGTGAGGGGTACTCACCTGTCACCATGCTGAATCCCATGATCGGACCCGCCGATTTTCCCAAAATTTCACACCTGAAAAAGCGAGCGTTCTTGGCGGCGTTTTCTAGGTGTGGAAGTTTGAGCAAGGCTGCCAAGCGAGCAAAGGTTGACAGGCGAACGCACTACAATTGGCTCAAAGACGATTCGTGGTACTTACAAGCCTTCCGGCAAGCGGTGATTGAAGCGGGCGACTCCCTGCAAGACAAGCTGACGGAAATGGCATTCGAGGGGAACGTCACGGCAGCCATCTTTTTGCTCAAGGGACTCAAGCCTGAGACGTTCCGGGATCGGATCGAGCAAGTGAACATTCAGGACATGAAGCTCGAAGACCTTACACCAGAAGTGATGGACAAGTTGGCGGATCATTTGATGCGGACGGCGCTGGGCGATAACCCGGCTGTGTTAGCGGAAGTTGACCGGCGCTTGGCGGCCGGCGAGGATGTGACGTTCGAGGAAGCGAAGGCGATCGAGGCGCCGAAGGAGCCGTTGACGATCGATGCCGTCTGCCAGGCCGTGAATGGACCGACCAGGACAACGCTAGAATCCGAGGAAAGCCAAAAGCCATGACGATGCTTAAGTGCTGGCGATGGTCCGGTCTTGTGGCATGATCAGCCAAGCTGCGAGATGGGCTAAGCTGGCCGCCGCGTTTCGGTAATAGACTTTGGATCAATGCCGACGCCTTCGCAATCAAGTGAACTGTCTAGACGGCTTCCGCGAGGCGGCCCTCTGATATTTCGGAGCCGGGAGCATAGTACGCGTTGTAGTTAAGTGTCGCCGCAGTCAGTTCGAGTTTTCCATCCGCTGTTCTTCGCGGTTCCAGTTCACGCGGCGGCCCATCTTCAGCGCGAGATTACCGAGATGCGAAGCTCGCGCGGCCTCGTGCGCCACTCGGATGTTGGCGTTGGGTGTCTTGCGGTTACGCACGCAATCCATGAAGTTTTGTAAGTGAGCGACGGTGCCGTCCTCTTGGGAGCGTACGATGATTTCGGGTTCCGGCAAGAGCGCCCCCGGCAAATCTCTCGATGCTTCCGAATAGACGGCCAGATGCGAGCGATCAATTTTAAGAGTTGCTTTCGAACCCCGGAACTCGATCCCGCCGTCGTCGGTGCGGTTCGTCATGTTTCCGTGATAAGTCACAGTGAAGTTCTTGGGATAGTCGAGGACGCAGGTGATCGTGTCCGGGCACTCCCAAGGATACGTGTACAGTTTTCCACTTGTCAGCGCGGACACCGGCGTCGAATCATCCAGATACCAATGAACTACATCGATCCAATGAATCATCAAATCTGTGAGTGCTCCACCGCCAAAGCTCCAATACCAACGCCAGTACCGGAACTTCTCGTTCGTCAGCGTCTGCGCCGGAGCCGAACCAAGCCACTGTTTCCAGTCCAATTGCGTGGGATCCACCTGATTCTGTGACAGCTCGCCGTAGTTCTGATACCAGTATGTGTAGACACAATGTACCGGTCCGAGCATGCCGGAATCGATAATCTGCTTGCCGATCCGATAGTGTTCCCAGCTTCGCTGCTGAGTACCGGTTTGCACCACGCGTCCCGACGCTTCGATAACGCGGACCATTTCCGCGCCCTCATCGATGGAGTGCGAGACAGGCTTCTCAACATACACGTCTTTGCCGGCACTCACCGCATCGAGCGTAATCTGCTTATGCCAATGATCCGGTGAGCCGACGACCACGCCATCTATGTCCTTGCTGTCTAGCATCGCGCGATAATCCACGTACGTTGTCGCTCCGGGCGCCGCAATTTGGGCCGCCGCTTGGAGATGCGGTTTATAAACGTCGCAGACCGCGTCTAGTACATCGTCCAGTTAGTCCTTTTTAGTATTAACTTTACTCTTCCGTTGTTTTGGCTGCTTTGGGTGGGCGGCTTGGTACTCCTTGGTGGCTTCGATGATGCGCTGGAAGTGTTCCGGCCCTTTGGTCCAGGTGAACGGCGTCGGATTCTCGCTGTATTTCTTGAGATATCGAACCAGGAAATCCTTCAGGTCTTTCTTGGAACGTTGGACGCTTTGGGTAAGTGCCTGCCGCGTGAGAATGCTGAAGAAGCACTCGATCATGTTCATCCAAGAGGCGTGCGTCGCAGTGTAGTGGAAATGCACGCGTGGATGACGCAGGAGCCACTGTTTGGCCGCTTCGTTTTTGTGAATGTTGAGATTGTCGAGGACGACGTGCAGTTCACGAATGGGGTAGGATCTCACAACGTCGTCCATGAAACTTAAGAAGTCCACCGTCGTCCTTCGGTCTCGGACATGCGCGACCACTTTGCCGGTAGCGATCTCCAGGGCGGCCAACAACGTCTGCGTGCCATGTCGGACGTATTCGTTGGTCCAGGAACGAGGCTTCCTGGCTCTCAACGGCAACAACGGCTGCGTCCGATCCAGCGCCTGAATGCTGGGTTTTTCGTCCACACAAAGCACGAAGGCGTTCTCCGGCGGGTTGAGATACAACCCGACAATATCCAATAACTTAGCCTCGAAATCAGGATCGGGGCTGAAAGTGAACGTCCGGATGCGATGCGGCTGCAGCTTTGCGGCAACCAGCATGGCGTGCACCGTACTGGCGGGAAGCCCGAGTTCGGCGGCCAGGGTGCGCACGCTCCAGCGGCTGTGATCCTCCGGTTGCTGACATACGCGCGTTTGCAATTTGCGCCGGGTCTCGGCATCATGCTTGGGAGGCCGTCCGGAGCGAGGGGAATCGCGCAAGCCTTCGACGCCGTCCATGGCAAAGGATCGCCGCCACTTTCCCACCGTGACCGGTGGGATTCTCAACGCGGCAGCGATCTGCTGGTTGTTCGATCCGTCGGCTGCGGCCAAGACAATGCGGCTGCGCAGCACCAAGGACTGCGGCGTGGACGGCGAGGCGACGAACTTGTCGAGGGTGTTGCGCGTCTGCGCGTCGAGGTAAAGCGGTAGCGCCACTCGGGGCATGCCCCAGCGTACCAGAAGTTCCTTTTAATATAAAGAACTATTTGTACGATGTACTAGCGTGTTGCTGGGCAGCCTGCTCAGGAGTCTCATTAAGTAGGTTGCGCGGCCACCGGTTCCGATGACACCCAAACGGATCCGATCATTCGCGCCGATGGCCCGCTTTGCGGTCAACGCCGCGGCGCTCGATAAAAACACACGTCGGGTGAGGTCTGACATAGCGCCCTTCAGTGTAGAACAATGTGATCGTCATGAGGGATCACGGCGAGTGGCGGGTGCGATTTTGAAAGGCTACTTCTTTAATAGCTTCTGCAGCATCCTCAGCAGAGCCTTGACCTCATCGCTCTCCCGGCGCTGCGAATGCAGGTAGGCGTCGAAATGCTCAACCGCCTCCATCAGGAGCCGGATCTCGTCTTCAGTGAGATCAACTTTCATAAGCCGATTTTATCGCAGGGGTCAATGTATCTAGCTTGTCTTCGTGTCGCACCGGTGGGCACACAGAAACGTCTTTGCGCTTGTGTGGGGCATCAGGCAACGGATTCACAGTCGTAGGAAACACGCCCTCTTGTGCTATCTGTATTCACATGGCATCCGAAGAAGATTTGAAGGCGGAAATTGAGCGGCTTCGTGCCGAGAACGAAGCGTTGAAGAAACCTGCAAGAGGGCAGATGTCGCTCAAGGTGAGCGAGAAGGGTGGGCTTTCGGTTTACGGGCTGGGGCGATTCCCGGTGACCCTGTACCGTGAACAATGGGAAAAGCTCCTGGGGATGGCAGACCAAATCCGCGACTTCATTCGCGAAAATGATCATGCCCTGAAGAAGAAGGAGTAGACAGTCTCTCTGGATTTGTGCCAGGTGGCTGGAGCCCGCTGGTGGGAGCCGGGCTCGGTAGCGCGCGGCAACGAAAGCAGCGATTCGGTTGAGAGGGAAAAAGCGTTTCGGAATCTTCACACAGCCATCTGGAGTTGCTTGAACCATATTTGATTTCCAACGCTCCGAGGGTGTTCGGGTACACCCATTTCAGATCCGCGGGCGCGTAGCTGGTGGTGCCATCTGGCCATACTGGTTCTTCTGAGCATGCCTCTTTTCGTAATGTACGAACGCTTTCAAGCCCTTGGCTACGGCCGCTTGCATGCATTTGTGGATGGCGAAGTTTGGAGGATGTCATGAAAAACAGATTGTTGAGTTTAATTAGGAAAGCGGTCGCTCCGGTAGCTCTTGTCGCTGCCATGGCGGCTTTCAGTCCAGTGCCAGTGGTGGCGGCGAATCGCGGCGGCGGATTCAGCGGCGGCCATGCGGGAGGATCTAGCAGTGGACACTCCTATGCCGCACCAAGCCGTAGGAACTTCGGTGGACGTTCCTTCTCTGCGCCACGTGGGAACTTCAGAGGAAACTTCAATCGCGGGAATGTCTATGGGGGCGCCTATTACGGTGGTCGCGGGTATTACGGCGGCCGGGGATATGGCCCAGGGTTTGGATTCGGCATCGGCGTATATCCGTCGTATGGATACGCCGCGCCGGTCTGCAGTCCCGCAGGATTCTATGACCAATACGAAGTCTGGCACTTCTATCCAGGTTGCGCCGCTCCGTACCCTTACTAAGCCGGATGGCGGCCCGTCTTCGCGGGCAGGCCGCTGCCCCACACCCTGGGAACGAAATTTCGTAGTAGATTAGCGGACGATGCCCAGTATCGAAGAAGCGGTCAAGAACACCCGTCCTCTCTCCGTGACAATCATCGGTTGGGTGTACATAGCGGTTGGAGCGATCGGCTTCGTTTATCATTCCACTGAGTTCAGCCGGCAGCCGTTTCAATATGAAATCGTATGGATTGAGCTCATTCGTCTTCTGGCGGTTGTAAGTGGCGTGTATATGCTCCGAGGCCACAACTGGGCGCGCTGGCTTGCGCTGGCCTGGATCGGCGCTCACGTGATCCTGAGCGCCTTCAATTCGCTTTCGCAGTTGGCCATTCACGTTGTGTTTTTCGCAATCCTGACTTTTTTTCTTACGCGCTCCACGGCAAACCGCTACTATCGGGCTGCCAGACCGTAAGCGGCGTCAGGAATCGATGGCGCGTTTTACCCAACCGGCGAAACAGCAAACTAAATCTGCAGCGATCCATTTTCAATTTCACTAATAACGTCGGAAGGATTCTTACCCGCGTTTGGCGGAGTAACCTCACTGGTTGCTCCAGCGACTGGATGAAGAGCGACCCGAGGTATCCACAGCGGTTCAAAGAAGCCGGCGACAAGTTCACGCAAGAGGACACGCTGCACCTAGTGGGCGTCCATGGCGTTGAGCGGCCGATTCTCTACAAGGGCAAGCAGGTTTACATCGAGGGCAAGCCGCTATTCGAGAATCGGCGGGCTGAGCAAGTTCTGTTGCGCATCGCCGAGGCGCGCATGCCTGAGAAGTACAAGCAACGGGTTGAACAGACCAACTTCGCGAAAATGAGCCTAGAGGACATGACGCCAGAGATGATGGACAAGCTGGCGGATCACCTGCTCAAACGAGCGCTGGGTGATAACCCCGCGGTCATCGCGGAAGTTGACCGGCGCTTGGCGGCCGGCGAGGATGTGACGTTCGAGGAAGCGAGGGCGATTGAAGCGCCGAAGGAGCCGGGGAAATGAGCAAACGCCGGGGCAGACCCCCGAAGTGGATGACGGCAGTGAAGCGGAGGGGACGGCCACCGGGTAGTAAGAATAAACCGACGGAGACGTAACTGCGAATCGTATCCCAGGGGTGACCGTCAGCTTCCGTCAACTGTCCGTGACGCCATGTCCTAGACTGGGCCAGGCGCTGACGGCGCTTCAGCTCGGCGACGTTATGATAATCCCATGCAGTCGATCGAAATCGACCCTGAGCTGAATCGCCTTGCTCTCGCCGAAGCAGCCAAACTATACCCTGAGTTCGCCGACCAAGCCTCGCACGTCATCGCACGACCGCTTGCGCAAGGATTCGCGTGGCAGCTCGTGTGGAAGGGCGCACCGCCAGCCGGGCAACAAGCGTGGGAGTTTCAAAACGCCGCGATCCGGGCGTACAAGAATCTGGCGGGCGTCAGGGAGTAGCGCAGGAAGCTTTCACGGCCCTGATTGACCACATAGAAGGCAAAGGAGTTGCGGCGGGAATAGACTTGTCTTACCGAGAGCCTTGCGATGGAACCCCACGATTCGTTTTCGACAGCGAGTCCTGGGAGCTTAGACCACGGCTTGAGAATGTAATCAATGATGCCTCTTGACTATCCGTTGTGGCTGCGGGCAACGCACTTCTTCAACTTTCTCCTCATATCGCTTCTCGTTCGCAGCGGTCTCGAGATCCTGAGCGCTCATCCGAGACTTTACTGGAACGATCACTGCACGCCCGGCAGTGAATGGCTCAAATTCACGAGAAAGCAGAGACCCGGCGACCGGCTCTGGACCGCCAGTGACGAGGAGAGCTCGTTCCCGTCCGCGATCGCCCTCCCCGGTCGGGAAAATCTGGGCCTCGGGCGGCACTGGCATTTTCTCGCGGATTTCGGCTGGCTGCTGACAGGCCTGGTCTACATCGCGATGCTGTTGGCCTCGCCGGAATGGCGCCGCCTGATTCCAGCTTCCTGGCAGATTGTGCCCGACGCCGGACGCGCGATGCTCAGCTACCTGACCCTTCACATCGTGGAAACGCCGGGAACATACAACGCGCTGCAACAGCTGAGCTATGCGGCGGTCGTATTCCTGCTAGCACCGTTCAGCATCGCGACCGGGATAGCGATGTCGCCCGCCATCGCCGGTCGCTTCCCGTGGTACATCAAAATCTTTCACGGAAGGCAGGCCGCGCGGAGTCTGCATTTCCTGGCTCTGTGCGCGTTCGTCCTCTTCTTTATCGGTCATGTTGCGCTCGTGGTCCTGCACGGCTTCCGCAAAGGGCTGGCGGTGATTGTTCTGGGCGAGACGCACGATCCGCACCTGACGCGCGCTCTTGTCGTCTGGCTGTCCGGGTTGGTCGGCATCCTGGTCATCCATGTCGTGACTACATTGTGTTCGCACTGGCGCCCGCGCTTTGTCCAGAAGGCGACGCAGTCCATTACCGATCCGCTGCGCACCTTGCTCTTCGGCCATGAAATCTCCGCGCAGCATTACGCGCGTGCGGACATCTCGCCATATTTCTGGGTCAACGGCCGCGCACCGAAAGAGGAGACTTACCTGGCGATGGCGCGCGGTCACTTCGCCAATTATGTCCTAGAGGCGGGCGGGTTGGTCGAAAAGCCGCTGCGCCTCACGCTGGCCGACCTCCGCGCTATGCCGAAAAAAACTCAGATCACCAAGCACTGCTGCATTCAGGGCTGGTCGGGCGTCGCCGAGTGGAGCGGCGTCTCTCTGCGTCAGATCGTCGCACTCTGCCGGCCGCTTCCTGGAGCCCGGTACATTGTCTTCTACGCGTTCGACAACAAATCCACATCGGAGCCGCACGCCCAGGGACCGGGATATTTCTACGGAACGATTCGCCTGGAGCTGGCGCAAGATCCGCAAACGATCCTTGCCTATGAAATGAATGGTCAACCGCTCCCGATCGATCACGGAGCGCCGCTCCGCCTGCGCGTGGAGACGCAGCTCGGTTTCACGATGGTCAAGTACATTCGCGCGATCGAATTCGTCGAGAGCTACGCACACATCGGCAAGGGCCAGGGCGGATCGCGGGAAGATTATCAGTATTTCAGCCAGGAGGCGGGAATCTGATTCGCGGGGTCCCAAGACGGATGCAAGCCCCCGGGAGTGGGACCGCGGCGGCAGTCGCGGATAATTACGAGGCTGGGCGGAAGAACGATGGTGCGGCAGGACGTTGATGTCCATGACCTGCCATCCCGCCAAAGCCACTCGCAAATCCGTGAGTGCCATTCGCTGCCACGGAGGCGCGCTCATGGCCAAGGCACGCATTCTGTTCTGTGCGGCGCTTGATCCTGCCGACGACCTGTAGCATGATCGGTCGAGGAATTCCTCAAAGGAGGTTGGGGACCACCTCAACGGATGCGGCTTCTACTGTGCTGTCCGGTCCCATACATGGCCCCGGATTGCCAGCGCCACTTCTCCACGTCGAAGACCGTACGTGGGCACGCTGCAAACCCGCTTCGAAGCCCGATGGCTCTGTATGCGATGGCCGGCATGACGCGCTCCACGAGATCCAGATGCGACAAGTCGAGATATCCGCCCGAGGGCAGGTTATTGGTTCGCCGCCGGAATTTAACAGCATCCTGTCGTCGAAGTAGAAATATGCTTTCCATTGCGAGGGGTCTTCCTCGAACCACAGTTCAACCTCAAAGGGAGGGCGCGTTTGTACGAAACATCTGGCCGTGTAGGCTTGCATGACGAGAACCACATCATTGTCGAATGGTAACCACCGCCTGACGGCGGAATTGGTCAACAACATCTGCAGGCCGGTTGAAAGGAGGTGCAGAAATCGACTTGCGTGGCATCGCCTTCACAGCTCCACTTCCGATGCCTTCCGCAACGCTCCTTTTGGCTCTCGCGAGTAACGGCTTGACCAGTAGCCAATACCGCCACGACAATGCCGGGTAGGTGACGACTAAATCGCGGACATGCCATCTGCTGCCGAGAGAGCCTGGGGCCTCGTTGATAGGGGCCTTCCACATGGTTAAATCTCCTAAGTGAAGCAGCCTGCCGCACGATGGCGTATTTACCTTGACAATTAAGTAAAATTAACCTGTCCGTGGCGAATTACCAACTTTGGCAGAAATGCGTTGGTTTTGAGGTGCTGATACTATTGCCGGGATGCGCGACTTACTGATCCTATTCGTTCATTTGATTGTCACCGTTGCCCGACTGGCAAGGCCGGGCGGACTCCGCTCCGTTGTTGCGGAATCCGTGCTGATCAGGCATCAACTGCTCGTCCTCAATCGCGGCCGCAAGCGTGCGCCTAAGCTGCGCACCGCCGATAGGATCATCGCCGGTTTGTGTACCCTTTTCATGCTCCGGGCACGCGTTCTCCGTTCCGCCATCGTTCTAAAGCCTTCTACTCTGCTGCACTTCCACAGTGTGCTGAGGAAACGAAAATACCGCATGTTGTTTTCGCACCAGCGCGGGCGTCGGCCTGGCCCGAAGGGACCGAGGAAAGACCTCATCGACGCCGTCGTTGCAATGAAACGTCGTAATCCCAGCTGGGGTTGTCCCCGCATCGCTCAGCAGATCGCGCTGGCTTTCGGCGTCGACATCGACAAAGATGTTGTTCGGCTTGTCCTGATGGTTCATTACCGGCCGGAATCGGATTCGGGAGGTCCTTCCTGGCTTACGTTTATCGGCCACATGAAGGATAGTTTGTGGAGCTGCGATTTATTCCGATGCGAATCGGCAACACTGAGAACACATTGGGTTCTCGTTGTGATGGACCAATTTACGCGTCGGGTAATCGGGTTTGGCGTCCACAGTGGCATCGTTGATGGAGTGGCACTGTGCCGGATGTTTCATCGAGCGATTCGCGGGCATCGTCTGCCAAAATACCTCAGCTCGGATCATGATCCGCTGTATCGATTCCACCAGTGGCAAGCCAATCTTCGGGTACTCGAGATTACGGAAATCAAGTCTGTTCCTTACGTGCCACTTTCGCATCCCTTCGTAGAGCGACTGATCGGGACGGTTCGGCGCGAGTACCTCGACCGGATCCTATTCTGGACGAGGGCCGATCTCGAGACGAAGCTGCTCGATTTTCAACATTACTATAATGGCCATCGAACGCATGCGGGGCTGGAAGGACGCTTGCCAGAGCCGACTGTTGACGGGTCGTTGACACCAATAGCGCTCGATTCGTACCAGTGGCGGAGGCACTGTCGAGGGTTGTACCAGACTCCAATCGCCGCGTGATTCTATCAATTCGCCAGGAACAGGTGTTCTAGCCCTTGGTGGACTGGTCTTGTTAATGTTTCGTTTCGACCGCCAGCTCTGGCGCTGGCAATTCCTGCCGCTGGCCGCTAACACGCGAATTTTTCGTTTCCAAGACGGTCTCGCCAACTAACCTGAACCGGTGCGGCTTGGGGTACGCGCTCGTGCCGACGGATGTCGCCTTTACGGGCATATGCCGTGCGAGGAACAAATTGCAAAGTGCCGCGTGGTGGTCGGTGCTGGACCCAGAAACAAGTTGGCACTGGGAGCTGGCATTGAGAGTTAGAATGAATGGGGCAAAATAATATTCTGGTGTGGGTATGGCCCCACGTTTGAGGGTATGATCCAGAAGCGCCTGAACTCGCACCCCAACACGATACAGATTGCTTTGAACTGTGGAGTTTCTGTCACTGTTTCGGCGTGCGAACGCTAATAGCAAAATGTCGCTGCGCCGGACACGAAGAGTGACCACTGTACAACAGGAGAGGGGAGGCGGTCATGAGTTCCAACCTACATGAGCCGAGAACCAAAATTGAGCGACGGTCTCAACGGCAGCTCTGGATTGTGACGCTGATTATTGTAGTCGTAATCCTGGTTATTGCGATTTGCTTCTTTGCCCTACGACACACCAGCTTGGGGCCGGGGCCGGTGCGATAAGTATAGTTTCGGCAAGCAGGCTCACTGAGCGTGGGTCAGAGCCCAGGCCTGCCCCCGCAAATCCACGATGGCCTTTTGTACGTAGCCGTTCTTCCGTTCATGAGCGCATAACACCGGCATTTCTTGCCTTCGAAGCCTGTCCCTGGCGAATTACAAAATGGGCGGGAAAA